>DESS01000254.1:0-12373 GCA_002361335.1 Richelia sp. UBA3308
TTCCGCTCAAACCTTCGTTTAAGGTTCATTAATCTCTATAACCCTAGATATATGGGTACAAAACCTGCTTTTTTCAGGTTAACAAGTCAGCATTTTTATAAAAAAATGTATAGCTGTATTCATGTTAATCAAATTAATTAGTCAATAATACCTATAAAAATTGTCATTGCAACTAAAATATGGGAATATCGTCGATTTTAAACAATTGAATGGTTTTAAAAGAAAATCTCAATCTTAAGCAGGATTAATCAAGGCAAATAGGAGGAAGGGGCTGTTGTTTCAACTTTTTTTATTTTTTAGTGCCCAGCCTTCCCAAGGCTGCGCCGATGGTTTATTTCATTCGTAGTGAGGGGATTGAATACCTTATTACTTTAAATTTTAACTTTTAACCTTTAAGCTTTAACCTCCCCCTGGTGGGGTAGCTTCTTAGAAAACCTTTGTAAATAATTCTTACTCAAATTGCAAAAATGAAATTTAGCGAAATAGTCACAAAACTGGGTGAAACTGCCACTAATTCCAGTCTAACTGACTTCCCGAACCTCGATCCAGAAATTACTGCATTAGCAGCAGTTGACGAAGCGACAACAGGCACTATTAGTTATATCGAAGGACCAAAGTTTGCTCATGCCCTAGATAAAACAAGTGCCAATGCCTTGATTTTACCTTGGGATGAATCATTACAGTTAAAAGCACAAAAAAAGGGAATCGCTTGGATAGCAACAAAACAACCGCGACTGTTATTTGCTAAAACAATCAAATTATTTTATCAACCTTGGCATCCTGCTCCAGAAATTCACCAAAGTGCAGTAATTCATGAGAGTGCAAAAATTGGCAAAGACGTTTATATTGGTCCTCATGTTGTAATTGAACAAGGGGTGGAAATTGGCAACAACGCCTGTATCCATGCCAACGTGGTGATTTATCCAGATGTCAAAATTGGCGATCGCACTATTTTATATGCTAACTGTACCATTGAGGAACGTTCTCGTATTGGTGCCGATTGTGTAATTCATAGCGGTACGGTTATTGGTGCTGAAGGCTTTGGTTTTGTTCCCACACAAGAAGGTTGGTTCAAAATGGAGCAATCGGGCTACACAGTTTTAGAAGATGGAGTCGAAATTGGTTGTAATAGTGCTGTCGATCGTCCCGCAGTTGGAGAAACCCGTATCGGTCGCAATACAGTTATTGATAATTTAGTACAAATTGGACACGGTACTCAAGTAGGTTTTGGTTGCGCGATCGCCGGACAATCAGCAACAGCCGGAGGAGTTAAAATAGGTAATCGTGTTATTTTAGCAGGACAATCCGGAGTTGCCAATCAAGTCAAAATCGGCGATGGTGCAATAGTATCCGCCAAAGCTGGAGTTCATAGCAATGTGGCACCAAAGGAAATTGTTTCGGGGAATCCAGCCATACCTTACAAAATATATTTAAAATCCTCTGCGATTATTCAAAAATTGCCGGAAATCTATCAATATATCAGGCAATTGCAGCGAAAGCTTAAATAAAGAGGGAGGGAGTGAGGGAGTGAGGGAGAGAGGGAGAGGTAATTGGATGGGGTAAAGGAGCCCAACCAATTACTAGCACGCCTTCGGGACGGTGGGGTTTTATACCCTCCTGCTTCGACGATAATCAGCCATTGGATAAATAATCAAAATATCGAGGCAACCCGATTTTGTTGATCAAAGTCGGGTTTTCAGGGATTTTTATAGTTAAGAAATATTGCTTTTTTTCGATTCAACACATCTAATTATTTTTTTGCTATAAATCAAGATAAAGGCAAAAGCAGTCAATAAACAAAATATAGTTTTAATCGTATTTTCTGCTTGATTGTTTGTTGAATGTAGATGCTAATTAATCTTGAATTAAGTAAGAAAACTGATTCAAATAAATAGGTGTTGAATTATGGCATTGATTCGTTGGCGACCTTTTCAATAAATGGAGATTATTAGTCGTCAAATAGATAGAATGTTTGACGAGGTGTTCGATTTAAATCGAAATTTTACTAGGTATAATACGACAAATTGTCCAGTTGCTATTGAGTTAAAAGATACTAGAGAAGATTTAATTTTACGTTCAGAGCTTCCCGGGGTAGATGCTGAAAATTTAGAAGTTCAGGTAGCCAAACAAGCGGTTTTGATTGCCGGTGAAATCAAAGATGAATCGAATACCGAATCAAACGGTTATTATCGCTCTGAATTACATTATGGTAGATTTCAACGGATAATTAATTTACCTGTGCCCGTAAAAAATGAACAAGTAAAGGCAGAATTAAAAAACGGTATTTTGAAATTAGTCATGCCTAAAACTGAAGAAGCGAAATTTAAAAAAGTCAATATTAACGTAGTAGAAGAGAATAACAAACTTCCGGGTACTAATTCTAATAAAATTCTCGATGTTCCTGCTAAAGAAGCATGAGTAAGAAGTAATGAGTAACTCGTTCCGAAGTAAGAAGTAAGAAGTAAGAAGTAATGAGTAATAAGTAAGAAGTAATGAGTAACTCGTTCCGAAGTAAGAAGTAAGAAGTAAGAAGTAATGAGTCTTCATGGTTATGTTGGTAATAACCGCCATCTTTTCAATCGGGTTATATAGTAAGTAATTAACCCGACTTGATATTATGGGTAATTTACCGGACATCATATCACTACTCACTACTCACTATTCACTACTCACTACTCACTACTCACCACTCACCACTCACTACTCACTACTCACTACTCATTACTCATTACTCACTACTCATTACAATCCTAATTTTTCTAAAACAGGTTTAGTAGAAACAATATGTCTTTCTAAACCAAGTTCTTTGGGACTAACCCCCAATGCTAAGGCGATTAATTGGGGTAAATGCAATACTGGTAAACCTAACTTACCCCCGATAACTTTTTCTACTTCAGGCTGACGAGAATCTAAATTGAGGTGACATAAAGGACAAGGGGTAACCATACAATCCGCACCGGCTTCCATGGCTTCCTTGATATGTTTACCCGCCATTTGGAAAGATTGGGTGGTAGCATAGCTAGAAAGTGGCCATCCGCAACATTTAGTACGACCTTGATAATAAATAGGCGTTGCGCCCACCGTGCGGAAAACATTTTCCATCGCCTCTGGTTTAAAAGGATCGTCAAAAGGCATATTTTGAGCGCGTAGTAAATAACAGCCATAAAAAGCCGCGCATTTAAGATTCGTTAATTTATTAGTAACCCGTTTTTTGATTTCTTCCAAACCATAATCTTGGATTAAAGCAATTAGAAGATGCTTGACTTCGGTGGTGCCGCCATAGGGCGAACAGCTTTCTTTTTGCAACAAACTGTTAACTTTATTTAAGTAAGTCGGATTACTTTGGCCACAGGCTTTTAGGCGTTCATTAACATGACCGATAACACCTTGACAAGTGCTGCAATGAGTTAATAAAGGCAAATTTAATTCCTCTGCCAAAGAAATATTTCGGGCATTGACTGTATCTTCCAATAGTTGGGAATCTTCCTTAAAAGTACCAGAACCACAACAAGCTGCTTTTTTGAGTTCAATCAGTTGAATATTTAAAGCTGACGAAAGGGCGATAGTAGAAGAATGAAGTTCTCGGCAAGCTCCTTGAGCGACGCAACCTGGAAAATAAGCGTATTTAAGCATTTGGAATAGAATACAATTTGATAAATTGGGAAAATGGACAGTTGGGGGGAGAGATCTACTTCCCGCCAAACTTTTGGGCCACCAGAGGCAACTTTAAATTAAGTAGAAAGTTCATCCTACTCTATCAATCTGGGCAGTTGTATGGTATCAATTTCTTTGTTCTTCATAATTGATAACAGTTGCTTATCTATTATTCAGGTAAAGGTATTATTTTCGCTCTTGCTTCTTTGGTGGCTTTGAGTGTATATACCAACTATTAGCACTATTCAAGGAAAAAAATTAGTCATAATTACAAAACAGAAACATATACATCGTGTATGGGAACGCGCTTTCCGATAAGATGTATATGCTCAAAACGGTGATATCCATAAAGAGCGAAATATAGCAACCCGGAAGAGGTATTTAAATCAATGAGCCAAGCGGAAATTTTTGAAAAAGTCAAGAAAATCGTTGCCGAACAATTAGGAGTTGAGGACGAGAAAGTCACTCCAAATGCTAATTTCGCCAACGACTTAAACGCCGATTCATTGGATACGGTGGAACTAGTAATGGCTTTGGAAGAGGAGTTTGACGTTGAAATTCCTGACGAAGCCGCCGAAAAAATTACTACAGTTCAAGAGGCTGTTGACTACATTAATAACAAAGTTGCCGCATCCGCCTAGCATAGGTAATAGATAATTGGGGATTGGGGACAAGGGGGGATTAAAAGTTGGAACATTTTTATCTTCCGAACTATTACAATTCTCTTATCCCTAGTTCCTAATTTCCAATTTACTTTTTCCTATGGGTTGAATTGCGGCTTCGTGTCGAGCCACCATAAATATCATCATGACAGAATTTAAACCTAAGCGCGTTGTTGTAACTGGTGTTGGCGCGATTACACCAATTGGTAACACACCAGAAGAATATTGGGAAGGATTAGCCAGCGGTCGTAATGGTATTGGTAAAATAACTTTATTTGATGCTTCACACCATGATTGCCGCATTGCTGGTGAAGTCAAAAATTTCGATCCTCACGAATACATGGATCGTAAAGAAGCTAAGCGGATGGATAGATTTGCCCAGTTTGGGGTTTCGGCGGCAAAGCAGGCTGTTAAGGACGCGAATTTAACCATCAATGATTTGAATGCCGAACAAATTGGTGTCATACTTGGCTCCGGCGTGGGTGGCATTAAGGTGATGGAGGATCAGCAAACGGTTTACCTTAATCGTGGTCCCGATCGCTGTAGTCCTTTTATGATACCGATGATGATTGCCAATATGGCAGCTGGGTTAACAGCAATTCATACTGGAGCTAAAGGTCCTAATTCTTGCCCTGTAACTGCCTGTGCTTCCGGTTCCAATGCTATTGGTGATGCTTTTCGGATCATTCAACAGGGATATGCTCAAGCAATGATTTGTGGCGGATGTGAAGCTGCTATTACACCATTATCTATGGCTGGGTTTGCTGCTGCAAGAACCCTTTCTACCCGTAATGATCTCCCGGAAAGAGCCAGTCGTCCCTTTGACAAAGATCGGGATGGGTTTGTTATGGGTGAAGGTGCGGGGATTTTGATTTTGGAGGAACTCGAACACGCTTTAAGTCGCGGTGCCAGAATTTATGCCGAAATGATTGGCTATGGTATGACTTGTGATGCTTATCATATGACTTCACCAGTACCCGGTGGAAAAGGAGCCGCAAGAGCTATACAATTAGCACTCAAGGATGCTCAAATCACTCCCGAACAAGTAACTTATATTAACGCTCACGGTACCAGCACTCCGGTAAATGATCCCACCGAAACTGCTGCCATGAAAGAAGCCCTGGGAGAACATGCTAAGCGTATAGTAGTTAGTTCTACCAAATCCATGACTGGTCATTTATTAGGCGGTTCTGGAGGAATTGAAGGCGTAGCCACAGTATTAGCGATCGCCAATCATCGAGTTCCACCGACAATCAATTTGCAAAATCGAGATCCCGAATGTGACTTGGATTATATTGCTAACGAAAGTCGTGCTCTAGATATAAATGTAGCGCTATCTAATTCCTTTGGTTTTGGCGGTCACAATGTGACGCTAGCCTTTAAAAAGTACGTTTAATGAAGGATCGAACATGAAGTATGAAGTCCGAAGTCAAAATTCATCCTTCATCCTTCATGCTTTATATAAGCGAATGGCAATTTGCGGCAAGGTGCATCTGCACGTTGCCGCATAAATTAGTTTAATTAAAAACTGAATAACTGTCGCAATCCTCTATACAATTAATCCCAAGTCCCTTCATAAAAATTCTTTGGCTGTGCGTCTTGTTTGTCCACAGCCAGCGATGGGATGATAAAAATAGCTATAGGGAAAATTTCAACTAACCCTAACAGCTACATAGAAGCTCTTAACAGAACGAAGACCATCGTTAAAAACAATCGTATTATGGCTGTTGCAACCGAAACCCAAACCTTAGAACAACTTTGTATTAACTCAATTCGCTTTTTAGCAATTGATGCTGTAGAAAAGGCAAAGTCCGGCCACCCAGGACTTCCTATGGGCGCTGCCCCAATGGCCTTCGTGCTGTGGGATAAGTTCATGCGGTACAACCCCAAAAACCCCAAATGGTTCAACCGCGATCGCTTTGTTTTGTCCGCTGGCCATGGTTCTATGTTGCAGTATGCTCTGCTTTATTTAGCGGGCTTTGATAGCGTCACCATAGAAGATATCAAGAATTTCCGTCAGTGGGAATCAGCTACTCCCGGACACCCCGAAAATTTCGTGACCGCAGGGGTAGAAGTTACTACCGGACCTTTGGGCCAAGGAATTGCCAATGGAGTCGGTTTGGCAGTGGCAGAAGCACACTTGGCTGCTAAATTCAACAAACCCGATGCTCAAATTGTTGACCATTACACCTACGTAATTATAGGTGACGGTTGCAACATGGAAGGCATTTCTGGTGAAGCTTGCTCTTTTGCAGGACACCAAGGTTTAGGTAAGCTGATTGCGCTGTATGACGACAATCACATTTCTATTGATGGTTCCACGGACGTAGCATTCACTGAAGATGTTTCCAAGCGCTTTGAATCCTACGGTTGGCACGTTCTTCACGTCGAAGATGGTAATACCGATTTAGAAGGAATTGCTAAAGCGATCGAAGAAGCAAAATCTGTCACCGATAAGCCCTCTATGATTAAGGTGACAACCACCATCGGTTACGGTGCCCCCAACAAGCAAAATACAGCAGGTATTCACGGTGCTGCTCTTGGTACTGATGAAGTTAAACTCACCCGCGAAAACTTAAGTTGGCAACACGAACCATTTGTATTGCCAGACGATGCTGTAAACCATATGCGTAAAGCTGTGGAACGCGGTGCTGGTTATGAAGATGAGTGGAACAAGACTTTTGCTGACTACAAATCAAAATATGCCAGCGAAGCGAAAGAATTTGAACGTTATTTGAGCGGTGCCCTTCCCGATGGTTGGGATCAGGTATTACCTACATACACCCCCGAAGACAAAGGTTTAGCAACCCGTAAATACTCCCAATCTTGCCTCAACGAATTGGCAAAAGTTTTACCAGAGTTAATCGGTGGTTCTGCTGACTTAACTCACTCCAACTTGACCGAAATTAAAGGCGAAGGCGAATTCCAGAAAGGACAACACATCAATCGTAACGTCCACTTCGGTGTGCGCGAACATGGTATGGGCGCAATCTGTAACGGTATGGCGCTCCACGGTTCGGGATTGATTCCTTACGGTGCGACTTTCTTAATCTTTACCGATTATATGCGTGCTGCAATTCGTCTATCAGCACTTTCTCTGGTTGGTGCAATTTGGGTAATGACTCACGATTCCATCGGACAAGGTGAAGATGGCCCCACCCACCAACCAATTGAAACTTTAGCTTCCTTGAGAGCTATTCCGAATTTAACAGTAATTCGTCCCGCAGACGGAAATGAAGCTTCTGGGGCTTACAAAGTCGCAATTGAAAGAGCTAAGCAAAATGCTCCTACCTTATTAGCGTTCACCCGTCAAGGTGTACCTAACCTAGCAGGTTCTTCTATAGAAAATACTATCAAAGGTGCTTATACCTTGGTAGATTGTGATGGAACTCCAGATATAATTTTGATTGGTACCGGTTCCGAAGTACAGCTTTGTGTCGGTGCTGCTGAAAAACTTTCCGGCGAAGGTAAGAAGGTTCGCGTTGTTTCCATGCCTTCTTGGGAATTGTTTGAAGATCAAGACGAAGCTTACAAAGAATCCGTTTTACCAGCATCTGTTACTAAGCGTGTATCGGTAGAAGCTGCTGCAAGCTTTGGCTGGCATAAGTACGTTGGTATGGAGGGCGATATGGTAAGCATCGATAGATTTGGTGCTTCTGCTCCCGGTGCTACTGTTATGGATAAATTCGGCTTCAATGTTGATAATGTCGTAGCAACTGCCAAGAAAGTTTTGGGTTAATTGGTAATTTAATAATTCGTTTTTTTGAGGTGGGTAAATAGCCCGCCTTTTTTTTGAGTAATGAGTAAGAAGTAATATCATGTCCGCTTAAACAGTTATCATATCTGTGGGGGTCCATGAGTAACAAGTAACGAGTAACGAGTAACGAGTAATGAGTCTTCATGGTTATGTTGGTAAGGGCCGCCATTCTTAAGTCTTGGTTATATAGTAAGTAATTAGCCGGACTTGATAAAATGAGTAATAAGATTGTAGGTTGAGCCACTCGCCGCTATAAATAGACGGCGATTCAGGCATTACCTTCTAACTTGTCGTCCTTTGTGACTATCTGGTTAGAGGTTAGCACTTCGACGGATAACTGCTCAGAAGAACTATAACCGTTCTTACTTTCACGCTCGGCTACTCGATTTGCAGTTTGTTGATATTGCTTCCATGCATCCATCAAGAACGGCTCCGTCCCCGGATACTCACATTGAGCATCCCACAATGAAAGCTTATCGTTATAAACGCATCTACTCAAAAATGCGGAGAACAAATCGCGGTGCATCACAAACCCGGTTACATCTTTATGTATCCTTTGAGATAAGCTTTTTTTGATGCGAGTGCCATCTAAGTGAGTCTGTGACAACGCGGTAGTTTGAGTAGAAAAAGCTAGAAAATAACCGCCAGCATTTTCAGCTTTGCGCTTAAGTTCAGATTGAAAATATCCTGGTGACTTGGCAGAAATAGCTTTACCGTAAAGCTTTTGCCAGCATTTAATACTTACTCTCTCAGTTTTAATCTGATTACCATACCGTAATATCTCATTAACCGTCTTTAGGTTTCGAGACTTTGCGTAGCTACTTTTACGTCGCTCTAATTCAGCTTTCTTAGCTGCTATTCGGCGATAGTTTCTTGTCTTTATCCATTGTTTTTTACCTTTTTTAACTTTACCTTTCTTGCGAACAATTTTATTACCAACTTTTTTGTCAAATTCTGGCTCAAAATTATCTGGATTATGCATTCTTTGAGAGCGTTGCATCTTTCTTTGAAGCGCTTTTATCTCACGCTCAAATGTTGGTACTTTCTCTGCAAATGGTAATAATCCTGCTTTATTGTCAGCAACAAACGCAACATTAGATATGTTAACATCAAGTCCAACTATTCCTTGTTTTACGTAGTTTTGAGGTTTTTGATATGGCAATCCTTCATTAATTAATTGAATAAACCAGCGCTTTTTACCATTTAAATTACGCCATAAAATACGGCAATACTTAACAGGTGAATTTAAGCCGTAAACTAATACTGGGTTATTCCAATCGATAATCGGTTTAATGTTTAAACCACACCAAATAACGCTGTCTTTTACCCAGCGCAAACCTTGCTTATTCGACTTACCTTCTACTGATTTGAAACGAGAAGTTACTTTAAATCTGACTTGTTTAGCCGTTCCAAACAGGATTCGTTCAACTGCTTTGAATGCTCTTGAAGCTAACTTTTGTTGAGTATTAGAGTCAACTTTAGCTGCAATCCATTTAGAAGACTTTGCAGTTAAATTAGCGAAACTTTGTAACTCATAATCAGAAAATCTTGCTTGCTCTCTAGCGGCTTTAAATAATTCTTTACGCTGTTTTTTATTTTTCTCGCGATTCAGTTTTTTTGCTTGCTTGTATGGCTCAGAGTTACGCACTAATTCCATCCGAACCAATGCTTCATTTAAACAAGCGTTGTATAACTGCCTACCAGCTTGAAATCTAGCACTCAACTGTTTTTCGAGTTTACTATCAACTAAAATAGGCAATTCAGTTATGAATGATGGAGTTGTGCTTAGAGCCATTTGACCGACCTCTCAAATGTTGTTATAATAATATAACAGTTAGTTAACTAACCGTCAATCTAATGAGAGATAAATCTGGACATTTTAAAAAAGGCAATAAAGAAGGTTTTATTACCAATCGACCAAAAGCGCTTAAAGCTTTAGTTGGCATACGTCTAACACCACAAGACAAAGAAGCGTTAAAAAACGTCCCAGATTGGCAGGAACGCATAAGAGAGTATATTCAAGTATTAATTCGGAATGACGGCGAATAAATTCGCAAAGTCTGCCGGAAGAATCTTCTTCCGGCGAGCTTTGCGCCCGTGTCAAATTTCCGCCCCGATTTAAAAATACGGGGCTACCATTCTCCCGCGATGTTTTAGGTGTGTTAGATGCACGACAATCTATCTGTTAAAACAAATAATTTTAATACATCTAACGCACCAAGGGTTATTGGTGCCTAAGGTAATAAGTCAAAAGTCAAGGTAAATTTAGAATGGCCGAATGAAGAATTTAGAATTATTACCCCATTGATGAATCGAGTTTAGCTGGCGGTTGAAACCGCATCTACACAATCAAAACCCGCCTGCGCGGGTTAGAATTTAATAGTCCACGCAGGTGGACTTTGTCTGTGTAGTAGCGGTTTTAAGCGCCATAACCTTAAAAATATCCTCTAAAAACATCCTCTAAGAAATAAAAAAATAGGAGTTCATTATGCAACAAGTAAAAAGCGAAAATCCCGAGTTTGTAAATCGAATTTCACCGATAGTTGAAAAACTAATTAAAGAAAATACCCTTTATCAAGAAAAATTAAACAAAGAAAAAATGGTCGAAATGTTAGTGGATTTATTTGCAAGCTTTTCTGAGGAGGAATTTAGAGCTATTCCCGACAATGAACTTACTCGTAGGATTGACAAAATCTTAGTGTTAGAAGCCGTTTCGGGCACTTTAAATGATTTAACACCAGAAGAAATGGCAATTTTTGATGAAGCGGTAGAAGGTAGATAGATCGGGTGGATTATTTATTAGATACGAATATTGTCAGTTACATTTTGAAAAAAAGAAATTTAACGGTAAATAAGAAATTAGAAGAAGTTCGTCGTTTGGGAGAAAAAGTCTTTATAAGCTGTATAATCTACTACGAAGTCAAAAGAGGTCTTTTAGCTTTAAATGCTACAAGGAAATTAGCCGAATTTCAAACTTTTTTTCAGAAATATGAAGTTTTATATTTAGATAGCAAAGAAATTATTGAAACAGCTTGTACAATTCATGCCGATTTGAAGACAAAAGGTACGCCAATTCAAGATACTGATGTTTTAATCGCTGCAACTGCTATTACAGGCGGGTTGATTTTGGTTTCTAATGATTCCGATATGGGGAGAGTTAAAGGGATTGATTTAGAAAATTGGCTTGAGGAAAGTTGAATTTATAAATCAAATTATATTGTTGATATTAGAGGTTGTAAGGATGAGTCTAATTTCATACATTACCTGGCGGTTGAAACCGCAGCTACACAATCAAAACCCGCCTGCGCGGTTTAGAAATTCGATAGTCCACGGAGGTGGACTTTGGCTGTGTAGTAGCGGTTTTAACCGCCAGATACTGGGAGAAAATTAGGATCTATTTTTCAAACAAGATGGATTATTAAAAGACGGTGGTGTTTCATGGGAAGCATCAGCCACAAAGTAAATATCACCATTTTCATCAACAATCCAACCAGTAGCTTCCACAATTCGATTTTGGGTTACAACTCTTCCCCTTGTCACCTTGTCCCCTTGTCTCCTTGTCACCTTGTCACCTTGTCCCCTTGTCACCTTCCTTGTCACCTCGGGAATAGGAACCCAACCTACATCAATACTCTCATCTTGGAGATAATCCCAGGGGCCGATTGGTATACCGCCGTTGCCAAAGTAATAAAATGTACTTGGATTTGGGCCTGTACTTGCTTCACATACATCGTTAAATCGGCTTTCAAGTGGAATTTCTGGCAATTCAATGGAGTTAATTTCGGGTTCACTTTCTTCTATATTTAACGTAACATCTCCGGTGGCAACAATATCACTTTCTGGGGTTCGTTGTGTCCGAAATTCAATGCCGAGAATACCTTGGGCAAAAACCCCGATGTTACTACCAGATTTTAGCCCTTGATCAAATCCGACAATATCACTACTAGGTGTTCGCCCTTCACCAAATGCGACAATATCACTATTCTGAATCTACCATCAGCAGTTGTACCAATCAGTTGTATATCTTGGGCATCAACATTTAAATTTCCTCCCTTTCCCGCACCGAATGTACTGACATCAACCGCAGCTCCATTTTCAATGAGCAAGGCGCTAGTTAGTATATTGACATCGGCTCCCTGCCCCGTTGCTTGCGATCGCACACCATTTCCTATAAAACTCCCATCATTAAGTAAGATCGCATCGCTTACATTAATATCAATATTTCCTGCCCTACTTCCATCGTCACCCAGCCCAGCATCTATTCCTGCAAGTAGCGCACTCCCTCCTGTCATTTCTAAGT
>DESS01000254.1:12477-32666 GCA_002361335.1 Richelia sp. UBA3308
AGCGCTATTGTTTAGTGTTACATCGCTCCTCTCTACCCCCGAAGGAAAACTCAAACTAAAATTATTCCCATCACTATTCAAACCAACTTTTCCAACACCCCTCAAACCACCCAATTCTATACGCCCACCAAAGGCATATAATCCTCCACCATTAATATTGATATCACCGCCTACCAACAGCAAACTCTTACCCGGAGGGTACCCGCAAACCTCTAGCTGTAAAATCGTCAAAATTAAATACTTAAGATATCGGAATCCCTTCAACCCATTCAAAGACTGCAATCTAACCTTTAGGAGAAATCAGTCGCGATTGGCGCAGCCGTGCGGCTGATCGCAATTACCCGAATTGTTCACATTTCTTTACAAAATCCGGCGTTGCTGATTTGATATGAAAAGGATTTATTGAAAAATCGAAAACCTTGTCCCAGACGCGATATAATGCCCTATCGGGCACGCTGCGCTAACGCGTCTCTACATGTATAATTCATACCCAGATTCAGCAACGTCAAAAATTCCCTATCTGTTATTCACCACTCCCTTCAATGTCTGCAATAATTCATATTCGTTATAAGGTTTAGATAGATACACATGGGCACCTAATTGTATGGCAAGATTACGATACCTTTCGCTGCTGCGGGAACTCAGCATAATAACGGGAATTTGTTGAAAATGCTTGTGGGATTTTAGACGTATAAGAAAATTATAACCATCAATATGGGGCATTTCGATGTCGCTAATTATGGCTTGTACTTGTAAGCCACTTTGCAGTTGGAATAGTGCATCTTGTCCATCTTTTGCTTGTTCTACAATGTATCCGGCTGTTTCGAGGCTAAGTGCTAACAAGCGCCGCACGTTGACTGAGTCATCTACTATTAATATGCTATTTTGATGATTTTTAACCTCTAAATATGAGTTTAATTCCCCATCCCAATTCCAGCCTTCTTCCTTCGTTTTTACTGATGGGGAAGGGGTAGGAGAAAAAGGTCGGGAGATGGAATTTAATGTATTTTTTTTAGCTATTAATTCTAATAATTTTTGGGTATTTACTAAGGGTACTATCCGACCATTATCTAAAATTGTACAGTTGTTAAAGCCTAATGGTAAGGGAATACTGCCTTCTACCCGTCGCACGGTAACTTCTTGTTCGTCCCAACAACGATCTGCTTGTATTGCGATTAATTGATTTTTAGTGCGAATAATTAATACAATATTTTCTTCCAGTCTCGGTGAAATCTCTAAGATAGATGATGTAGAAGGGATTTTGTTGACTTGTAGATAATCGCTGATGTTAATTAACTCTACTAGAGAATCTTGCCAGTTAATTACTTTGCCATTTTGAGTTGGTAAAATCTGCCGGTTTTCTAGCAAGCATATTTCTTGTACGGCATCGGTGGGGAAGGCTAAAGCTATGCCGTTGCTTTCTACCAAGACTATTCGCGCTACTGAGAGGCTAAAGGGTATCGATAGAGTGAAAATAGTTCCTTTTCCAGGTATGGAATCAACTGTAATTTCTCCATTGATTAGTTTGAGGTTGTTACGAACAATATCCATACCGGATAGTGGTGTAATTTCGTCACAAGTACTAAATCCAGGTTCAAAAATCAGGCTTAATAAATCCTCATCCCTAGCATTAGCTAACATTTGGGCATTCAAGCCGATATTTTGAGCGCGGGTGCGAATTTTTTCTAGGGGTATTCCCTGTCCGTCATCGCGTATGGTAATAATAGTGCGATCGCCATGATGAAAGGTTTTGATTTCGATTAATCCTTGTTCTGGTTTACCAGCAGCAATTCTAGTTTGAGAGTCTTCAATACCAAGATCTAAAGCGTAGCGAAGAAGATGCATTAAAGGCTCATTCAAGGCTTCCAAAATACCAGGTTCCATCAAGGTATTTGCACCTTCGTATGTTAAGTTAACATTTTTACTATATTCTAGATTTAAATTATGCAGAGCCTTAGGTAGACGTTGGATTATATCAGAAATTGGACGCATCCTAACTTTAGTTAGGGAATTTTGTAGTTTTCGAGATGTTTTATTGAGTAGCTGATTAACTTGGTTTGTATCTTCTAAACTAAGAGTAATATCCCCTGTAATTTCTTGAATTTTGAGTATATTTTCCATCACTGTTTGAGACAGTGTATTTAAATCGTTATAACCTTGGAGTTGTAGGGTATCAAATTTATGATTAATCGCTGAAATATCTTCATAATTATGCCATTGGAAATTTTGCTGAAGTTGAGAGTATTTAGGTTTTAAAGTAGATAATTGTAGGGAAAATTTTTCGTAAGATAAGCGTAATTCATGATTTTCTCGTTCGAGAGTTTTGACGCGGATGGCGAGATTGCGAATTAATTTACTAATTCTTTCTAATTGTAATCTGAGGGTATTACGCCCGATTGTTAATTCTCCAAATAAATCATTGATTTGTTCCAGTTGTTTGCTGGGTACTCTAACAGTAGATTCTTGATTTTCTGTTTTGGGTATAGCGGTAAATTCTGGTAATGTTTCTCTAATTTCTTCTAGAGTTGGGGAAGTATTATTTACTTTATTTACTAAATTTAATTGTTGATTGTCAGTTATTTGATGGCAATCTTCGGCTTGATTTCCATCGATTGTGGTGGGTAAATCATTTAGTTTACCAGCAAGCAGTAAAACTTGGGTATTTCGCCAGGCTGCCAACCCTAATTGAGCAATTTCTTCAACTTCGGCATCGGAAATAGCAGTAGATAAACGTTGGATTATTGACTGACAAAGTTGGATAAAAGCAGGAATTTGCAGCATTTCCCCCAATTCACCCAATTGGGAAGACATCATTACCATTTCTTCCCTTAATAGAAATGCTTGTTTTTGTTTTAATAAAGATTCTAAACGTTGTAAATAATCTTCAACTTCAGTTTTAAACAATAAAGATATAATTTCTTCTGGGTTATCTTCCGGGGAAATAATTGTCATAGCATCTTCCGGAGTGGGTTCACCCAAAGTTTGGCGTAATTCTTCAAATACAGGATAACAAAAAGTAGTTATCCATTGTTCATCAACATCATGTCCGATTGAAATTGATTCTACTATTTGACGCAACCAATCAATTGCCGATAGTAATAAACTTTGTAATGAACTATCAACTTCTAAGGAAGTTTTATTAACTTTTAAAATCTTAAAAGAATCTTCGAGTAAATGAGATAAATCGCCCAGAGAGCGAAATCCCATAATTGCAGCACCACCTTTAATTGAATGAGCGGCTCTTAATGCAGCATTGATTTTTTGTAAATCAATTTTACGATTACTTTGAGCTTCAACGATGGCATTTTCTAGAGTATTAAGATGCTCGGTGGCTTCTTCTAGAAACTGCATTTTGATTTCTAGTTCTTTTTGAGAAGACATGGTTTGGATGGGGGGATGGGAAGACAAGGGGAGGGGGAGACAAGGGGAGGGGGAGACAAGGAGAGGGGGAGACAATAAATAATTTCTAACTCCGGTGGCACTAACTCTCCTAATACTTTAAAAAAATACGAGCCGAAACCCTTGTAATACCTTTTTGATTGGCGAGTGTTTATTTGATTTCTAGGGAGGGGGTTTTAAACAATTATTACCTTGATACTGGTGGGGCACTTTTAAGAAATACGAGCCGAAACCCTTGTAATCGCTTTTTGATTGACGAATGTTTATTTGATTCCTAGAGAGGGAGTTGATACTACTGACTTTTGCCTTTTGAATTTTGACTTCTCCACGGGGTTGCTCCTAAGTAACTTTAAAAGTATCGACACTAGCAGCTAACTTCTGGGAAATATCTACAGTTTTTTGTAACGATAGAGAAATAAATTGAGAGGAATCGCCGGTATTTTCAGAAATTTTGGCAATTTCTTTCATTAAATTAGTCACCTGTTTAGAATTTTTCACTTGAATAACTGTAGCGGCGGAAATTGATTCGACTAATCCATCAATCTGATAGCTGACATCAAGAATCTCCCTTAAACTTTGTTTAGTATTTTCAATCAAACGAGTTTCTTCCACTACTTGGCTGATTCCTAATTCCATCGCTTTGACAACTTCGCTGGTTTCTCGCTGGATATTAGCAACAATTTCTTCAATTTCTTCCGTTGCATCACTACTGCGAGTTGCCAAAGCGGCGACTTCTTCAGCGACTATGGCAAAACCTTGTGCATCTTCTCCCGCTCGCGTGGCTTCGATTCCGGCGTTGATGGCGAGTAAATTGGTTTGCATGGCTATCTGATTTATCAATGACACCACATGAGAAATTTTTTGAGAAGACTCCCCAAGTACTTTGATTTTTTTCGCAGTATCGCCCATAGTGTGCCGCAGATAATGAATATTTTCGACAGTTAAATCCATCGCCACACCACCGGATTTTGCCGTATCAAAAGCTTTATTAGCAACAAATGCAGCCTTTGTTGCACCTTTTGCTACAGCCTTAATAGAGGATCTCATTTCTACAACTGCCTCTAGGGCATGATTGATTTGGGTTGTTTGCTTCTTAGCATCTATTATCAATTGTCTGATGGCATTTTCATCATTGGCGATAGCACTGTTAACTTCAGTAGCAGTGAGTTTGACTTGGGTAACGATTTCGCGCAAACTTTCGATAATAGAGTTGAAAAAGTCGGCAATGGTACCAATTTCCCCAGATGTGACTTCCCCACGCACGGTTAAGTCACCGCTACTTGCTGCTTCAATACTCTCAATTAATTGTAAAATTTGCTGTTGTAATGCTTCTTTTTTTTGAAATTGTTGTTGATCAAAATCTTCGGCTTCAAAAAGATGATTGACTCGTTGTAAAGCCTTTCCTAAAATCACAGCAGAATCTGTAAATAACTGTATTTCCGATTCCTGCCAAAGATGGGGTTGAGAATATTGAGAAGCGATTAAATAACCAAATAATTTATCGCCTTTCAAAATAGGTACGAGTAAACATGCTTTGATATTTAAATTTTCTAATTCTTTAATAACAGAATCTGACAAACCTGCTCGAGCAATATTATTAATCGCGATCGCACTATGATGATGCGTTGTTAAAATATAATTGCTTAATGCAGGAATATCAAACTTATTACTCAAAACTGAAGGTAAACCAGCAACAGTGGATTCAGCAACAAAACTTCCGGTTTGAAATGTTTCTAATTGATAAATCAGCGTCCTTTCTACTTTTAAAATTGTACGAATATTTTCAACCGCTAGATTAAAAATATCTTGACTATCAAAACACTCAGATAACTTAATTGCCAATTGTTGAATAGCTTGAGTTATTTCTAAATTACTTATCTGTTCTAAAAATAATCCAACTTGAATTCCTAACTGTTTTAATAAATTTATTTCAAAAGCCTGCCAAAGGTGAGGATTCCAACAATGATGCACAATCAAAAAACCAAAAAGTTTATTACCTTTAAAAATAGGAGTTAACAAAACCGCTTTGATTTTCAATCGGTTCATTAACTCCAAATATTCCGCACTCAATCCTGCTTCATCAACATTATTAATAGCTAAAACTTCAGCTTGATTATAAAACTCCGTCAATTCCTTCGCGATGGAAATATCTTCTATAGTTTCTCCAAAAGTGATAGGTAAACCGGGAGCAATTTCTTCAGCAATAACTTGCCCTTCACCATGAGAATTACAATGAAAAATAACTACTCGGTGCGCTCCTAAAATTTGTCTGATTTCAGTAACAGTTTTATTAAATAAATCTTCAGTATTCAGTGACTGACTAATTGAAATTATGACATCCGAGAGTAACTTTGACTGTTCAGTTTCAACCCTTTGTTCAAAGAGTAACTCTTGTAACTGTTCAACAATCAGATTAATATTGCCACTTAAAACAGCAAACTCATCTTTACCCTTGATAGGAATGCGACTATTAAGATTACCATGAGCTAACTTTTTTACCGCTAAATTAGCAGCATAAATCGGTAAAACTAAACGATGAGCAAGAGTTGCAGCAGTAATACCCGCAAGTAATACAGCTGCTAGAGTACCGATTTCCAACATTAATAATAACTGCTTCTGAGTTGCTTCTACCTCCTCAAGAGTATTTACGTCTGCTTCTGGTACTTCTATAGTAATGATTTGATTCCCTAAATGATAAGATAAAGCTGTAATTCCTGCGGCGGGTAAAGTGCAAATAGCAAGAGATAACATCACAGCTTTACCACGTAAACTTATGTTCCTCAACCGCGAGTCAACTTGTTGGAGAAAAGAATTCAGGAATTGTTTTGGTTGATTATTAATGTATTTAGGAAAATTGGAAAACTGAGACTGGGGATGTCTAGTATTTTTTGTACTTTGATTTTGATTCGTTTTCAGTTTCTTCATCATTAAGCTATTGTCAAATATTTCAAATAGAGCAAAACTGGTGTTAACTTGTAAATATTGATAAAGGATTGAAAGCTCGCAAAATTCACCGAAAAAATTTGAGATTTGAGATTTGAGATTTTAGATTTTAGATTTTAGATAAAATTATCAAAGCTTTCAAGCAAGAAAATTGTAACTAGTACAGCACCGCAGAAAGGGCGCATCCATTAAAAACTGTTTAAACCCCACGCTCATTAATACTTATTACCTTGACACCTTGATACTTTTGACGAATGCCCAACAAAGCTGATAATCCCCTTTCTCCTCAATCCAAAATCCAAAATTTATTGAGTTTTTATACCTAGTTGTGGTGAAGAAACGAAGATTTTAAGATAGCCTGTATATTTAACACCAAATTTAATTGATCTTCGTGGCAAATACATCCCTTTAAATAAGGAAGTATATGAGGTGCAACTTGATTATGAGCTGATTGCATAGTATCGGAATTAAATCTTACCGTACCTTTGATTTCTGGAATCATTAAACCGATAGTTTCCACTTGATGACAAATCACAATAATATTGCACTGTCGCTTTGGATGAATGTGCGACTCTAAACCGAACATTCCGGGTAAATCAACAACCCAAATAATTCGATTGCGCCAATTGATCAATCCCAAAATTAACTCAGATGTATTTGGTATTGAAATTACTGACTCAAAAGGCAATACAACAACTTCTTGAGTATATTTTATCAATAAAACACCAGTAGTACTTTTATTTAGCTGAAATTGAAGATAGCCATCTCCCAAACTTGTTTGTGTTTGTGTAACAGATAACTTAAGATTTGAAGCATTCATATTTTGTGATAATTTAATTTCCAATCTCGTAAACTTCTGTAAAAACTGATTCAATTGTATTAAGTTGCTGTTGACGAGTTAGTGGTTTTGTTAAATAAGCATTATTCTGGTTGCTTCATACCCCATAATCTATCTATTGGTTGATTTTTGGAAGTACAGATAATATTAGATAAGTTTTGCGTAGCCGAATATTTCTTGAGTAGATGATACAACTCAAAGCCGCTGATTACCGACATTACAACATCAGTCACAATCACATCTAGATTATCTTTTAATGTTATATCAAAAGCTTGTTGAGCCACCTGTAAATTTTAGAATTTTGTAATCAGGATTATCGAGACAATAATTAATTAACTTCAATTCACTTAGAGAATTTTCAAAAATTAATACGGTAATGAGCGAATAAATACTCAAACCATTTCCTCCTAAATAATTTATTGCCTATAGGGCATTGCTATTAAACCAAATGTTGAAAAATCATCTTTAATAACTCCCCTTGAGTAAAAGGCTTAGTTAAATAACCACTTGCCCTAACCATTTTCGCCTTCGCTCTATCAATAAAACCTTTTCTTCCCGTCACCATAATCACGGGTACATCCTTAAAATAGGAATGTTTACGCAACAGTGAACATAATTCATAACCATCTAAATTCGGCATTTCTACATCTAGTAAAATTAAATCTGGATTTGTGCTAAGAATCTGCATCAAAGCCTTTAAAGGTTCGCTAAAACCAATGACATTAAAAATTTCTTCATCTAAAAAAGATTGGATCGCATTTAATACCGTAGGGCTATCATCAATAGAGACAATTGTGTAAACTTTCTTACGACCATTTTGTTTATAAAGTCTTTGGCGACTGGTATAAGGATAATTTCTGTTTTGATTAGTATCTTGACTATTTAATTGATTTGTACCTGGTTTTGGCAATGGTTGCTGAATAGGTATCTTATTTTTTGATGATGTTTTATGTAAATTTTGAGAAAGTGAATTTACAATATTTTTTTCACTTATACCATCTTTATTATGTGACTTTTGTTGACAATTTTCTATTAATAAATTGATATCTAGATTGCAAAAAACGGGCATATCCCCCATAAAACTGTCTGTAGTAAATTCATAACTTCCTTCCCGTACAGCAATAAATGAACTAATAATTTCAACAGCTAATTCCTTGATTAATATTTGAGCTTGTGCAGCAGTAATCAGCTTTTGATTAACTAACCAGCAAATAGCTAAATAATCCGGATTTTGTATTGCCTGATTATCAATACCTTTTTGAAAAATGACTCGTAACTGCTGATATATATTTTTTTGGGCAAGTGCGGGAATTTGTTTACTATACTGTTGTAATTTTGCATAAAGCAAATTAAACATTTTATCTCCACGAGAAGCATAAACTAATTTACTTTCCTGAAAATAAAATGACCAAGAATCGGATGTACTAAAAACCTTTAAACACCCCGTAACAGGTTTATTGGTGATTTTTTTTAACAGAGTAACAGGCTGTATTTTCTGAAAAAATCTGTATCTACTAATAGGAAGTATTTTCATTGAAGTAATTGTGAATTGACTACAGAGATAGTGCAAAAATAAACTTTAGCAATACCGAAAATAAGCCGCATACCAATTTCAAACTAATGTTTGTTCAAAATTGTTCGCTGCCTAAAAAATTAACTAGTCTAGGTAAACGTATTGTTTGTATCTTTCGCTAATCAACCCATATGTAATTGATTACAACTTACACCAACGCAAGCAAACAAAAAAGTATAAATTTTGCAGCGATACTATGTTTTGATTAGCGGTGACTGACTCACAAAACGCAATTTCCTCATCAACGTCAACAATCTTGCAGGAGTGTTGTATTGCGATTGATAGTCACCCTGGATACCTTTAATTTAAAAAACCATATACTGACTGCATAACCAGTATAGAGAGCGTCAGCTAGGTGGTAGATGGCAAGCAACTAACTTACTAACCTATAGATTTCTCTAATGTAGCAGAAAAATTAAAAGATGTATGAAACTTTTTCTTAGTAAGTCAAGCTAATATTAAAACCAATTTATCTGAATGGCAAATGTTTTGTAATAAATAAATAATTAATTAAATAATCTATTTTGAGTGCTTGTACTCAAGGAATTAGTTCTGTAGGAGCTATTACAGTTTCTTTGTATCTTGAGAAAACAATCATTTAAGTGGAATAATTTGGTTTTTTTTTTCCCGGATAATAATATATTAATAATTTTGTTAGCAATTAAACTAAAAATAATATATTTCCTTTGTTAAGTATAGTATTAATTTATTTATCATGGGTAATGGGTGTAAACCCTAGGGCGTATTTTCCCGCATGGTTTATACCAATGATTGCTGCGGTTATACCAACAAAGCCTATGGTAAAGCTGGGTTATACAAAACGAGAATTTTTAGCACTGAAGGCGATTGGCAGCTAGCTCCCTTTTAAGGGAACTCGCAGTATTGATTTTATCAGCTATGGGCATCTAGTGTGAAAATATACTCTGTTTACTCTCCTTACTCTCCCTAGAAGGTTCTACCTTGTAATGCATATAAACTCTGTCTGCCATAAAGAAAAAGACAAAGCCTTCTGATATGGGCTCGACGGCTCTGTCTGCAAATAAGTTAGTAGTTAAGTTTTAATAGGGCTTGCTGAAAAAGCCTAGAAATCTAAAATAGAGTTCACACAGCTTGAAAAATAGTAGGTGTTGCGGCTTGACTTCTAAACTTAACCAATAATTTCTTACAAAAGTGCAAGGATTTTCAGCCAGTTGCCACCATCCTTAGCACTTATTTTGCACAAAAAAGTTTGAAAGCTTTATCTGGTAAGGCTAATAATTTTATTCAGCAAACCGTCTAATCGTTAATTTATATAAGGTTTGCAGGCAGAGCAATCGCGTATCTTTGGCGCTAGGGAAGCCAATTATCTTCTTTCAATAGTACCGCGCAATCGCTACATGACCCCAAAATATAGTAGTTGATTTTAACCGCCAGAATTAACTATGCCTTTGGGATATGTATTTATATGGGAATGCTTTACAGATTTTAATAATCTTTGCCAATTGAAAATAATTTCATTTGCGTTACTGTCTGAATTTTGCTGAAATCCAAGTAACACTTCAACTTCTTTTTTATATTCTGCCTCGGTTATATCTTGTTTTACAAGTTGAGATAATATATTTTTTAAAGTAGCCCAAGCACTACTGACTCTAATAATTTCTATTACTGACTTCTTTTCATGAACTACTAATAGGAGTTCATAATTATCTTTTTTATCCGGCAAACACATAGATTGCCATTGACTTTGTTTTAGCCGAATCATAGATTGATTAGAGCTTATAGTTTTAACTTCTGAGTACAATTTTTTGCGTCTAGTTCCCGTACAAATAAAATCATATCCCACCGCTGAAAAATCATCTTGCTTCTCTACTTTATAGCGTAAAGATTCATAAAATATTTTGGCTTTTTTTTCTCCCCATTTACCCCAATCATCTGGGTTAACACCTGTTCCATCATTAGAGGAAGATACATCAATAGGGGTATAATTTTGATTTTTATTGCTTTGTTTATCTGAGCTTTCTACATCGTCGTCATCTTTAATGGGTAATTCATTGTTATCCTTAAGAGAAGGAATATCTTCGACATCACAACCACTCTCTCGTAAATAATCTTTTACATCTTCAATGTCATCATCTAATAGTCTTAATAGTACTTGAGATGAAATTTTTCCTTTATCTAAAGCAAGGGCATCAATGAGATAATTACCAATATCAATATTTTTGATGCGATTCCATTTTTGTACATAATAAATGGAGTTATATTTTTCATCGTCATTGTAGTAGTTAGGAATTGATTCTTTATAATCTATATTTTCACAAGTAATAATTATGGTTCTTCAGTACTTAGTATGCTAAAACAACAATTAAATAAGTCCAACGAAGGATAGATAGCGGGAATTGACTTGTTGGTGCAGCACCTTAATACCGTTACACTATGTTCTGGTGGCGTGATGACAGGCTAGTAAATTAACTTGTTACAACCTAAAATGCTAAGAGCCTGCCACAGGAGCCGCTGCGCTATATGCCGCCATTCGGCGGCACGCTGAGCGCAGAGCGCACGCTACGCGAACGCGAACGAAGAATAGTTCAATTCTAAGTGTAAAAAAGTTTATCAAAAAATTACTAAAATTAAAAAATACTTGCCTTCGCGCTACCTTTTATAAAAAACTTAATTAAAAGCAGCCAAACCGCGTAGCGGTGTATCTATTACAATGACCTCGAAAAATATTAAAATATTAACACAATTACTAAATCTAGAAGGAGTAAAAGTTGTCTCGCATCATCAATACAAAGGAATTGGAGTAATTTTAAAAATTGAGTCAATAAAAACAGAAAGTATTTGTCCTCGTTGTGGCACAAAAAGTAATAGATTACATCAAAACCATCGATATACAATAAAAGATTTACCATTAGGAGAGCAAGAAGTATTTCTAGAAATAAATAAACGACAATTTAAATGTGAAAAATGTAAAAAACCGTTTACAGAAAAGCTAGACTTTGTAGATAGAAGAAGAAAATATACAAAAAGACTTGCAAATAAAATTATACAGCAAGTTATAGATTCAGATATTCATAGTGTCGCAAAAAAGGGATATGTGACAACGGCTATATATAGAGAGAATGTTAAAAGATGCATCAAAAAACTTATTGGTAGAAAAACCATCATACTTAAAAAGACTTGGTATCGATGAGATAGCGTTAGTTAAAGGGAAAGGGAATTACTGTGCAGTTTTAGTTGATTTAGATAATTCTAAATTATTAGCAATACTACCAGGAAGAACACAGGAAATAATTAGGGAAGTCCTCAATTCATGGGGTAAAGAGGTTTTACAGCAAATAGAAGAATTCAGAAGGCAGAAGGAAGTAGGCAGTCGGCGTGATGGGACTCACGTTTAAAAACGTGAGATTGAAATAAGGACATAAATATTTATCGCGCTGCGCGTCTTAAAATATTGTTTCTTTTTTTTACTGAGACTTAAGATAGGAACTAAAGTTTTAATCAATACCTCTTACCTTCTGCCATCTGCCCATCACGCCGATGCCTTTTTTGTAAGTATAGATTTATGGATAGGTTATAAAAACTTAGTTTATGAATTAATTCCAAATGCTCAAGTGGTTGCCGATAGATTCCATGTGATGACACAAATAAATAGAGAATTAGATTCAAAACGAAAGCGAGAAAAACGAAAAATCGAAGACTCTATTCAAAAAACAAAATCAAAATTAGATAAAAATGAATATGAGAAAGTTTTAAATGGATTAAAAAATAGTAAATATGCTTTATTAAAAAATGAATCCGATTTGAATGAAGAACAAAAAATTAAACTTGTACAAGTTAAAGAAATATCTCCTACTCTTAAAATTATGCATGAATTAAAAGAAAAAATACGAGTTATTTTTAATGAGACAAACGATTGGTTCGCGGGATTATTTCAACTAGGGATGTGGCTATCAACAGAAGGCAGAACATTTTCCTGTTAGCCAAAAAACTATTATTCGTTGGATTGATGAAATTCTTGCCTATTTTGATAACGGTACAACTAGCGGTGTAGTTGAGGGGATTAACAACAAGTTGAAACTTATTAAACGTTCAGGATATGGATTCAGAAACTTTGATAATTTTAGAGTCAGATGTTTACTTAATTGGCATTTTAATTGTTAGTTAAGCATACTAAGTGCTGAAGAACCTAAATTATTTTTAATTGCACAGTATTAAAAAGTAGAATGCTGTTAACTTCAGCTAATACTCTACTTTCAATTAATTTACCCAAATATTGCTACTGTTATATCACTTACTAATTTTTGGGTACTTTATACTGCCCCCTCAGGAAACATTTGATTTTTAATTTAATTTTTCCGCAAAATCCAAAATCTAAAATCAAATCATATATTTTCCGCAAGCTGAACAAAAATTTCTTGGTATTGCAGTCAATGCCAAAACCGCTATAATTCCCATACCAATGGATTTAAGTCTTTCTCTCTTCAAATAATCCAAACAATTATCGATAGATTTAACAGCTTGTGGAGGAATTTCAAACTCAGACTCTTCCATAACTTCCAATGTCTTCTCAAAATCAGTAATTGCTTGATTCAATTCCTTGGCAGATAACTGACGCGCTATAGTTTGTAAATTAAGTGCAACATTACTCAAAGCATAAGCAGCATCGTTACGAATCCATTTCGATTCACTTTGCAAAGCTTCCAGTAACTGGGGAAAAGCAATTTTGATATCTCCACCCAAATTTGCGATCGCAGTTGCCGCAGTGTAGCGTACCCTTGGCTGTTTATCATTTAAGGCTACCATTAAAGCAGGTTGGGCTATTTTAGCTTGAGTACCCATTCCACCTAATGCACGCGCAGCATTAATTCGAGCTTCTACATTTTCACTCCTCAATACTCTAATTAAGGTGGATACTGCATCTGTAATACCTTCAATCGCTGTTTCCTCAAGATTGTTATTATTCGGTGTCTGTGCTGATGCTGTGGCGATATTAAGCAATGGTGAAGAGAAGCACAGCAACGTTAGAGAAATGCTAGAAGCTAACCTGTATCTGGCAATTTTTGCCGAAGCTTTCACACAGAAGTTTGAGTAAATGCTTTTCATAAAACTGTTGTATAACAATATCAGTACTGTTATACACTTAACAATTAGGCAAACGCACCCCAGTAAAATTACTTATTTAAATGTATGTTATAAAATGAGGATAATTTACACACTTATTCAAATAACCGATCATCATTCATAATTGACAATTGTTTAGTTATCAAACAATGTATTTAAAAATTATCTTGAGTAAATCTTTTTTCTGAAAAGGTTTTGTCAGATAATCTGATGCTTTCACCATTTTGGCTTTGACTCTATTGATAATTCCCTTTCTTCCTGTCACCATAATTATCGGGGTTTCTTTTAAAGAGGAATGTTTCCGCAATAAAGAACATAATTCATATCCATCTAATGTTGGCATACTGATATCTAATAAAATGACATCCGGCTTTAAACGGACAATTTGCATTAAAGCTTTTAATGGATCGTTGATACCAACCACTGAAAAAATTTTATTATCTAAATACATTTTGATCGCATTTACTACTGCTCTGCTATCATCGATACAAACAATCCTATAAGTTTTTAAATTCTCTTCTTCCTGGTAATCACCATAACGATTACTTTCTAAATATTTTTGTCGGGAAACTGCTATTTCAGATTTTTTAATAAAATTGAGATAGTGGATTTCATTCTCATCAACCAGAGAATAATCATTCCCAGTATCATAATCTACCGAATTAATACTTTTATCTAAAAAGCGATCTGTATTTTCATATTCTTCGCCATCGCAGTTTGAATTAATATATCGTTCCCATGGGTTTAAACTAAAATGATCTAAATTTTGAATTTGACTGTTGGAATCCGGATAATTTTGATTAAAATCATTCTTTTTATCGTTCAAGTACTCATCTAAATCTACTTTTTTTTGATTGCGATAAGCTTCTGCTTGATATTGATGATTAAAATCTGATAAAAAATCTTCAAACAATGGTGATTGATTATTTTGCATACCGTTGGGAACTCGGTTTCGAGTTAATATCAAAGGTGCTTTGACTAAACAAATAAAAACTAAAAATTTATAAAAAACAATTAACTTAATCCTTCAAATAGCTAAAATGCTAAAATTACCTATTCATTATAGAGTCACGAATTTCAATATTAGAACAGTTTTGAGAAACTTTTAGCCGAATCATATAGGAATATTTAACTATACCAGAATTGTTATTTAATTCTGAAGTAGTATAGTTAGGACTCATTGTAAGCTATTCAATATTACTACTAAAGTACAAAATATTACATATAAATATATGATTTTTTTTTAATAAAAATTTAAATAACCTGAAATCAATTTTTTTAAAACTTTTTTTGTCAAGAATTAGTTATATTTAATACTACGGTAGTATACAGTATATTTCATATGAGCGAACGTTACATTCTTACGGGCTGGGATGCCCGTAGCACAAGAGTTTTAGAAAATTTTTGCGGTACCTCCTGCAATGTGAAGGTGCTGTATATCAATCGATTAAAATAACCGAATCTGCTCTGATTTTAACTTAGTATAAAACTAACCTTCTATCTAATCGGTTACGATGAATTTATCCGCTTATGTATCAATATGAGCTTTTTAGACTAGGCTTAAATAGCTACTTGTTATCAAGCTAGAGAATAAGTCATATACATACTGCAAAAAGTAACTTGAAATAATTCCAAATTTTTAATTCATATCAAATCCGTTGGCATCGGTATTATATATTTTTCAAAGCAGAGGAGCGCCCTCGTGACACCCAGAGGGACGCAGAGTCTTTTTAAGATTTTTTTTATAATACCAAAGCAACGCCGAAAAGATATCACTAAATTTTTAAATCACAATTAAGCACCATTTTTCTATTGTCAAACATGATATCCACTCAATCAATATCTATAAAAGTAGAACAAAACACTTCACGTATTGACAGTTACCTTTCTCAAAAAAAACCCGAATTATCACGTTCAAGAATTCAACAGTTGATTGAACAAGGTAAGGTTCAACTTAATGGTAGAATTTGTGATTCAAAAAAAGTCGCTGTTAAACAAGGGGATTTTATAGTTTTAGAAATACCCCAAGCCGAACCTTTACAATTACAAGCAGAAGACATTCCTTTAGATATTCTCTATGAAGATGAGCAAATACTGATTTTAAACAAACCAGCAGGTTTAGTCGTTCATCCCGCACCAGGTCATCCTAATGGTACCTTAGTTAATGCACTTTTAGCTCATTGTCCTAATTTACCAGGAATTGGTGGCGTTCAACGTCCCGGAATCGTCCATAGACTCGATAAAGATACCACTGGCGCGATCGCGATCGCTAAAACAGAAATAGCACATCACAGTTTACAAGCCCAACTCAAAGCCAAAACAGCACGACGAGAATATCTTGGTGTAGTATATGGTGCGACAAAGTCACAATGCGGTACAATAAATTTACCTATAGGTCGTCATCCTAAAGACCGTAAAAAAATGGCAGTAGTCCCCGTGGAAAAAGGTGGACGAGAAGCTATCACACATTGGCGAATTAAAGAACGTCTAGGTAACTATACATTAATGCATTTTCAGTTAGAAACCGGACGTACCCATCAAATTCGCGTCCATTCTGCTCAAATTGGTCATCCTATTGTAGGAGATTCTGTTTATAGTTCTGGTCGTTCCATAGGAGTAAATTTACCCGGACAAGCATTACACGCTTGGAAACTGAAGTTACAACATCCAGTTACGGGCGTTGCTGTTGAGGTAAATGCTCCTTTACCTTCAACATTAACAAAACTCTTGGACGTTTTACAGAGAAAATTGAACAAATAAATAAAATCAGTTTTTCACTACCTTTGATTTTAATATCAAGTCCGGCTAATTACTTACTATATAAACCGATTGAAAAGATGGCACTTATTATCTACGAACGAGTGAATACTTATTACTCATTACTTATTACTTATTACTCATTACTCATTACTCATTGAACCCCAAAAATATGATAACTGTTTAACCGGATATGATATAATTCCCGGCGCTAAGAACACCCCAACCAATAAGGTGCCAACTCAAAATCAAAATCATTAGTCGTCAATCATTAGTTAAAACCTTTGTCTAAAAAGCCTCTTGCTAATGATTAATGACTAATGACTAATGACTAATCAATTTAAATCAATTTTTTGTTATGACAAACTATCATCTAGTACCAGTAGTTGCCAATTGACGATAAGGTACAGACTTTTCGATATCAATGTTCTGTGGCGAAATCCTTTGAGGAGGATTTCCTTGTGCGTTAATACCTTGTGCCATTGACAAGAAGTTGGCTGGATCCCCTGCCTTGGGCAGTTTATCTTGGGGTTTGTAACTGCGTGTAACGTTTTGCCAAATGATTTGTGGGAAGCCCAATTTGGCACGATAATATTCGTTATAACGGGGAGATTGAATATTAAAAGGTCTTTCTCCCTGAGCGCTACTGGGAAGAATTCTGCGGCGTTGATAGGGAACGATATCGTATCCAAAATTATCTAAATACTCATCGCTATCAAGCAATTGGTCAACAAACCCTTTGATACCTTTAGTTGCTACTACAATCGACCAAGCTATCTTTTCTCGCTCGCTGTAAACATCACGTCCTAATACTCTTTGAACGCATTGTTCCACAAAGCGATAGTTACTATTTAAGTTGTAGAAGCTTTTCTTATAAGTGTCTGAAAGTAGCAATCCACGAATAAAGTCTCTTACTGTTATTTGTCCGTTGCGGAGTTGCGATTCTAAAAAAGGTTCGCGATCTGCGGCAAAGGCATGAAAAAATATCTGACGATATGCTGCTTCGATCAGATTATTCATATCTGAGGAAGAAAGCAAATTTTCAGTAGAGAAAATTTTTGGCTGCTCTTCACCAGGTTGTACGTATCCAGGTACGCGCTGGTTTTGAGTTGAAGGGGCATATTCTAACAAAGGAATTGCCACGCTATTACCTCCACGTTTTTAATGAAATTTAATATCTTTACAAGATATATTAAGGTAGCAGCTCGATCTCCACCCCTAATTTATCAGTAAAATTTACGAAACTTAACTGCATTCAAAAACCTTATTTCATCCCTTCGGGGTTGCTGATGGGTAATTTAAGCTATCTACCATCCCAGAACAGAATAAAACTGTCTGGCTTGAATAACTTCTTGAGTTGAGGAAGAATTTATTTCTTGGGTAGTAGAATTATCTCCTGTTTCCTCAACGCGGGTTTCGATGCAAAATGATGCACTATTGAACCCACCAAAACGCTTCACAGTACTTGTACGCATTCTCATATTTGGACTAGCAAACCAAAATCTTTCGATAGAACTCATGGTTTCGTATTCGGTTGTTAGCACCAACCCACCTTCATCATCCATATGAAAACGCCCAACTACAGGGACAATTTCTGCATAACCCCTTTCCCGAAGTAATCTACCTCTGGTGGGATTATCTTCATCGGGTACGATCGCAAACACTGTATTTCCTTCGTGGTTTTCGTCGTTATCTTTATCCCAAGCCATGGTTCCCAACCAACTAACACGAGAGCCACCTACAGCCATACTTGGATCGATTTCATGCATTTGGCACAGTTCAATTATTTGTGGAGAATCTGCTTCTAAACTTTGCACTTCAATGTTAGATTCTCCGATTTCCGAGCGCTTGAATGCAAGGTGATGAGTCGTTCGAGAGGAATGCCACTTACCAGCACTTTGCCCAAAAAATTCGATCGCATCCATTTTGTTATAACACTCCTAATTTTTTGATTGCGGCCATTTTAATTTTATTTAATTTAGGGAACGATATTTTACTCGTTTTTCTTATTACAGATACTTCAGCTTGATTTCTAGATTACCTTAAGACCACACGGCAATGAAAGCTTTACTTAAGGCGATCGGCACCTAGGACTTGTATCCAAGTCTTAATGGCTCTAAGTAAATTTATCAACTGGGCAACTATAGTACCCAAACTAAGAAAACAAGCCATCCGCTCCTAATTTTTTTAATCAAAAAGTAAATCTTTGTTACTAACTTTGTAAATAGCTTGACAAAATAGACAATTTACATGAAAAACGCTAAACTAGTATCGAGTCGGAAAAATAACTGTGTAAAAAGCATTTTCCCTAGGAGTGAATTATGGACTTCCCAATGGAGCTAAGTTTAGAGCAAAAATTTCGTTTAGAAAATCTAAAACATCAAGTAACTGAACTAAGTAAAGAAGAAGCTCAGGTTTATTTGTTAGAGGTGTTAAGACAGATGATGGTGAAAGATAACATGCTTAAACATCTAATCAGGGAAGCGTGAAACTTAATAATTATTACTAGGAAATATAGAGATATCCTGACTTACTCCCTTCCTGCACTTAGGATTACTTAATTAATTGAGGGAGGTGGTGAGGGAGAGATTTTTATCGGAAATCGCGAGGAGCATAATCGGGACTAAGTGTCAAAAAAACTAATTCATAAAAAAATAAACAATGAAAAAAACGAGGATAAATACCTCGTTTTTTTTTGTGTGTTATTTTACTTTCAATCCTTATTTAGACATTCCCAATAATCAGCGTTCTCCTGGATTAAACTTTGATACCATTTCCAGACGAGACAACGCACTAACCGCTGACTCTCGCACATAGGAATCGGTAGATTCATCCTCAATCAAAGATCTGAGCACCTCTACGACTCGGGTATCCTCAATTGACGTAAGAGCATTCACAAGGGAGATCGCCAGGGCAGGGTTATCTGTGCTTTGCAATGCCTCAATCAAAATATCTATAGCGGGAGAGCCTATCTCGCCTAGAGCCATGGTTGATCCAATATGCACCACAGGATTGGGATCATCCAGGGCTGTTTTTAAGCCCTCCACACCGATCGCAGGAAAGGAAGTATCTGGATGATTAATGGCGACTTGCGCGAGTGCTTTTGCTGCACTTCCCCGTACTGTAACATTTTCACTATGCAGCAATGCCTCAACCAAAGGATTTACCGCATCAAAACCAATTACCCCTAAAGCTTTGACTGCTGCTCGCCGATAGGTGGTATCCTGCTCATCCAGAATGCTCATCAATCGGGGGATAGTTGTTTCATCACGATTCTCTGCTATTTCCCACATTGCTCGTTGCTGTAGGTGGGGGTTGGGATGTTTCAGTTTTTGCAATAGTTCTTCTGTTGACATACTAATCCTTTCAAAAATTATTTCAAAAATCAAATTAGACCAATTTAGGACTTAGCAAAAAGCCACATTTTTCCTGTAGGGCAGGCTGTAGGGGCGGTGAAGCAGCGCGGGTGAGCGGGGGGTTTCTCCCATGAGCGACTGCTGTACGCCTTTATGCGTTCTGCTACATAAAACCAGGACAAAGCCGGACATTACTTGACGTTTCAACGGGAGCATGGGAGCA
>DESS01000088.1 GCA_002361335.1 Richelia sp. UBA3308
AAAAAACTTAAAAGCCCGTCAATACTCCTAAAAATTACTACTTTCTCGTATTACTGTATTGCTGTTAAAAAAGCAAAATTAATTTTTTCAACACATTTTAAATGTGTATACCAAAATGCTTTTATAGAATGACAGAAAACTTTGCAATACTTGTTTAGATTTTGAATTCCATGCTACCAAAAAAACATTAAAAAATCAGAAAATTGTTAAATTTTACCTGGATAAAAAGTCTTCTTATTATGTAACTTATTTTAGATTGCAACAGTCATAATACTAATAATGCCCTTGTTACATTTTTGTAACGGGGCTTTTTCAATTATCAATTATGAATTATCTGTTAAAAAAAAATATATTTATAACTCCTAACTCCTACCCCCCTCTACCCAATATCCCTATTTGCGGTTATTTTGTTTTAAAAGTTGTTTCCTTTTTGCTGACGCACTCCAGCAAGATTATTTTGAGCCATTTTCCATTCATCTGGATAAGCTTCTTGAGTATGAACTTGCAAAGCAGCTTCATAATGATGAATAGAAGCATCAAGATTTTCTGTTTTTTCTCCCTTGACTCTGTTACTATAAGCAGCACCCAAATTGTTTTGAATCATCCCCCATTCATAGGGATATGTTTCGCGGGTATGAAATTGTAATGCGGCTTGATAACAAGAAATAGCCTTTTCGATATTCTCTGCTTTTTGCCCACGAATTCTATCGCTGTAAGCATTTCCCAAATTATATTGAGTCGCCGCCCATTGTTCGGGATAATTGTCAGCTGTAAATACAGAACTAACCACTTCATAACCCGCGATCGCAATTTCTAAATTATCGACGCGCTTACCCAAGGGAAATTCCTGAATCAAGCTGCTGAAAATACCAATAGTTGCAGCAATATCTTCTGCTTGTTCGGAAGATGACTGAGAAATTGCATCCATCCCCCAATTTCGCAATACTTCAGCAAATTTATCGTCAAGTAACTCTATATTATTTTGCAGTAAAGGGTATACTACTTCCGGATTCCCTTCAGTTTCTTCAGTAACTAACAAGGCTTGGATTAATAAATCCCCTTGATTTTCTGCACTAAAATCTGATAATGATAATCCTAGGGCATCAGCTAACTGAGTTGCAACACTCATCAAAAATTCTGCAACATCTTCATTGCCCTCCTCAGAAAACCCCCGCCCTACCTCTATCATCGTTTCTACTAACCCCGCATCTACATATTCGGGATCGGCATTTAAAGTAGTTTCTTCTTCTTCTTCACTGCTAGCATTTACAAGCAGCTGATTGATGATATCAAAATAAGCTTGGAGACGCTTTTCATCCATTTGATATAAGAACCTTTTTTCACTCTTTTCTTAGAAAACTATGTCTTTAGATAGTTTTCAAGAGTAAATAATACATTCATAAGTAAATCATATCAGCCTTACATGAGCTTTACTGAATTCAAGTATGAATTACACGATTGACAGGATTAATGAGCATTTTTAATTACTCAGTATTAAGCAAAAAATCCTAATTTCGGGAGATATAATCAATTAAACAATGTATTTTTTTTACCTTTTACATTTACACGTAATGGTTTATACATATAAATGTAAGATGTGAGGAAAAGGGTGAAATGTTCTTTAAGTACCATTGCAAAATTAATTGTATATTTTAAAAATTATTGTTTTGAGGTATAAAAAATATTATTCTCTCCTACTTTGTGAAAAAATAGTATGAGCAAGTAATATAGGGTTTTTAACAAATGAGACATATAAATACATTACCAACTTCTATCTTCCTCCTGACTTCAACATCATTTATAATTAAGCATGTTTACGTATCTTTTGAGTAAATTTAAATTATTCCGGAGATGAGTGAATAGAGGTGTTATTTATTTTTATTTTCCGGAAAAACAAATTAATTATCAATAATTGCTTTGTGTGTGTAAACCCCAAAAACAGAACAAATCTATAGCCTGCATGGGTGTATAGATAATAATATTAGTGGTGATTTGTTGTTTTTGGGGTTCCCCCGAGTCTTGAAATGGTTCCCGAATCTTCTGGGAAAACAGATTATTTCTTCCAGTAAAAGATTATCTTACATAATTAAAAATAATACCAGACTGGCTAATTTTAGAGTCTAAAGGAAGTAATTTCACTAAATGCAAATTATTTTTATTAAGTCTAGAAATAATCCTTTATTTAGTAGTTCATAAATACTATATACCAGTCAATTTTTCAGTACTTATGAACTTGTGACAGTTAGGGTGCGGAATGTGGGTTCCCAGCTATAAGCTGGGAGATAGTCAATTTCTACTTTCTACACCGCACAATTTAATTCTCCGGCTTTTCTAGTAAACCGCATATTTTCCCGATAATCTACAGGGCAATCAATTACCGCTGGAACATCTTGTGCTAATGCTTCTTTAAGAATGGGAACTAAATCGGTAGCCGATTCCACTCGATAACCTTTCAATCCCATACTTTCTGCAAATTTCACAAAATCGGGATTACTAAATTTGATAAAAGATGCTTTACCTTCACCAAATTGATTTTCCTGTTTCCACTCAATTAACCCGTAACCGCCATCATTAAAAATCAACGTCACAAATGGTGTACCAACTCGTAAAGCTGTTTCTAATTCCTGACAATTCATCATGAAACCACCATCGCCAGTTGCAGCCACAACTTTACGATTGGGATAAACTAATTTCGCCGCTAAAGCTCCAGGAATCGCAATTCCCATAGCAGCGAAACCATTGGAAATTAAACAAGTATTGGGGCTATGGCAGTGATAGTGACGGGCAATCCACATCTTATGTGCCCCTACATCAGAGATTACAATATCTTCAGGTCCCATCACCTGCCGCAAGTCGTAAATTAACTTTTGCGGTTTAATCGGAAATTCTTCGTCTTTAGCGTAACGCTCGTAATCCGCACGAATATTTTCCCTTAGTTTAATGGCATAGGGTTGGGCTTTATCATCTCGATTTGCTACCTTCAAAATCTCATTCAAAGAATCGGTAATATCCCCAACAACTTCCACTTCCGGAATATAACTACTGTCAATTTCTGCTAACTTTGTACCAATATGAATAATGGGAATTTCACCATCAGGATTCCATTTTTTCGGCGAAAATTCAATCAAATCGTAGCCAATTGCAATCACTAGATCCGTATTATCAAAACCACAAATACTAAAATCTCGTTGCTGCAATCCAACAGTCCATAAAGCCAAAGGATGAGTATAAGGAATTACTCCTTTACCCATAAAAGTATTTGCCACTGGAATATTTAAATCCGTAGCAAATTGAGTTACCGCATCGCTAGCTTTTGCACGAATTGCGCCATTTCCAACTAAAATTATCGGATTTGTAGCTTGAGAAATTGCCGCAGCAGCAGCCCGAATAGTCCCAAAAGAAGCAAAACTTTTTTCTATATTATCCTTACCCAAAGGCTTACCTTCTACGGGCATTGCAGCAATATTTTCCGGTAAATCAATATGTACCGCACCCGGTTTTTCTCTTTGCGCCCGTTTAAAAGCTTTCCGCACAATTTCCGGCGTAATACTCGGACGAACAATTTGCTTATTCCACTTAGTTACTGGAGCAAACATTGCTACCAAATCTAAGTATTGATGGGATTCAATATGCATTCTATCAGTTCCCACCTGTCCCGTAATCGCCACTACCGGCGCACCATCCAAATTAGCATCTGCTACCCCAGTCATTAAATTAGTAGCACCAGGTCCAAGTGTAGAAAGACACACCCCAGCCTTCCCCGTCAAACGTCCGTAAACATCCGCCATAAAAGCCGCACCTTGTTCGTGGCGGGTAGTAATAAATTTAATCGGAGATTTTTTCAAAGCCTCCAAAACGTGTAAATTCTCTTCACCGGGGAGTCCAAATACATATTGCACCCCTTCATTTTCTAAGCACTTAACTAGTAATTCTGCCGTGTCCATTATGATTCCCCAAGTTTTAGTTAGTAGATAGTTGATAGTAGATAGTGGATAGTTGATAGTAGATAGTGGATAGTTGATAGTGGCTTTTACAACAAACAAATAACAACCAACAACTAACAACTAACGAAATCATTTCACCCACACAGTTTTAACATTGACAAACTCATGTATGCCCTGAATACTTAATTCTCTTCCATAACCAGAAAGCTTAATACCACCAAAGGGCATTCGAGGATCTGATTTTACCAAGCCATTGATAAATACAGCCCCCGCCTCAATTTCTGATATTAAATACTGTTGCTCTTCAGTATCATTTGTCCAAGCACTAGCACCCAAACCAAAGGGGGTATCATTAGCAAGTTTTATGGCTTCATCAATATTTTTAATGCGGAATAACATTGCCACAGGACCAAAAAATTCCTCCTTAGCCGTGGGAGAATCCACAGGGATATCAGTAAGAATTGTTGGTGGATAATAATTACCTTTCATATTTAATAAAGGCTTTCCTCCCAGCAATACTTTTGCACCACTACTAAGAGATTTTTGCACTTGTTCGTCTAATTCTTTGAGAATATCAGCAGTAGCTAAAGGACCAATATTAGTATCTTCCTTCATGGGATCGCCGACTTTCAACTTCTGGAATTGTTCTAAAAGCAATTTTTCAAACTTGTCAGCAACAGCTTCAGCAACAATAAACCGTTTCGCTGCGATACAAGATTGCCCATTATTCAACATTCTTGCTTTAGTTCCCGTAATAGCCGCAGCTTCTAAATCAGCACTGGCTAACACAATAAATGGATCGCTACCTCCCAATTCCAAAACTGTTTTTTTGATATGTTTTCCAGCAGCAGCAGCAAGAGATGCTCCCGCACCTTCGCTTCCGGTTAAGGTGGCAGCCTTTACTCGTTCATCGGCAATTAAATTTGCTACCTTGTCCGAACTTATTAATAAACTTTGAAAAACCCCCTGGGGGAAACCCGCTTGTTGAATAATATTTTCAATAGCCAACGCACACTGAGGCACATTAGAAGCGTGTTTGAGCAAACCCACATTACCAGCCATTAGTGCCGGAGCTACAAAGCGAAACACCTGCCAAAACGGAAAATTCCATGGCATTACCGCTAGAATTACTCCTAAAGGTTGGTATTTAACAAAACTTTGACTAGCATCGGTTTCTATGTAAACATCTCTGAGGAAATCAGCAGCCTTATCCGCGTAATAACGGCATACCAAAGCGCACTTTTCAACTTCAGCAACGGCACTTTGAAAAGGTTTACCCATTTCTAAAGTCATTACCTTAGCAAACTCCGCCTTATCCTTTTCTAGGATATCAGCAGCCTTGTACATCCACTTAGCACGTTGTGGAAAACTTGTATTGCGGTAATCACAGAAAGCTTCATCGGCTGTATAAACAGCACTCTTCACTTGAGCATCACTTAAAGGCTCAAAAATCTTGAGAGTTTCCCCAGTTGCGGGATTTATCGTGGCGATCGCCATTTTCCCCTCTCCAATAAATAATGTGAGGTAACTTTATAGTCTTACACAAATTTTAAAAAAGCTACCACTATTTTTGGGAGGAGATGGGGGGGTAATGAGTAACGAGTAATGAGTAACTCGTTCCGAAGTAAGAAGTAAGAAGTAAGAAGTAAGAAGTAATTTTCTTTAAACTTTTGAGATTTTGGATTAGATTTTAAGAAAAAAAATCTAAAATCCAAAATCCATTTGGAGTTAGGCTTTTCTTGAGTAGTATTCCACCACTAACAGTTCGTTTACACTCAAAGCAACCCATTCCCGTTCGCACAAACCGTTGACTTTACCAACCATTGTGTTTTTATCAAACTCTAAATGACTGGGAAGGTTTGCTAAACCGGGATATTGCAAATTGGTTTCTACCAACTCGCGAGACTTTTCTTTGTTTTGAACGCCAATAACATCTCCGGGGCGACACTGATAACTAGCGATGTTAACTTCGCGACCATTTACGGTTACGTGTCCATGATTCACTAATTGACGTGCTGCAGGAATAGTCGGAGCCATTCCCAAGCGGAAAGCGGTGTTATCCAAGCGCATTTCCAGGAATTGTAGCAATACCTGTCCAGTAGAACCAGTGACTCGTCTTGCCTTACGGATATAACGCACCATTTGTTTTTCAGTTAAACCGTAATTAAATTTGAGCTTTTGCTTCTCCTCCAAGCGGATAGCGTACTCAGAGCGTTTTTTACGGTTTTGACCGTGTTGTCCTGGTGGATAAGCACGTCTAGCACTTTTACGAGTTAATCCTGGTAATTCACCCAGGCGGCGTGTAACTCTTAATCTAGGTCCTCTATATCGCGACATTATCGCTTCCTTAATGTAGTCCTTTTAAATTTTACTCAGACATATCATTTTAACGCTCTAAACAAGAATAGGGAATGGGGAAATGGGGAGACAAGGGGACAAGGGGCATAGGGCATGGGGCATGGGGCATGGGGCATAGGG
>DESS01000257.1:0-11002 GCA_002361335.1 Richelia sp. UBA3308
CCAAAAATTTAGAAAAATATGCACGGTTGGCTAAGCCGTGCCTGGACGTGAAGGGATAACTGCTCCCATGCTCCCGTTGAAACGTCAAGTAATGTCCGGCTTTGTCCTGGTTTTATGTAGCAGTTACGAAGTTAGAAGTTAAATATAGCAGTTTTCGGTTGAGTAGAATATTTTATCTTGTGTTAGGGGCATCCTGCTCTTGGTGGGTAACGGGCAGGATGCCCGTACCATAAAAAACCACAAGAAATCTATTGCATGCAATGGCAAAATCATGAGATTTCTGTACGCGCTACAGATTTTCTGTTAAATGGTGGCCATGGAATATGAGATTATAAGATTGATAAAATATGACGCTATATATTCTTTTACCAAAGTGTCTCCACAGAATATTCCTTCTTTCTTAGATAAAACTAAATCTTATTTGTTAGAAATCGTTACACCAAAGGCTAACGAGATAGATGAATCGGCAGATGCTTTATTTGAGGCGTTGCGAGGTTTGGGAAAGCTGGATTTACTGGCGTTGAAAGTTCCCGAAAAGTGGGGTGGCAAGGAAGTTAGCGAAATTGATTATGGAAACTTTCAAGAATTAGTCGCGAGATATTCCGGTGCTTTAGCTTTTTTGCAAACACAACACCAAAGTGCTGCCGGGATGTTAGTGAGCAGTAATAATTCTACTCTTCAACAAGAATATCTCCCCCGTATGGGCAGTGGACAAGTTTTATTAGGTGTGGGTTTTTCTCATTTACGCCGTGGAGGTAAACCGATAATTACAGCACAATCGGTAGCAGGAGGTTATCAATTTGATGGTGTTGTACCTTGGATAACTGGATTTGGATTTTTCCAAAAGTTTGTTATTGCTGCGACTTTAGCTGATGGAAGTGCAGTTTTTGGAATTGCGCCTTTTCAAAATACGCGACAACCAACCGGAGGTGAAATAACGTTTACTCCCCCGGCACAATTAGCGGCGATGAATTCAACCAATACTGTTTCTGCTACTTTAAATAACTGGTTTTTGTCGGAAGAATTTGTGGTTTTTACTAAACCGCCGGGTTGGATACATGAAAACGATAAAAAGAAGCTTCTTGCTGCCACCTTCCTGGCTACTGGCTGCGCTTTTGCTGGCTTAGATGTTATACAAGAAGGGTTTGAGAACAAGTCACTATCTTTTATTAATGATGCTTTTAATTGTCTGCAAGCAGAATTAAATATTTGTCGCAGTGCAATTAGGAAAACATCGCAGCAAGAGGCAGAATTCACACAAAAGCTGCAATTAAGAACTTGGGCAATTGATTTAACAACAAGAATAGCTCATGCTGCGGTGACTGTTTCTAGTGGGGCTGCTAATTACAGTCATCACGCAGCACAGCGGGTTTATCGGGAAGCTTTGGTATTTACCGTTACCGGGCAAAGTAGTGCAATTATGGAAGCTACTTTAAAAAGGTTAACCCGAGATTTTACCTCCCTTGAACTTGATAAATTTAGCAATCCTAGGGAAGAAATTTTAAAACATCAAAATCAACATCGAATTTCTTATTCCCGAGTTATTCATTTAAGTCACATTATTGATACAAATATTCCTCAGTGGCCAGGCGATCCACCTGTAAAATTAGAAGCGGTAGCAAATTTACAAAAAGACGGTTATTATTTGCGTCAGTTTTCCCTAGGAGAACATAGTGCGACTCACATCAACGCACCAATAAGTTTTCATGGCGATGGTGTGGGAATAGAAGAATACACAGCCGATTCTTTGGTAGTACCTGGTGTAGTTATAGATAGCAGCGAAGCAGCAGCAGTCAATCCCGATTATCTTCTGAGTATTGCCGATATCGAAGCTTGGGAGAATAAATATGGGGAGATCGTTAATGGGTGTGTGGTGTTATTAAGAACGGGTTGGCAAGAAAAATGGCACGATGGAACAGCTTTTTTTAATCGAGATGTTCGTGGAACTATGCATTTTCCAGGTTTTGGTGTTGATGCAATTCAGTTATTAATTCAAAAAAGAAATATTGCGGGTATTGGAATCGATACTCATGGTGTTGATGGGGGGCAAGATACAAGTTTTGCTATTAATCGTTTGATGTTGGAGAAACCACGCATTGTATTGGAAAATTTAACTAATTTGGAACAGTTACCTACTACCGGAATCACTCTTGTTATCGGTGTTTTAAGATTGCGCTTTGGTTCGGGATCTCCTGTAAGTGCGATCGCTTTAGTATAAGGTTTTTTTGCTTTTTACTAAACAAATGCAGCAATTGGAACAATTATTAAAACAAAATTCAATCAAATATTAAATAAATATTAATTTTATGAATAACTATTGAAATTTACGCTAATAGCGATTGAATAGATTGTGACATGATTAACATTTATAAGTTCTATTAGAAATAAAAAAGTTTTAAGTACCCAATTTTTAGTAAAATATATGTCTTTAACTATGTCTATAAATACCACTTTAGGAGTATATATTAAAAGCTTTTTTTTCGGTAATATTGATTCTATTGGCTTTGTAAGTAGGTCAGCTTTGAAAATAGTAATTAGGACAATCTTGGTAGCGAATGGTGAATAGCGAAAAGTGCGGTCTTGGGGGTTTCCCCATGAGCAACTTTTCAGCCTTAGTGAGTGTTAATAAGGCTTTTAAGGCCGGTTTACATTATGTTACATAGTAGAGTTTATTTGTGCCGACTTACTTAACTAAATGAAGATGACCTGTATTTCTGAAGATAGGTCATTCATCAATTTAAGCGATCAGCTTCGCTGGTGCCGGAATCAATCGCTATTAATTTTGTTGCGGTTTGTCATCAGTTGTTGAAAATTTCTCTATTACTTGTTCGGAGTTTGGATTTTGATTTATGAGTCAAGACACGAACAAAAATTATAAATATAGTTCAAGGGTGCTTGAATACTGATAGGATTATCTTCCAAGGACAAGGCAAAATTTATTAAGTTTGTTGTCCTCCGAAGTAGATGGTATTTAGGATAATGCTTTTAAGTTAGCTTGATATTACTGAAATAGTTTAATTTATTATTTGATTAGATTTTTGATTAGATATTTGATTAGATATTTTAAATATTTGTAGATATTGATATTTAGAATTGTAAAAAAATTGTCATTAAAAGCCAAAACAATTGTTATTGTAGTAAAGCGATAGATAATTCTACGTGCTTAATTTAGGAGATAAAAATGCTGGCAATTTATCTGGTGCTATTGATTCTTGCTTTGGGTACTATCTGGGTGGGATTGAAGATAGCCGAAGAAGTCTATCGTATTGCAGTAGTTTTTACTGGGATAATACTTTTAGTAATGGGCTTTGTATCGGCTCCATCATTTGTACAAATAGGTTGTGTATTACTGTTGTTGGGAGTTTACCAATTTTATGTTTCGCAATCTAAATTTAATATGCTTTTTAGAAAAGAAATTGAAGCTGTAAAAACAGTTAAATGTGTGGGACCTGATTGTGAATAAAAGGATACAGTTGAGGTAATTAATTAGGTTTTCTCGGATTTTTAATTAAAAATTTCATAGTATACATAAGTCAGAAGTTAGAAGTTAATTTTTCGAGTTTCTGGCTTTAGTTTTTGTCATGAAGTTCAGATTTTTATATTTATTTTTAATTATAAGTAATTAAGCGAACATCATATAAGCAATTATGGTTTTTTTATTTATTTTTTAACCTCTAAATATGGGTTTAATTCCCCATCCCAATTCCAACCAACTTCGGCTCTTCCTTCGTTTTAAGTCTTGGGAATGTCTCCATGAATTCAAGGGGTGACGAAATCGAGAAAACCGGAATTTGGGAACTTTCGGGGGGACTACAATAAAAATTAGCGTAATTTATCAAGATAAAGATACGGTAATTCACGCCGGGATGCTCCTGTGAAGCTGTTAATTATCTTTTTACTGAGTTAATCGCAACTAATTGAATATACAGCTAATTTCATAGAGCCGCCGGTACATTCTCACGGCCAGGAATGCCGGTACCACAAGAGGGCGGAGAAAATTTTTGCGGTACCTGATTTACTTACAGCATTTTGTAAGTTTTGTTACTTATCTCTCATATTCCCTTTTAAAGACATTTGAACAATGTATTCCTAACACTTTGCGTGTTAACGTCTTGGCATGAGACTCTTAGTTAACATTGAAATCAACTCAAGCTAATGGACGTATCACAATTACTTTCATACATCGGTGTCATAGTTCTATCTACCGCTGTAGTCTGGGTAGGCAGTTCTTTCCTAGAATCTGCTGCCGAAGGTTTATCGAAATATTATGAACTACCACCTATTGTTCAAGGAGGAGTTGTTCTTGCGGTAGGCTCAAGTTTTCCGGAACTTTCCACTACAGTACTTTCAACTCTTATTCACGGAAAGTTTGAGTTAGGTGTGGCTGCTATTTTTGGTTCAGCTATTTTTAATATTCTTGTGATCCCTGGAATTTCTGGTTTGGTAGGCAATGAATTAAGGTTTAGGGATAATAAGGATTTTATTTACAGGGATGTTCAGTTTCAGATTACTAGCATTGCGGTATTATTAATTGTTTTTGCTGGTGCAGTTCTTTATAATCCCGTGCCAAATGGGATGTGGCAGGGTTATATCAACCGATGGATTGCTTTGATACCTCTTTCTGTCTACGGGCTATTTTTATTTTTGCAGCAGCAAAGCACTGAACAACATAAAGCCCGCAAAAATGGAACTGTTGAAGAAAATCAAGATACTAAAAGTGAGGAATCTCACAATATCAATGTCGTTCAAGAATGGCTAAAATTGCTATTTAGTTTAGTTCTCATCGTCGTCAGCGTTGAAGGATTAGTTTGGGGAACGATTGGTTTGGGAGAAGTTTTAAATACACCATCTTTCTTGTGGGGTATTACCATCATCGCTGCGGCTACTAGTTTACCGGATGCTTTCGTTAGTATCCGCGCTGCCAAAAACAATGATAGTATTATCAGTCTCTCCAATGTATTAGGTAGCAATATTTTTGATTTACTTGTAGCGATTCCTTTAGGAGTCTTGATTGCTGGTGCTTCAATCGTTGATTTTGCTGTTACTGTGCCAATGATGGGCGCATCAATTTTGGCCACGATTGCTCTATTTGTGATGCTTCTGAGGAAGTTTGATTTGAGTCGTTCTGAATCCGTTGTATTGCTACTGATGTATGGAGGTTTCGTGGTATGGATGGTTTTGGAAACTTTTGGGATTACTAATGTAATTTAAGAAATATAACCAAAACTGATGTCTCGATGTTGCACTGCTAGGTCAAGATATCAATATAGCGCTTTAAATCCAACACAAAAAATTTGTCAAAGAAGGCACGGGCAGCGATGCCCGTACCACAAGAATATATTTGATTGAAGTGAAAACCGCTATATTTAGTGGAAAAACTGAATTGAATCACGCTTTTCTGATTTGATTTGCATTATCAATTATTGGTTACTTATTTGTCCCAATGTATTCCCCATTCCCCGTTCGTGTTAAGATATTTCTCAATTATGAAAGCTGTGTTCGATACTTGGATTTAAACAAACATGGAAGTAGCACTATTATTAGCGAAATTGCCGGAAGCTTATCAAGTTTTTGATCCTTTGGTAGATGTTCTCCCAATCATTCCCGTCTTCTTCTTGTTATTAGCTTTTGTTTGGCAAGCTGCTGTAGGCTTCAAGTAAGTTAACCAATAAATATTTTTTGAGACAGGCTGGCAATGCCTGTCTTATTTTTTATAATCCGGTCTTTGATAAATTTGATATTTCTTAACTTTTTGTAATAAATTAGAAAAAAGATACAAGTTTGATTGTCGGGATAACTTGATTGTCGGGATAAGATTCTACCAGGTAATAACTATGGGTAACATTAATTTCGTTAAAGAAAATAAAGAGGTAATAGCGGCTGATGGTGCGAATTTACGATTGAAAGCGATGCAAAACAGCATTGATATCTATAAAGTATGGGGAAAAATGATGAATTGTGGAGGTGCAGGTCAATGTGGAACCTGTATTGTAGAAATAACAGAAGGAATAGAAAATCTGTCACCTCGGACGAATGTAGAAAACAAAATCTTGAAAAAAAAGCCTCAAAATTACCGTCTTGCTTGTCAAACCTTGGTTAATGGTTCAGTTAGCATAATAACCAAGCCCTGAAATGTAGTTTTTCTTTTCGATGGGCTAAGCCTAGGCAGTAGATGCAGCAGTGTGTCACTAATGGTATTCTAAAACTATCGGCTGCGAATAAAAAGAGAGGCTACATAGTTATGCAAACTAATGATTTGGGATTCATTGCGAGCATTTTGTTCGTATTAGTTCCCGCGCTTTTTTTAGTATTACTTTACACTCTAACCGCTAGCCGCGAAAGCGGAAGTAAAGATTCTTAATTAATACTCCATTGTTTAAAAAGGAAAAACCCCGGCACAGGTTTGTGTAGGGGTTTTATTTATCAACCGCGAAATCTTCTATAGTTGAATGAGTCGAATTAACAGTCAAGTTATGACTATTAGGACTTAGCAAAAAGGCAAATTTTTTCCCTAGGGTGCGTGAAACTTTCAGGGATTGCAGTTAAAAATAAAGCTTGTGGTGTCACGCATCGACCAAAAATTGTAATTATCGTAACTCCTGACTATAGGAATTTTCGGTTGAGTGTAATACAAATATTGTTTGTAAAAGGATGGGCAGGGATGCCCTTACCACAAAACTGTATTCTTGTAAAACGACGGGCAGGGATGCCCTTACCACAAAACTGTATTCCACGCTCTATGAAAACCGCTATATAATCTAAGCTGCAGCAGTACGGGCTAGTAAAACCGGACAAGTAGCGTTAGTTCTGACATAATCAGATAAGGAAGAACCTAAAAGCTTGTCTAAATCAACAAAACTCTTAGCAATTGAAGGGCGGCGATCGGGAGAACCAACTAATAATAAGTCTACGTTCATCTCCGAAGCCAAGCTACAAATTTTTTCGCCTGCTTTGCCCATACTGAGTACACAACGAACATTATAAATGCCTCGTTTTTTAGCTTCATTTGCTGCTGCTGCTAAAATGGGGTGTTTTTCGGCATCAATTTGTGCAGTTTCAGCTGATGGACTTTTTAAGTCAGTAATTACATGAGTTAAAATTAATTCCCCGCCCTTGATATCTCTGATCAGGTATAAAGCCAAATCTAAACAGTATTTTGATGCATCGGATTTGTCAATGGCTACCATAATCCGGTTAACTCTTTTGACATAAATGTCATCTTTAACCAGTAACATGGGACGAGAAGACAATTGAAAAACATACTGACTGACTGAGTTAGCCAAAATTGATTGTAAGCGCTTGAGTCCTCTTGAACCCATAATAATCAAGTCAGCATCGATTTCATCCGCTACTTGTCCAACCACATCTTTGGGATCGCCTTGACGGAGTAGGGAATTGACTTGATTTGGATTTAGGTGCAACTTTTGAATAGTATTTGCTAAAAGTTTACCGCCTTCTTCCCACTTGGTTGTCATTACTTGGGCGGTGGTTTGTGGAGGAACAACGTGCAAAATGGTAACTTTCGCTCGTTGTATTGATGGTATTTCCTCCATAACTTTGAGCATATCTTCAGCTTGTCCCGTTCCTGAGACAGCTAGCAAAATGTTTTGCATCATAGGGACATCTTCTTATTGCTTAGCTTGGGTTTTCACCGCCTTGCTCGAATTTCCTCTGTTATTTGTCATTCCCATGGCAGACAAATGACAAAGGACGGTTTTCTATACATGAACCATTATTATTTGAGTTTAAAATTTTGGTTCTATGTGTTGAAGGCTTAGTTTTAATTTTGCACTATTTTCTTAACGAATAATCATAAAATTTATTAGTCGTAATCTATGTTTAATAAAGTTAATTATAACTAAGTTAACTTTTGTAAATCAAATTAAATTCATATGAATATAAAGGCATGAAGTTTTGTTTATTAAAGTTGTTAAATTGACTGTTATGTGTATTTATTCTGTTAGAGCTTTGACCTAGATGATATTTTTGTGGACAAGTATTAACAATTATCGACAATTGTCAATACATTTTCATGTATTTCATGGATTAAAATTGGTATAATTAAATATTATCAGGGAGTAATCTCTTGATTAATATGCAAAAACCAAGCACCGATCTTGAGATTCTCCGTCTGACCCAATATATTCAAGCGCGGAAGGCTCAGCCGTGCAAGCCGGCTCGAGGGATAACAGCTCCCATGCTCCCTGTGAAGTAGGAAGTAATTTCCGGCTTGTCCAGACTTTACAGAGCAGGATGGTTGGAAAATCATTAATGAAACTCGAGACTTTTGAGATCCCACTAGGGCGTGTTTTCAAAGTAGTCCTCACCCTGTAAGGGTGAGGCTATACCTACAAAGTCCGCCGTGGCAGCGGACTAGAAAAATCTGGGTTTGTGAGCCTCTTTCAGGGCTTTGTACCTGTAGCTCCAGGCAATAGCGAGGAACCGTGAGGTTTGAAAACACGCCCTAAATCCCCCTTAAAAAGGGGGACTTTAAACCCCCGCTCTTTTGCGGGAGAAGGGGGATAATCCCAAAATTTGAGTTAAAAACAATACGTTTTAAACATCCTCTAAGGTAAATTTCTGTAAATTAAATTAAGTTCCTTTACTTATTTAGTAGGCGTAATCCTTGCTCAATAGTCGATGAGCGGAAGTGATGCTCTTAACCGTTCCTGCACAGTAAAGGTTCTTCTTGTTCTGGAGATAGACCTAATTTTTTAAGGAATTCTCGACTGTATATTGCTTTATCCCAGTTTTTAGCTTTTTTAATTTGTTCCGGGGTTATGCTTTTGGTTTCCGACTCAAAATTCTCAACTCTCCTCCAGAATATTGCACAACTGAGTTTGGCACCTCTGAGGTTGGCACTACTGAGATCTGCACCACTAAGGCTGGAACGTTGGAGGTTGGCATAACTGAGGTCGGCATCTCTGAGATCGGCACTATTGAGTTTAGCACGTCTGAGGTCGGCATCTCTGAGATCGGCACTATTGAGTTTAGCACCTCTAAGGTTGGCACTACCGAGGTCCGCACTATTGAGTTTAGCACTACTGAGGTTGGCACCTCTAAGGTCGGCACTACTGAGTTTAGCACTACTGAGGTCAGCACCTGTAAGGTCGGTATATCTGAGATTAGCACGGCTGAGGTTGGTACGGCTGAGATTAGCACGGCTGAGGTTACCACCATCTAATTTAATTTTTGCTAGATTGCTTTTTTTAACATCAATTTCTGAAAGACTGAAATTTTGTTTATGCAGCCTTTCTAATGCTAATTTCACTACTCCAGTTTTAGAACCTTTACTCTCTGTTACTACTTCCCAAGCTTCAAATATTCTTTGTTCTTGTCTATCGTCATATTCCAGTAAAAATGCTCCCACTCCGATAATCCCAGTAACTATGCTGAAACAAATGCCGTATCTTTCAAGTTTGCCAAGTTTACATTCTTGCATTTAAGTATATTTATTGAGTTTAAAAAAACAAATTTGATACTTAAAGTACCAACGTAAGAAAGTATTACACAAGCTTAAAATATACGTATTTACTAATTATTTGCAGTGTTGAGTACAATGTATCTTTTCTGTAAAATAGTGCAAAATACAGTCAACAGCATAGTATTCATGCCGACCGAAGAGTATAAGTAATGGATTATAATGTTTTTAACTTATTTGGGATATTAAGTACTTAAGATTACAGGTACAACAGCCAAACAGCGGGAAATTATAGCTAGAACATCTTGAGGGAAGCTAAAGTAAACTACAACCAAAACTTAAAAAGCAAAATGACTTTCAGTCTCGCCATCACCGATAAAATAAAAACTTTTAAAAACCTCCAAACACGCTGCAATTTGTACCAATAGGCGAAATAATAAAGTAGAAATTTTGGCGTTGCTGATTTGATGTATGAAACGGATTTATTGGAAAATCGAAAACCTTGTAGAGACGCGATATATCGCGTCTCTACATTTACGATTCATACCCGAATTCAGCTATGCCCAATTCCCAATTCTAAATTCTAAATTCTAAATTCTAAATTCGGGCATTCCCCATCCCCATTTTTTAAGCAGCTTTCAAACCATTATGCTTAAGTAAAGGTTCCGTACTTGGTTCCCTACCCCGGAAGGATTTAAATACTTCCATGGGATGCTTGCTACCACCAAGGGCAAGTACAGTGTCGCGGTAGCGTTTACCGGTAGTCTTAATAGCTTGTTCGTCTTCTAATCCGGCTTCTTCAAAGGCAGCAAAGGCATCTGCACTCAGAACTTCAGCCCATTTGTAACTGTAATAACCTGCCGCATATCCCCCAGCAAAAATGTGTCCAAATGCACAGAGAAAATTATCTTCAGGTAGTGGTGGTAATATAGTTGTATTCTTGGCGATGCGGTTGCGTACATCCTCGGGAGTTTCGTCACCATCGGGACGATAACGGTAATGTAATTCTATATCAAGTAAGCTAAAGTGCAACTGACGCAACATGCCGCTACCGCTCATATAATTACGTGCTGCTACAAGTTTCTGATAATAATGCTCTGGTAAAGGTTCGCCGGTTTGATAATGCTTTGCCATTCCCATCAATGTCGGACGTTCGTAACACCAGTTTTCCATAAATTGACTGGGTAATTCTACAGCATCCCATTCGACATTATTAATACCCGCTGCGCTGGGATAATCTATTTTGGTAAGCATATGCTGCAAACCATGTCCAAATTCATGGAAGACGGTTTCTACTTCCGTGAAGGTCATTAAACTCGGTTTATCATCTACTGGGGGGGTTTGGTTGCAGATCAAATATGCAACTGGCAACTGGATATCTGCTTTACCGTTGGATTTAATTTGACGGCGATTGAGACAGGTATCCATCCATGCGCCACCACGTTTTTCTGCCGGACGGCTGTAGGGGTCTAAATAGAAGTAAGCTATGGGAGTACCGGCTTCATCGGCGATTTGAAAATAGCGGACATCTTGGTGCCATACCGGCGCTTGTCCGTCAGCAGGGGTAACATTAACGTTAAA
>DESS01000257.1:11104-15628 GCA_002361335.1 Richelia sp. UBA3308
TGTGTAAAAGCAAACTTTTCTTCCCGTTGACGTTCTGACCAAAAGCTGATATCCCAGTTTTTTAAATCCTTTGCTTCTGGGGCATTTTTAGCAGCTGCAAATTCTTTGAGTTCTTCAAGTTCTTTTTCTGCAGCATCATAACTGGTGCGGCGCAATTCTTGCAAAAGTTTATCTACGGCTTCGATGTTAGGAGCCATTTTACTGGCTAAACTAACTTCGGCATAGTTTTTATACCCAAGTAATTCTGCTAATTCTTGTCTTAACTCCAAGATACGCTTAATTATGGGCTTATTATCCAATTCTCCTTCAGATGCGCGAGAGACAAAAGCTTTATACAACTGTTCGCGTAAATCCCGGCGCTTGCTGTGCTGCATGAAAGGAGCGTAACTGGGAATGTCTAAGGTGACGCGCCAAGGGCCATTTTCTGGAGTTGCGTTTTCCTCACCTGCATCTCGTGCTGCTTGGGCTGCTAAACTCAGCCAACTTGGCGGTAAACCTTCGACTTCTTCAGGTTTTGTTAACGTTAAACTAAAAGCTTTGGTTGCATCCAAAACGTGATTTGAGAATTTGGTGGAAAGTTCTGCCATTTCCATCTGAATGGCATTGAAACGTTCCTGGGCTTCACCTTCTAAACCGATACCGGAAAGTTCTGCATCACGGATTGCGGATTCCACAATTCGTTGTTGTGCGGAGTCGAAAGTTTTCCAAATATCAGCTTCTCGCAGGGCTTTAAAAGCATTATAAATGGGTTTACTTTGGCTAACTCGGTTAGAAAATTCTACTATATGAGGCTGTACGGTTTCATAAGCTTGACGTAATTGGGGGCTATTTTTCACACCCATCAAATGGCTAACTACACCCCAACTCCAAGTTAAACGTTCGCTTATCCCTTCTAAAGGTTCTACCAAACCGCTCCAAGTCGGTTTTACATTAGTTTCTAATTGAGTAAGTTCTTGGTTTAATTCCGAAAGTAATTGATTTAAAGCTGGTTCTACGTGTTCGGATTTCACTTCTGGAAAAGGGGGTAAACCCGAACATTTGAGTAAGGGATTATCTGAATTGGAAATTTTTGCTGTCATGGGTGTGTGAGAAATAATTATTCTAGTATATATTTCTAATTTAATGCGCTGGTTATTGATTACTGTTAAGTACTTAGGCAAAATGAATTGTACATTTGTCCGCAGCGAGTTGGATTGCCGCGCTGCGCTCGCAACAGGCTCCGTGAAACGAAGCATGAGCGCGTTCACCGCAGCTGCGGCTCAGAGAAAGGCTCATCGCAAGAGGGCGGGGATTGCTTCGCTGCCGTATGCCCTACCCTACGGGAACACCTTACGGTGAACGGGCACGCTACGCGTTCAGCTTTGCAGCGGCTAACGCAATGACACAAATAATGAAGGCATACCCACTTAATTTAACCAACGAGCAAATTCTGTGGTAAAGGTATTGTTCAATATACTTTGCCGAATTTTAGTGGTAAATCTAATTAATTCGGTAATATTATGAATACTCAATAATGTATAAGCCAAAATTTCCTGTGACCTGATCAAATGGGATAAATAAGCACGGGTAAAATTCTGACAAGTGTAGCAAGGACAAGTTTCATCTAGGGGAGTAAAATCTTCACGAAATTTGGCGTTTTTGATGTTCCAACGCTCGCCTTTTACCATCGCTGTACCGTGTCTAGCCCAACGAGTGGGAATTACGCAATCAAATAAATCTACCCCAGAAGCGATCGCCAATACCATTTCTTGATGAGTACCCACACCCATTAAATAACGTGGCTTTTGAGCGGGTAATAAAGGTGCTGTTTCTCGAACAATTTTGTGAATTAATTCTGGCTCTTCTCCAACACTTACACCACCAATGGCATACCCCACTAAATCCAACTTAGTTAAAGCATTCGCTGCTTGACTACGCAAATCGGCATAAATACCCCCCTGTACAATTCCAAATAAAGCTTGTTCGCTGATTTTATGGGCTTCTATACATCTCAATAACCAGCGATAAGTACGTTCCGTTGCTGCTTCCACTTCTTGACGACTAGCTGTTGCAGGGGGACATTCATCAAATGCCATAATGACATCCGCACCTAAAGTATTTTGAATTTCGATTGATTTTTCTGGCGTTAAATTTATAATTTGCCCATCATGAGGCGACCTAAAAGTTACTCCTTCTTCAGTAATTTTACGCATTTCACTTAAACTAAAAACCTGAAACCCACCGGAATCGGTAAGCATCGGTTTATCCCAACCCATAAACTTATGCAGTCCACCTCCACCTGCTACAATCGCCTCGCCCGGTTGTAAATGGAGATGATAAGTATTTGATAACACCATTTGCGCTCCCGTATCCCTTAATTGGGCTGGAGTCATGGTTTTGACGTTTGCTAGGGTTCCCACCGGCATAAAACGTGGGGTTTCTACCACACCATGAGGCGTAGAAAATATCCCAGCACGGGCTAAACTGTTGCTACACCTAGCAACACATTGGAATGAAAAATTTGCACTCAAAATGAAGAAAACCGAGACAGTTCTGTTAATGATTTAACTTATTAAATCAAATTTAGAACAAATCCGAACTATCATCATCAATTTCAGCATCCCATTTAGCTGATAGCACCTGCTCCATCATTGCTTCAATAGCGCTAGTATTCCAACAACGCTCTTGTCGCTCTTGCATTGGAGTAGAGAGGGGAATCAACCGCAAACGCATACCTTCCTGAACTAAATCAAAACAGGTTTCCTTTTCGGATGATTGCTGAAGTTCCAAATAATCGAAACTACAAACGTTCAAGTAAAGAGCATGATTGGCGACTAATGTAGAGCGTCGGGGATTGGCGAAAACTTCCATCACATCCCCTTCACCCTCGCCGCACACCTCACCATCTTGGGTGTAAGTATAGCGGACGCGACCTAAATCTGCTAGCAATCGTCGTATATCTAGTTTATTTACGATGACACCTGTGTTGACGATGCACGGAGCTGGTACTTTGGTCTCGGGTAGATGGTGATTCATAATCAAATAGCATTGTGAGCAAAGGTCAAGTACAACGTTATAGCCTGCATAACCAATGACTCAGCGGTAATCTATGCCCTGCAATATATAATTATCAGATTTTGGAGGCAATTACTTAAACTCGCTGACATTAGTTATTAGCCTTTTTTTTCAAAAGATAAAAAACACTACTACCGATTAAAATGCGTCTTTTTATGCTCAAACATAATGTTATAAATATTACTAACTTCTTTTTCCTACTTAGATAAGCATAACAAATTTTTTGCTTCAATTTCTCATACAAGTAAATCTTATTTTAAGTTTTAAAATTTGATACTGTTGTTTGTGCGGTAATTAAAAGTGTAATTGTTTTCTTGGCACTTAAGTAATGAATTTGACTGGTATGAATGCTCAGTATCCGTGGTGGAAAAATCAAGTTTTAAAACTGGTTGCAAGTGTTATATTTTACACTGCTATCCCTATGCCTTATGTGGATAAGCTAGAATTTGGCGAGGTAGCTCGCTTAGCTCCGGCAATAGGAGTAATAATCGGAGGAATATTGGGATTATTCGATACTGTAGCTAATTTTTTAGGGATACCAGTGTTAACTCGTAGTGCATTGCTGATAGTAAGCTGGATAGGCATTACGGGAGGGTTGCACTTGGATGGAGCAATGGATACTGCTGATGGGTTAGCGGTAACGGATAAGGAGCGACGTTTGGAAGTAATGAGTGATAGCGCTACGGGTGCTTTTGGAGCAATGGCAGGCATTGTTTTAGTCTTGCTGAAAACAGTAGCATTAACTGACATACAAGAAAATCGTTGGTTGATACTAATGGCTGCTTGTGCATGGGCACGTTGGGGACAAATATTCGCGATCGCTAGATACGATTACCTCAAGCCAACTGGTAAAGGTGCATTTCACAAACAAGCGATTCGTTCCTACAAAGACGTTTTACCTTCAGTATTATTGTTATTGAGTTTGAGTTGTGTAAAGTTACTGTTTAGTAAACATGATTTAATATTACCAATAGCAATGCCACTTGCAGGAATCACCTTTGCTTTTCTCACAGGTGCTTGGTTCAATTATAAATTAGGGGGACATACAGGAGATACCTACGGCGCAGTTGTAGAATGGACTGAGGCGCTTTTTCTTTGTGCGATGACTGTAATATAGGTTAAAGAATTTTAGATTTTAGATTTTAGATTGTGGATTGATGTTCAAAGATCTGCATGTTAAAGGTCAGCATGTTAAATAATTATCAACTTCTAATATCAAGTCCGGCTAATTACTTACTATATAACCGACGATTGAATTGATAGCGTTTATTATACAAGTAAGTTGGCGCAAAAAAATATCACTATGTTAAGAAAAGTGAATTAAGTTAAAAACCTTATAGCTCTTGCATGACAGCAAGACAGCAAGACGGCCTGAGCTAAACTATAATTTTTCTTGCTGACCTACTTACTACTCCTTACTTATTACTCATTACTTATTACTCATTACTTATCGAGACATGCAGGGTTCAA
>DESS01000257.1:15727-24051 GCA_002361335.1 Richelia sp. UBA3308
ACCAATTACCTCTCCCGGAGCTCTCTCCCTCTTTATTCTCATTACTCAGATCAAATATGATAACTGTTTAACCAGACATGATATAACTCCGGTGTTAATCCCCATTTCCCCATGTTCACTTAACGGGTTTCAGGCGGGTTACTTTCAGCTTAAAGCTACCAATTCCAGTTTCTCCAAAAGAACGAACGCGAACAATGTAGGTTCCAGCTTTGGTGATACGGGTGAAAAGTAGGGAATTACTACTACCATCAGGACCATCATCATTTTCTGCTATAGTTGAACCATCGGGACCAAGCAGTGTAATAATACTGTCAAAGCTATCTGAAGAGAGATCGATCGCTAAATTATCGCCTTTGCTTAATTTGACCATATAATCGCGAGCAAAGCCACCTTGTCCTGTAGGAATATCTTTATCGGAGAGTGCATCGGAAATTTCATAAGTGGAGGGTAAAGGTATTGGATTATAGAATTTATTCGCTTGTTTATTTACTTGAGCGAAAGCTGTTGTTGTACTTATACCTAATGTGAGTAATGTAGCAGGAATAAACCCAAATTGTCCCAAACCCAGCGCTTTAGACTTACCCATAATTGTAAATATTATTCCTATAAAAATAATCTTTATTTTAGTTAATTTTGACATTTCTCCTCTTGATAAAAGAGGGAATTTTCCTTTTTTTAAACTCCATTAACTAGTTTGTAATATCAAATTATCGGCGTTGCTGAATCTGAATATGAAATTATGATTTCAGATTACTGGAGACGTAGCAGTGCTACGTCTCTACATAGATTTCACGTTTTCTACAAAATGTACACAAATATGATTCCGCCACGAGGTAGGCAACGGCAAATTATCTTACTCGAAGACTACGCCAACATCACCGGGTTTTAAATCAGTGATTCTATCATTTACTCCCTAACTCCCATAATGTTTTTTATAATTAGGTCTTGAAGGAACAGCAACTGCTGCAACTTGGGAAACAACAATTCCACTTTTATTTAAAGTTTCCACAGCAGACTTGACGGTACTACCCGTTGTATAGATGTCATCAACTAAAACGACTGGGACATTCGGAGGTTTACGAAAGTCAAATCCGATCTCAAAAGCTTGAGTTAAGGTTTCTTTTCGCTCAGTTGGTGATAATCCAAACAGCGCTTTAGTTGCTTTTATCCTTTGCAACCCGTTCTGTTTCAATTTTAGCCCAGTTGTTTGACAAAAGCTTTGTGCAATCAACGCCGCTTGATTAAAACCTCGTTTTTTTTGTTTTTCTGGGTGCATCGGAATCGGAACTACTATTAAGGAATGTTTATTTCCGTAATTTTCCAGCCATACTTCTCCCAACCATTTTCCAAGAGGGCGAGCAATTTCGGGATGATTGTCGTACTTCATGGCAGCAATTGCGCGTTTGAGAGCACCGCCATAGGCACCCCAAGCAATTACTGGTGGAGAATTATCAATCCCACGATTTGAGTCAGTTAAACGACACTTTTGTAACTGTTTATTACAATATTGACAAAATTCTTCTGAAGCGGGACGCTGACATAAAGGACAATTTGGTTGTAAAAAAAGATTAAGAAATTTTTTCCAAATTTGCATTTTAATAAATTTTGATAGTTGTTAGTTGTAAGTTGATAGTTGATAGTTTTTAGTCGTTAGTTGTTAGTTGTTAGTTGTTAGTTGTTAGGAGGAACTGGAAAGAACGTAAAATTTTACGTCTCTACATCAATTTTTTGACGTAAATGCGATCGCAACGTTCTGTTTCTACGCCTGTTGCTGGTTGGTAACCGTTGCTTTCATAGAGCTTGACGGCTTCAGTTAGAATGCTGGCGGTTTCAATCCAAATTTGTTTAAAATCATGGCAACTAATCGCTGCTTCTAATTGTTGTAACAAATATTTCCCTAATCCAAAACCTCTAGCTTTGGGTAATAAATACATTTTGCGTATTTCTACAGCTTTTTCACCGCGTTCGATGGGATAGTATGCTCCCGTACCAACAATTTCATTTTGGTATTCGATTACCCAAAAATCTCCCCCATTATCTAAATAATAATCTTCAATTTTCAATACATCTTTATCAGCACCATCTGGTTCCCAATCCAAACCATACTCCGATAATACAGAGCTAATAACAGATGCAGCTTTATCGCGATCGTCAGCTTCCCATTGACGAATCAAAAAATCTCGAAAATAAAGATTCACCATTTGATAGTAGTGATTAGTGAGTAGTGAGTAGTGATTAGTGAGTAGTCAGGAGTGAGGAGTGAGTAGTAAGGAGTTATAAGTTTTAAATTTTTCTGCCCATGCCCCATGCCCCATGCCCCATGCCCAATACCCTATGCCCCATGCCCCATGCCCACACCCAAATCCCTAACTATGAATCCGTGGCTCTGGATGCAGGGTTGCGAGTATTTCACTTTCAGCAATAGATAATTCATCCAATCTCTGCATGACAATTTCGCGGTCATAGTAGGTATCTGCAAGTACCCAATATATACCATAATGCCGCGCTTCTGATGCCATCAAACCCTTATAAAACTTAGCTAAATCTGGTTCGGGACAATGTGTAGCTAATAATCCCAAACGCTCATGACTGCGCCCTTCTATTAAAGCACTTACAAGCAGGGAATCTAACAATTTATTCGGTTCGTTAGGACGAATTTGAGCTTTTAGTTTCGCACCATAAGGAGGCGGTGTCAGGGGACGTAATGCAATATTGAGCTTGTCTAACCACTCGTTGACTTGCTCAAAGTGTTCTAATTCTTCTTTGGCGATTTTAGTTAATTCTTTTATCATTTTGGCATTGGAAGGGTAGCGAAACATGAAGTTTATCGCCGCTGATGCTGCCTTACGTTCGCATTGGGAATGGTCTAATAATATTTCATCTAAGTTAGATATGGCTAATTCTACCCAAGCTGGTAAGGTAGGTTGTTTGAGGATGTTAATGGTTGGTAGCTCAGAAGTTAACATGTTTTAATTTATAAAGTAATATATATAGGAATCCGGTTTGATTTTTGGAAGGCGCAGCGTGGCGCAGCCATAATTATTTGTGTAGGTAGGCAAGAGGCAAAAGGCAAAAAGCTGTCATGGTTCTAGAAGATTAAGGTGTACGCTCGTTTTTTTCAATTTTCAAGTAGGATTCCTATAGTAATAATTGTTAATATTTGAATACATAGAAGGCAAACTGTTATTATACCATTTATTGATAAATATTTGCCAAATTTAGCCGCGCACAGAGTCAGTGCTTTGGGTAATTACCCCCTTAAGGTTGCTTCCCCTCCCCGCGAGATTAGCATAAATCTATTAAAATTGACCGAAAATATGATGATATTTTAACGGTAAGATTTTTAATGATTAAATTGATTGCTGTTGTTTAATTGACCAAAAAATAAACAGGATACAAGCCCCCGTATTTATCCGTGGAAAGAAAAAAATTTTTTCCAAATTAAGGCCCCTCGATTTATCCTGTAGGTACTTGATAACTGATAACTGAAATCACAGGCTATGTGAAACAGATAAAATTCTCTAGGGACAAATAAATCCCGTTATAAATATCTTGATATTCACAATAAGATTTTATACTGCTTATGTTTTACATATTACAAAAGTAGTATATTATTTTGATGTTAATTTAGTATATGTACCGCTTGTTACTAAATATTATGCGAAATCTTAGTATTTATTTAGTAAATTATAGATAATGAATTAAGACTAAATGACTGGTAAATAAAGCTTATGCTGGGATTTTAAATATCTTATTTCCGTAATAAAATAAATACCACTATTTTCAATCATAAACAAATTTATACAATTTTATACTGACCATATCGGGAAAATTTATTAAACTTTTGTAGTAGTAATTAGTTAATTTGAGGACGCATTCTAATTTGAAGTTTGGGGGAGCAAAATATCAGCTTACCCAAAATTCATTTACTGAGGAAATAATGGGGAATTACTATTTTGTTCGTCGCGTTACCTCGTCTATTGTTGTTTCGTTATTTGCTTTAAGTTTTGGGGTTGGTACTTTTAAGTCGGTTGATGCTCAAAATACGAAAGTGTTAGACTTTTGCCAACAAAATCCTTCTCTATTTAATTTGAAATCAGAGGCTAAACGGAAACTAAGAATTGCTGTTTTTGATATAGAGGATGAAAACAGTATTTCTTTTTCAGGACAAATATACGAGTTCAAAGGGTATAGTAAAATACTCGCCAGTCAGTTAGTAAAAAATAATAATTTTGATGTAGTTAGCTGGAATCAAATCAAGCCTACGAAAATAAATAATCCTAATTTTAATAAATCTGTAAGACTCACTCAAGATAAAATTAGTATAGAACTTTTGCGGGATATTCGAGACAAATATGGCATCGAGGCTGTATTTATTGGAACTGTGAATCAGTTTGAAGTAAGTAGAGAACGTGGAATTGAATTTTTGGGATTTGGAAAAACAACCAGAGATAATGAGGTTGATGTCAAATTAAATTTTCGAGTGGTAGATACTACTACAGGTGACATTATTTTTGTTGCTGAAGGAAATAGTAATTTTAGTAAGTCATTCTCGGATGTTAAAGTACCTAATATCAGCGTGGAAATACAGAAAAGCACTAATGATGATTCTATTATATTCAAGCTTGAAAGTGGAATTCAGACGGAATTTTTTTATTCAAGTAGCGATAATATTACGAACAAGTTACTAGCATTAGCAATGGAAGATGCTATTGATAAAATTGTCGATAAATTAAATAATTACTCAGATGATTTAGCTTGTTTTTTGAGAATACCAACAGTTGTTGCTGATGTTGAAGGAAATACTGTAATTCTCAATAAAGGAAAATTACATGGGTATTGTGAAGGGATGAAGTTCTCAATTGAACGATCTCCTCAGCCAGTTATAGATCCGGTGACTGGACAAGTTATTCGTATAAAAATGGAGAAAGTTGGTGAAATCACACTCTCTGAGGTTGATGCACAATCTAGCATTGGAGATGGTTCTACTGTACTTGGAAAGTTTTTTCGAGTCAAGGATATAGCGAAACTAATTGATGCTAATTGTTCAAAAAGTAAGACGAAAGTGATTTAGTTAAAAAGCTAAAGAAAGAAAATTAAATGAATTTCTAAGGCGCGCAGGCGGCTTCCACAGTGTGTGAGCCAGTTTCAAGCGCCACTCTTACTATGAAATTAGACGCATTCTTACATCCTCTGAAAGCTTTTTCAAAGGGTGTTCTCCTTTAACTATTATTTAACTATCCTAAGTAGTAAATAACGATTATTTATCACTGCTAAATAATAAAAAAAAGAATACAATAGATAATAAATAAAAAAAAATCAGCTTTTTCTTTTCAATTTTTACTCAAATTTATTGTCTATTTAAACTATTTACGTAAAAAAAAAGACATAATAATTATAAGTGGCACAAATTCATTGCTTGATGTAACCAGTTTTTCGACACATTACGGAATTTCTAATTAACACAATACATAGGTGAATTATCTCAATAGGAATGTAGTCAAAAGATGTACATCATAAATTAAATCTACAGCATTCTATGAAGCTAACCATATACCCTCTGAATTGGTTGTCGAATTTACTTACAGCAACAGCAACGATCGCGGTTATTATTATCAGTCAACCGGTATTGGTGATGGCAAAGACTCCTAGAGAAATTGCTAAAATTGCTAAGCCAATTACGGTACAGATTAACAGTAGATCCGGTAATGGTTCAGGGTTAATTGTTGCTAAAAACAACAATACCTACATAGTATTGACCAATAGCCATGTTGTCAAAAAAAATGTTGCTTACACAATTGGCACTTATGATGGTAGAGTGCACCCTGTAACTGGAGTAATCAGTTTTCAGATTCAAAAGAATGACCCCGATCTGGCTATATTAAGGTTTAATAGCCCCAATCAGTATCCAGTTGCAGTTTTGGGTAATTCTAATCAAGTAACAGTTGGCGATCCAATCTATGTTTACGGTTATCCTTCAATCGGTGGTCGCAGTAGCAACAGTCGTACAGCTGAGTTTTCACCAGGTTATATTACAAGTATACGACGAAATCAACCCCAAGGATATAATTTAGCCTTCAATGCTGTGACTTGGGAAGGTATGAGTGGTAGTCCTGTACTAGGTGGCAATGGTAGAGTTATTGGCGTTCACGGAGCAGGAGATATTGGTCTAACTAGAGTTCTAGCACCGGATCGATCTGGTAGAATCTCAAGAGTCCTATTAGGCTTACCGACGGGCTTTAACTTGGCAGTTCCAATCAATACTTTCATCGATAAAATATCTAATAGCAGGCTTAGTCTTTCCAGCTTGAAGGTTGAAAATGGCCCTACTAAAAATAATCAATTAAATCTCACCAATCCTCAAACTGCTGAAGAATTCTATGTTCGAGGGCTTATCAATGCTGAGAAAGGAAACAATAAGGATGCAATTGCTGATTATACCACAGCACTGGCAATAAATCCGAATCACACTTTTGCCTACTTCTACCGAGGCATTGCTCGTTACCAAATGGGATACAAGCAGGATGCGATCGGTTTTGTACGATTTGCCTTAGAAGATAAGCAAACAGCAATTGAGGATTTTGAGAAAGCCGCTGAATTGTTTAGACAACAAGGTAATTACAAAAATTACCAAAATGTACTAGAAGCAATTCAAGAATTTCAACGTTAACTAATTTCCAACTAAAGGCATTCGCCGCAAGGATGTATAAATTATTTGTTGGAAATCGAAAATTCTTGTAGAGACGTTTTAAGTACTTAGGCAAAATTAATTGTGCATTTGTCATTGCCAGAGACACTAGGTGAAACGACGCATGATGGCGTTCACTGTGCTTGTGCGGCTCAGCTAGGGCTGATCGCAAGACGGCGGGGATTGCTTCGCTGTCGTTAGCCGCATGCACTCCCCCTTCCCCTCTCCTTATTAAGGAGAGGGGTGGGCGTAGTTAGCTGTTGTATCGGACTCAACTTAAAGCTGCTATATTACGTTGAAAATTCCTCCCTTGTGTCACGCACCCTAGAAAAAATGTGCCAGTTACGTAAGTCCTAATTATTCATTATTAATATTTTTTATACAATTCACCTGAGATAAAAAATAAGTTTTTCCTCATTTTTTAATCAAATTTATTATCTACTTAATATATACGAGTAAAAAAAATGACATAATTTAGATAGTGACTTGTATGAGCAAATAAATAGTGCGTGGTTTGCAAGAAAATTACTTATTTCTCATAGAAAAATATTTCCTGTGAGAAAAACTAAAAGTATTTCTTAGTCTGAATATCTTCAATCAATCCACACTACCTTCTTATTTAGAAACTAATCCATGAAGCTAAAAAATAGAGCTTTTGCTGTTATTACATGTATCGCTACAGTATTAACACCTATTGCTGCTTTTGCTGAAAATGAAGTAGATGGGGTTTTTAAAGCTTCTCAAAGCTATGAAATTCAGGATAATGTCGTAATCTCTGAAGATACAACAACCATTAATAATAGCCCAAGGGGCGGGGAACGTATACTTGCCGATCTTCGTTACGAAAATAGTCTTCGATTGACTTTTTTCTACAATGAAGTATCAGAAGAATTTATCTTACATCAAACAGGCACTAATGGTAAAAGTAAACCGATAATGTTGGATGAAGAAGATGATCTTCTCAAAACATTTCTAGCGATTACACCAAATAATGTTCCTGTACCAGAAATGCTTGTTCAAGCAAATTCTAATAACGATTCATTAAGGGTGATCAAAAAACGAGGTATATCACCTTACAGTATTAATGTTACAGGACTCAAATCATTCGCTCAACCACCGCTAAACAACATAGATACTTCTTGCTATCCTACTGAGAATAGTAGTGATGAGTGGAATGATGGACCTAGTGACAGATTAGAACCTAAAACTTACGAATCATCTACAAAGGTGGGGGTTCTCGTCAGTTTCATCAGATTGATAAAGCAGGGAGAAGAAGAAATTACATCGGAAATCTCAGAGCAAGATAAGACTAAGAATACCTGGATGCGTCACCGTATTTACCAGAAAAAAAAGAAATCTCGGGAATATAAGGAGATTTTTGCCAGAAAGGTTTCTCCAGGAAAATGGTCATATATCTCAAGAATTTCCAGGAGTAGATTTTACTACAAAGTGATGTACGACGATAGCTCGAACGGTAACCCAAGTTATTCACTTGATCTTAAGTATATACGACAGGGTGTATTCAGTAAGTGCTCCATTCCCCCTAGAAGATTACCTATTTATATACCTATTTAATTTTTTAGGTTTAACAAGGTAGAAAATGAAAGCTTGACACTGCTACATAAAACCAGGACAA
>DESS01000317.1 GCA_002361335.1 Richelia sp. UBA3308
TAAATTCTAAACTCTAAATTCTAAATTCTAAATTCTAAATTCTAAATTCTAAATTCTAAATTCTTTAAATTCTAAATTCTGATAATTAGTTGTTAATTCTAAATTCTAAATTCTTTAAATTCTAAATTCTAAATTTTAAATTTTAAATTCTAAATTCTAAATTCTAAATTCTAAATTCTTAAAATACTTCATCTTCAATGCCAACCCACCATTCGCCTAAATTCATTAAATCTTGATGGATATCTTGTAGAGTTTCGGCATATTCTTCTTTTGAAAGGTTAGTGCGATTTTCTTCTAATTTAAGAAGACGTAACTGTATGAGTAGCCAAGGTTTAGAAATGCTTTGAGTCGCTTCAATATATTCTGCGAGTTGTTTGCTATTCATCTAACTGGTAATTAGTTGTTAGTAGTTAGTAGTTAGTTGTTAGTTGTTAGTAGTTAGTAGTTAGTTGTTAGTTGTTAGTAGTTAGTTGTTAGTAGTTAGTAGTTAGTTGTTACTTCTAAATTCTAAATTCTAAATTCTAAATTCTAAATTCTTTTTTACGGCTATTAAGGAAATTTATTGGTGACTTTACCAAGAATTTTGTCTAGTGAAATAAAACCGTAAGAGCGGCTATCAGTACTTGCTTCTGGATTGTCTCCGGTAAGAAAACAAGAACCATCTTCAAGTACTAAAGCCACTCTTTTGATAATTTGTTTTGCTTGGTAGGGATGTCGTGCAACAACAATATCGCCTACTTTTGGTAGTTTATGTCGATAAGCTTTTGGATTGAATAATATTTCGTCTCCTGGCTGAAGCTCCGGAAACATGGAAAAACCGCTAACACACAATCTTTTCCGCATTCCTATAAGCAACTGTAGCAATTTAAAGGCTGTTTGTATTTCCTCATTCATTACTGACTCAGCCGACGTTCGACGCTTCCGACATTAATAATTATTGCTTCTAAACGGGATGCTGCTTAAATTAAAATTAGCTAGCTTTGATCCAAGGAACATTACGCTCTTTGGTAGCCCAGAACATATTATGAATTGTTTCTACGGTTGCCATTAACTCTGTAGCATGTTCTAGACTAACTTCTACTTTACAAGCAGAGCAGAGTTTTGCTGCTTTCCAGAAAGTGTCGTGTAAATCGGGATATTTTTCCAGGTGTACAGGCTTGAAGTAATCAGTCCAAAGAATTAATAAATCTTCTTTGGTTTTTTGAGCTTGTTCTTCTTTGATGGCAATGTAACGAGATAAAGTGTTTACAGTTTTATGGTCCCCAGCTTTTGGATCAAGATCCAAGATTTTTTTGGTCATTGAAAGTACAGCTTCTGCTGTGATTCTAGCAGAAGAGGGGTCATAAACTCCGCAAGGTCCATCACAGTGAGCATGTACCTGTGGTGCTGGAAAATTCGACTTTAGCTTTTGAGCAATTTTTTTGAACATGGTATTTACGGACAAGGCTTATCTTCAAGTTGTTTGTGCCAATGCGTTGGGAAGCATTGTATGGCTTAGAGTAAAAAGAAAAGTCAGTTGTAAAACTCCGCCATTTTATATTAAATCCCCCCCTACCCCATTTAGCTTAGAGCTATTGTGTAAACCGAGCAACCCAAAGCTGCGATAACTCTAGTTTTATAAAGATTATTTTTTCATATCAAGTATATTAGATATCCGAATGATATGAGCAGTCACCACCCCCAGGTGCTAACTGCTATTTTTTTATCTCTAACAGCAATTTGAGAACTTTATCTCTTAGAAATAGCCAGGGAGCTTGTTTGTCATGGCAAAATAGAAAATAGTCGCGCTCAAGAAAGTTTAGGAAAATAATTCTTATTGACCTAGGACAATTTTACAAGTGAGCCAAACATTGCTGATAAAGGTTCACAATTATTGTTGTTACTTCATCAATCGTTAAACCATCAGTAATTATTTCTATGGCATCTGGTGCTTTGACTAATGGTGAAACCACTCTGGTACTGTCTTTCCAGTCTCGTTCTTTAATGCTACGTTCAAGTTCCTCAAGACTTACTGGAGACTGTCCTTGTTTTTGAAAGTCTTGCTGGCGACGGCGTGCCCGTTCAGATACGCTTGCTGTTAAGAAGACTTTTACTTCAGCATCGGGAAATACTTGAGTACCTATATCTCGTCCTTCTGCCACTAAACCACCTTTTTTACCCCAGCTTTGCTGTTGTTTTACTAATGCTTGACGCACGGCGCTTTGTGCTGCGATCGCCGATACTTTGGATGTAATGTCAGTTGTACGAATTTGATTAGTAACCTCAAGATCGTTAATCCAAACCTGCACCGGCGATTTTAAATCCTTGCTGGGAGTCAATTTTATTAAACAGCTGTTAGCCAACTCGGCGATCGCACACCGATCATCTAAAGGGATTCCCTTTTGCAATACCAGCCAGGTAAGGGCACGGTACATAGCACCTGTATCTAAAAATACTAACCCAAGCTTCGCTGCAACTTGACGAGCTACGGTAGATTTACCGGCACCAGCGGGTCCATCGATGGCGATTATCGGTTGGCGATCGCGCAAAATGATATTATCAATCAATCGTGTAGAACCAATATGAGCGGCGATCGCAATCATTCCTTCCTCCTTAATTTCATTTAATGGTACTAACGTAGTTGGTTCAATCAATTCAATATATTCTACAGATACATCAGTGACTGTTGCTACTTCGTTGGCGACAGCCTCAATCAGTATACTCGTGGATCGAACTCCGCTGCGAAAAACAGCACGAGCTTTTTGCAAGCCACGATACAAAACTGCTGCAGAGTTTTTTTGACTTGCACTTAAATACTGGTTGCGGGAACTTAAAGCAAGACCATTTGCTTCCCTAATAATTGGACAAGGGACAATTTCTATTGCAAAATTAAGATCTGTAACTAACCGTTTAATGACGGCTAATTGCTGAGCGTCTTTTTGACCAAAGTAAGCACGATCTGGCTGTACCAAGTTAAATAACTTGGTAACAATAGTTGCCACACCCTGAAAATGTCCTAGCCGAGTACTACCACACAAGCCTGATATCATATCAGATGGGGGAGTAACTTGTGTAAGATTAGAATCTTGTGAATCTTTTATACTCTTCCGGTCAATCCCCATCACTTCCGGATTTGGTACAAAGATAGCATCTACTCCGGCTTCTTGGCACAAATGCTTATCTTGGTCCAAAATACGGGGATAGCATTCGTAATCTTCGTCAGGACCAAATTGTAGGGGATTAACAAAAATACTCACTATGACGATGGCATTTTCCTGTCGCGCCCGTTTAATCAAGCTTAAATGCCCCTGATGCAAAGCCCCCATTGTAGGAACCAAGCCTACTGCTGTCTGGAAGCGAATTGTCATTTCATGGAGTAGCGGCTCCTCAGAATGCTTTGGCGATATTTGCCAAGGTCGTTTATCCAAATAGCAGCGTAATGCGGCAACCGTTGTCAACAGGCGCACAAAAAAACCTCTATCTACAACTAGCTTTCCCCCGTTAGTTTATATCCGAATTTGGGGAAAGAGAGTAAATAAATAGAGGAATACTAAGATTATTAATTATTCTGGTAATAGAAAAATTGGCAGAAGAATGAAGAATGAAAAATGAAGAATGAAGAATGAAGAAGGAAATAAAAATACTTTACTCCTCCGTTTTAATTCCTCACTCGGGTTCTTCTAACTCCGTTCCTTTTAACCTTAATTTCTATCTTCCTAAAATTTCAACTTTGACTGGTGCAATACCTCTACGAATCATACCGATAATTCGCGCCGCACGATGAGAAAGATCAATAACACGACCACGAATAAATGGTCCTCGATCGTTGATTCGCACTACTACAGAACGACCGTTACGCAAATTGGTAACACGAACTCTTGTACCAAAACGTAAGGTACGATGCGCTGCTGTCAATGCCTCTGGATTGAATCTTTCGCCAGAAGCAGTGCGAGTACCGGAACCGTCATAACCGTAAAAGGAAGCTATACCTCTAAAAATTCTTCTTCTTCTTCTAGCTGCAACCCTTTTATAGCGCTTCCTTGAGGCAATTTTTTTGGCCGTAGTTGATTTTTTGGCCTTTGTTTTTACTGCTGTCAGTTCTGGGGGTAAACCTGTAATTGTTTTCACAGGAGAAGCCTTACCTAAAAGTCTCCGCAAGCGATTTGTTGCTTGGAGAGCATCATTTCTAAGATTTTTAGTTGTGTCGGGAAGATGTGTATTGCCGTTGATTTCTACAATTTCGGAGCCATCTAGTTTGATAATGTAACGTTCGGTGAAGGTTTTGACTCCAGACTTAGATTTGCTACTTCCGTTCCAGCTAACGGTAATCTTGGTAGCATCAGCTTTATTATCAATTAAATCGTTGATTTTAGATGCTACTTGATTTGCTTTTTCTACGGGGTTGCTATAGTTGCTCTTGACTGCTACTACTTTTGTAGAACTGTCTTGATTTTTAGTAACTGTGGTTACTTTCTTGTCAGAAATTGTGACAGACTCGGAACTCAAAAAGGTAAAAACAGGAATGTTGCGAACATAGAGAGTTGCTGCCTGACGATCTGCTAACTTGTGTGGATGAACTTTGGTAACAGATGTATTGAAGCCGTTAATATTTAGCTTCAATGTATTTTTTTCAGGGGCTTTTTGGGAGGTAATTAGTGGTTCATTTACGGTTTGAGCACGGCTAATAGAAGGTGTTCCAACAACGGTTGAAAGTACAGCTACAACAGTCCACAAAAGTCTTTGATTCATGCCTCTAATACTAATTAAATCGAGTATCCAACAAAGGTTTGATAATTCACCGAAACCTTTACTAAGTTCGGACTTACTATCTCCCCAAATCTTGATTTTTTTTGTTTTCAGTATTTATTAACTGAAACACACTAACACGAACTTATTCGACTTGGGTATCCGAGTTTTAGCGTAGATTACTATAAAAATATCAGACAATCAATTTACATTGCAAGGGTAAAAGCTTTGTCAAATATTGATTCTGTCTATGTAACATTTTTTGGATAAATTACAAAATTAATTTTTTATAATCTAGATGATTAGAAAATTAAATATATTCTGTATATATTGCTTTATATCTAGTAAATAATACAATGGTAAATCCTATTAAAGTATTTTATTCAACAATATTTTTTGCTAAAAAATACTTACCTATTACATCATTAGTTTAGTAATGAAAATAAGATATGCCACTATATTTGAGTGATTCTAATCACTTTACACTTTGACCTCTTTCTATCTTAATCTGGAAATACGGACGTAATTACCGCAAATAAGCGCAATTATTGATGGTCAGTAATATTAGCATTCAAGTCTTAATAAATACTTATAATTAATTTTAATCAGTTATGGATGAGACAAGTCAACCAGGAGAACACTAATAGATAATAATTATTTTTTGAATAAATTCATTACATCATGTCAAGTATAAATAGTATGAATAATTATGGATAATTATGGATAATAATACATTTATTCGATTAATAATTTGCGGTGAAAAAATAAAAAATAATGATAGGATGGTAATGACTTAGATTTTATTGAGTGCTAATAATATTTAAGATAGTAGAATTTTTTCACTTAAATAATGTAATTTGTCAAGGGTAATTATTTTAAGTTAGTAACTGGTAATCCAGAATATTTAATTAGTTATAAGCAATTATCAATCATCTAAACTATTCGACTAACAGTTTTATTATCAATAACTCTAAACTAATGATAATCAGTTAGGAAAGAATTAGAGTTTGTGAAAAGGGTAAAAAGTTTTTTAAGCAATAAATATTACATTTGTATTGGCGATCGCCTTTAGAGTTGGCAAGAGCTATTTAGCATTGAGTAAAATACCACTTGATATACTGATTTTGAGTTAATAAACTATAAAAGTAATTTAGTTGCAGATAGAATTGGCTTTGCTAGTGATATTACGTAAATTAACTTATATATTGTTTTTATTTAGCTTAATCAGTATACTCGGTTTTTCCTATGTTGCGAAAAAATCGCCAGTCACAGCTTGCAATCAGTGGGGATTTTCCTCTAAAGCTGAAAAATATTATGTCCAGGCCGAAAAGATAGTAGTCGAACCTTGGCGAGGAGAGCATCACGTGTATGGTATATTTCAAATTCCGGGGGGTTATCTGAACGATAAATTGTTAAAAGTTGAAATTCCGGGTGCTGGTAAATACTGCGGGGTACTTTCTTATGGTGGTACCGTTACAACTGATGGAATCGATGCTAAACCTGGACATTATTTGATGAAGGGATTCTTAAATACTCGTATTGCTATAAAGCTAATTTTGCAAGGTAGACAAGAGGAGTTGAAACAAGGGTCAAATTGGAAGTTGGGATATACGAAGATAAGCTTAAAAGTTAAAGGTTGAATTTACAACAACATCCCCGCAATACAAGCCGTCATAAAACAAGCGATCGCACCGCCAAACATTGCTCGAATTCCGATTTGGGCTGAGTCAGCTTGACGATTAGGAGCGATGGCGCTGATTCCACCAATTTGAATACCGATAGCACCAATATTAGAAAATCCACATAAAGCATAAGTGGCAATGATTCGCGCTCTTTCGGAAATTGCAGAGTCTGTGACCATTTGCTGTAAATCTTGGTAAGCAATAAATTCGTTTAAAATAGTCTTTTTTCCTAACAATATGGCTACTTGGCCGCAATCTTCCCAGGGTATACCCATCAACCAAGCTACGGGTGCGAGTAGGTAAGAAAATATCCATTCTAAAGATAATTGTGGTAAACCAAATTGCGAACCGACATAACCCAAAATACCGTTAACTAAGGCCAACAATCCTAGAAAAGCAATCAACATGGCTCCTACATTTAAAGCTAATTTCATTCCTTCAGTTGCACCGGTTGTAGCTGCATCAATGGCGTTGGAATAGGGAGTTTCTACCTTAATTTTCACTTCACCACTGGTAAGAGAATCTTCAGTTTCGGGATACAACACTTTAGAAATAGCTAATGCAGCGGGTGCTGACATTACTGAAGCAGCAATTAAATGTTCTGCTGATACGCCAAAGGAAATATATGCAGCCATTACCCCACCAGCGATGGTAGCGAATCCTCCTGTCATAATGGCGTGTAATTCGGAACGAGTCAGGGTTGCAACATAAGGTTTGATTAATAAAGGCGCTTCAGTTTGTCCGACAAAAATATTCGCGGCAGCACTAAGGGATTCGGAACCGGATGTTTTCATGGTTTTGATCATCACTGTTGCGACTACCTTTACTATTCTTTGTAAGATACCGTAGTGGTACAAAATGGTAATAAAGGAAGAGAAAAAGATTATTGTCGGTAGTACTTTGAAGGCAATGTAGTGTTCTTCAAAGTTATCCCCAAATACGAATTTTGCTCCGGTATCGGAATAGTTGAGAAATTGACTTACTATATCCCCAAGAATTTTAAATACTGCAAAACCAGGTTTTGTTTTCAGAATTAATACTCCAAAAATTAACTGTAAAGCTATTCCCCATACCACGGTTACCCAACGAATAGCACGGCGATTAACAGATAAGAAATAACAAATCCCTACAAATACAAAGATTCCCAGTAATGATATCAAACGTTCCATAAATTGTTAGTTGTTAGTTGTTAGTTGTTAGAAGTCAGCAATCAGAAGTACAAATCCATATCTGAAAAATCTTGTTCCAGAGTAAGGGGTTTCCACAGCACCTAGCGAAACATTGGAAACTATGCTTTTAAGTATTCCTGCCCGTCTAAATGTACCTTATTCAGATAAAATCTGCTGTAACTTCTAACTCCTAACTATTAACTTTTCTCGAAAGGAATTTATTTTGGTTGAATATGCCGGAAATCCTTTGTCAAATCAGGGCAAATTCATGGAGCACAAGTTATTCATAGATATATTTATCTTTACTGATCTAAAAATTCAGTTAAAATACGGTTTTATCTTTTTTCGAGTAGTCTAGAATACTTTAAACCGGACAAAATGTTACAAATCTACATCTAAACACGATTTTTTTCTCAGTGCTGAGTGATTAAAACAACTAAATTTTTGATAATTGATAATATTCTCATTAATAATGAGAATGGCTTCATTTAGCTAACGAAATTCCGTTGTTTTTTGGATGTGATCAAAGTAAGTTTTTTAATGTAGAATAAAAAATAATGTAAAATCTGTTTGGACCTATTTTGTTTTTGTAAATTAAAAGATTTTCCTTGTGTTGGTTTATTCAGATAAACACAAGTTTAAAATACAAATTAAATTATAAATTGAATAAAAATAAATGTGATTGGTAATCAAGGCATTAATATTTGATAAGTAGCAAGAAAATTCTTGCTGCGGACAAAGAGCTGGAAAACATAAGATGAAAGCATAATAATATTTGTAGGGTGTGTGACGGGATTGAAAAATTTATTAAATAATTGAATAATTACGGAATGCCGTCACGCACCAATTAATTTAAAACCTTGTCTAATTGCTTTAGTTAGTAGGCTGAGTTACACACTTATCTACCTATATCAACAGCGAAACCAAGCAGTGTTTCCGTCGATATGTAGTAAAAAGTCGGTAATTGGCTCACCACCATCCACAGGAACTAGAATCAATCCCAGTTGATCTACTTTCTCAAATGCCGTTACGTCATCTATATTGCCATAATTTGCCGCCAATTGTTCCTCAAAAAGTGGAGCGTATTCATCAAAGTGAGTCGATGGTGTACTCCGGGCAAAACCAAGGCTGATCTGTTTCTACGTTTTGAAGCATTCCAAGAATACGTTCTTGGTGCATTAACTTGAGATCACCAAACATATTAAATTAGAAGGATAAATATTGCTATACAGGAAGAAAAAATTAAAGTACCACATTGATCTACTTTTTCCATAGTGCAAATAATATAAAATCATGAGGGTAATTTATTTCATCAATCGGGATAAAAGCAATATAAATTTTAATTTCAGGTTTTTTTTAAAATACTTAATTTAGCGATGATTCATGTTTAACTGAGCAATTTAGTTTTAGATTAGATATGTCAGTCTTTTGGCAATATAAAAAAAAGGTTATTTAATGTTATACAACAAAATACAACATCGGTTCAAAAATTTGAGATTGTAGAATGGCGCGTTATGGCATTTTCAAAAAAAACTCAATATAATACAAAATTTTCTGAGCAATAACACACCCTACATGAATTAATAATCGAATAATGGAATCATCGAATTATAATCCCATTATTTTCCGATAATGAGCTTCAAATTCTTTTACAGTTTTAGATTTACGCTTTGTTTGCCATTGACTGTGTTGAAATAATTCTTGTCGCAATTGTTCAACCTTAATATTCTTCACTTGGCCATCAGCAACAATTTGCTTACCATTTACCCAGACACTATCTACAACATTTTTAGGTCTTCCTAAAACTAATAAACCTATAGGATCTGTACGGGGTAATAAAGATAAACTAGTTAAATCGTACATAACTAAATCAGCTTTTTTCCCCAGAGTCAAAGAACCAATTTCTTCTGCTAAATTAAGTCCTTTTGCACCACCATGAGAAGCCATTTCTATTGAATTTTGGGGTGTAATCCAATGTTGATAATCTAAATCGGTAACATTATGCAAAATAGAACCAATTTTAATGGCTTCCAATAAATCTTGAGAATCATTACTAGATGCACCATCGCAACCAAAAGAGACATTCACCCCAGCTTGACGATATTTTAAAATTGGTGCAATTCCACTTCCCAAACGTAAATTACTCAAGGGATTGTGAACAACCGTCGATTGAGTTTCTGCAAGAATATTAATATCGTTGTCAGTTAAATGAACGCAATGGGCTAAAGAAGTACGATAATTTAAATAACCAATTTTATCTAAATGTTCGACAGCTGTACAACCATACTTTTCTTGAGCTAATTTTTCCTGTGCTTTGGTTTCCAATAAATGGGAGTGACGACAGAGATTGTATTTATCGCTTAACTCAATACAACCTGTAAATAAAGCATCGCTACAAAGTTGAATTCCCGTGGGTGCTAAAGCTACATAAATCCCATCTTGGGGTTTATGAAATTTATCGATGGCTTCTTCCATTATTTCCAATGTAGCTTGAGTAGAACGAAAATAATCTTCATGAGTTACTTCCGATTCACCCGAAGGAATTCCAGCACCGAGAGATTGATCTTGAATTAATGGTGCGATAAAGGCGCGAATACCAACTTTTTGATAAGCTTCAACTGCGACGGCGATGGTTTCAATTTCCTTTTGGGGAATTAAAACTAAATGATCGACTACAGTGGTACCCCCTGATAGTAAAGTTTCTACGGCAGTACCCAAAGCACTCAAATAAACTCGTTCGGTGTCGAGGGGTGCAAAATCATAAAGTTCTGCCAACCATAATTCTAAGGGGTACATAGATATTATCCCTCGCTGCCACATTTCCGATGAATGGGTATGAGCGTTAACAAATCCGGGTAATAGTAACTTATTTGTACCATCAATAGCTTCGCCGATAATATCCAAACCCTTTGAAATCGCAGCGATTTTTCCATCTTTTATTTGTACGTCTTGGGTAGTGTAATCATCTTCAACTGCAAGTAAAACATTTTGAATTGTAAAGTTCACGATTTTAACCTTAATTATGAGTTAGTAGTTAGAAGTTGCATATGGGAGATTAAATTTTGGATTTTAGATTCTAGATTTTAGATTGCAAATTGCAATTTAAGCCTTATGTACCTTGAAATGCCTTTTATGTCATATGGATTTCGTAATTCAAATTAAATCACGATTTTGGAATTATCAATGAAATTACAAGGTTTCGATGACTTAATCGAAATTAGAGGTAATTTATGAGTTAGGAACTTTAAATCTCCCATTCTCCCCTTCCTTGTCTCCCCTTCTCCTCATGCTCCATAGCCTTAAACGATCAAACCATTAAAAACTATGAAACCATTAAAAACCTTGGGAGTAGCACCGAATGCTTGGATGGTGAATGATACTGTCGTAGACATTACTCGTGCTCCCATTAATCCACAACCGGTTATTGTAGCTACAGAAACCAAAAATGTGCGCTTTGATTTAGCAAAATCCGCGATCGTTGTCATCGATATGCAAAACGATTTCTGCCATCCTGATGGTTGGTTGGCGCACATCGGAGTAGATGTAACTCCGGCACGTCAACCGATTGCGCCTTTACAAAGCATGATCCCCATACTTAGAAAACAAGGGGTAGCGGTAATATGGCTAAATTGGGGAAATCGTCCGGACTTACTTAATATTAGTGCGGGTTTGCGTCACGTTTATAATCCTACTGGTGAAGGTGTGGGTTTGGGAGATGCATTACCTAGTAACAATGCAAAAGTTCTCACAAAAGATAGTTGGGCTGCGGCGGTTGTGGATGAATTAGAACAATTGCCTCAAGATATTTACATAGATAAGTTCCGTATGAGTGGTTTTTGGGATACTCCTCTAGATAGTATTTTAAGAAATTTGGGTAAAACTACATTATTTTTTGCGGGTGTTAATGCCGATCAATGTGTTCTGTGTACTCTACAGGATGCTAATTTTTTAGGATATGACTGTATTTTAGTCAAAGACTGTACTGCTACAACTTCCCCGGAATATTGCTGGTTAGCAACGCTTTATAACGTTAAACAATTGTTCGGTTTTGTTACAGATTCTGAAGCAATTGTTAAGGGAATCGGGAGAATGAATTAAGAATTAAGAATTATGAATTATGAATTAAGAATTGGGCATGGGGCCGAAGGGCATGGGGCATGGGGCATTGATAATCATTAATTTCTAACAACTAACGAGTAACGACTAACAACTAACAAATAACAACTAACAAATAACAACTAATAACTAACAACTAACAACTAACAACTAATAACTAATAACTAATAACTAAAATGATTAACAGTTGTGTAATTCCGGTTATAAAATCTCCTTGTGATTATCAAGCGTATCGTATCAGTCCTAATGATTCTAACCGTTTGGCGATTGTTTTCGATCCGGCGATCGCGAATTCGTCTTTGACTTGTTGTGTGGAGATTTTTGATGTGGGTGGTAAGACTCCACCAAATCGGCATTTGTTTGCTTTGGAGATGTTTTTTGTGCTTAAGGGGGAAGGTAAAGCAATTTGTGATGGTAAAACTGTAAAAATCAAAGCGGGAGATACTTTATTAGTTCCGCCTACTGGTACTCATTTGATCGAAAATACTGGTTCTGGACGTTTATATACTTTAACTATTATGGTTCCGAATGAAGATTTTGCGGAATTAATTCGTAGCGGTACACCTGTAGAATTAGATGGGGAAGATATGGCGGTTTTGGGTAGACATTCTTCAATTAATAATCAACAATTAGTCAAAGGTTAAAGGTTAAAGATTTAAAACTACAAACCCAAAATAACTAACAACTATCACGGTAAGAATGGATTACACTGATTACACCGCAAAGCACGCCCCAACGCTCCAACTATCACGGTAAGAATGGA
>DESS01000318.1:0-14437 GCA_002361335.1 Richelia sp. UBA3308
GCTCTTCCTTCGTTTTAATTAATATTTATTTTATGATTTGTTTTCATCTAAATTATTTAATTTTTGATGTGTTTTTATTTACTTTATTTTTATGCTGTTCCCATTTATACTATACAAATACTAGTTTTTAGTGTAAACTTAGCATCAAACTGATTCAATTTATATCTAGGAATTATTTTGTTTTAATTCCTTGGCAGAGAATGTTTTTGTTAAGAAAATTAAACCCTAATTAAATGACTTTAGGCATTGAAGTTCAGTTAAAAAACTGTGTTAAATTTGCTCTGTTAATTTTTCGTAATTAGCCGAGAGCCTCCCCAAACAAATATCAAACTTCAAAATTACAAGTCTAAAAATATGCCTTCGACCTTCAATCTTTCAAAACCATCTACCTTTAATCTACAAGAAGCTACAGTCAATGATATCCAAAAAGCATTTCATTTTGGAGCTTTAAGTATTGAGGAATTGACACAACTTTATCTCAATAGAATTGTAGCCTATGATGACCAAGGTCCAGCTATTTCTGCTGTTATTTCTGTTAACCCCAATGCTTTAGATAAAGCTAGGGAATTAGATGCAAAATTACGAAGTCAAGGTGCAAATGGGGCTTTGTATGGAATTCCGGTACTTGTGAAGGATAACTATGACACCTTTGATTTACCGACAACTGCTGCTTCTGATGTTTTAGATGGTTCGATTCCCCCAGATGATGCTTTTACTGTGTCAAAATTTCGCGATGCTGGGGCGATTATTTTGGGTAAAACCAACATGAGCGAATTTGCTCTTTCTTCTGGAAGACTTGGTTATAGTTCTTTAGGAGGGTTAACACTCAATCCTTATAATCTCAATCGTGATGCTTCCGGCTCAAGTAGCGGTACCGGTGCTGCGATCGCGGCAAATTTTGCCACATTAGGAACTGGAACGGATACAGCAGGATCGGTTCGTGGCCCTTCTTCTGTTGCCGGGTTGGTGGGTATCAAACCCACGCGGGGATTGGTGAGTGCTGATGGTATAGTTCCCCTGGCACTGACAGTCGATTTCGCAGGTCCGATGGCGCTAAGTGTTGAGGATGCAGCGATCGGTTTGGGAGTGATGGCTGGTGTAGATCCCAACGATCCCGCAACTGAAGCAAGTCAGGGGAATTCCTTTGAGGATTATACACAATTTTTAGATAAAAATGCTTTAAAAACAGCAAGAATTGGTGTAGCGCGGGAGTATTTTGGCGGTAACGATGAAGTTGATAAGCTGGTAGAAGCTGCCATCGATAATATGAGGGCTGCGGGTGCAACGATTATTGAATTAGATCTTCCCGATACGGTTGTGGAAGCTTCTAATTACGGTACTTTATTAAATACTGTGATTCAAGCAGAATTTAAACCGCAAATTGAGGAATATTTTGCTACCCTCGATGAACAATACCCGAAAAACTTAGAAGAACTGATTGCAGCTAGTAAAGATCCAGAACTAGTTAACTCGGAAACTCCGGTAAATCCTAATCGGATTGCGGTGTATGAAGATTCATTAGAATTCGGTGGATTAGATAATCCCGAATATCAAGAAGCGATTAATCAAGGTATTCCGGCGCTGCAAAACGAGCTGAATAATATCTTTATCAACAATAAATTAGATGCCATAGTTTACCCAACTATTGCCACCCCAGCAACACCGATTACGGATGGCGATGGTAACTTTATAGACGATCCAACTTATGAAGCTAATTTAGATAATATTGGCGGCGATCCTTATCGTGCTAATTATTTAGGTAATTTAACGGGTTTCCCCGATCTTAGTTTACCTGTGGGATATACTGAGCAAGGGCTGCCAGTAGGTATATCTTTATTCGGACAAGAATTTACCGAACCGAAGCTGATAGGATTAGCATATGCCTACGAGCAGCAAAATCCAGTTCGTGTAGCGCCATCAAATACCCCTGCTTTACCGGGAGAAAAGTTTGAATATCTTACAGAAGTGCTAGTTGTTGGCGATGGTGGCGATGACATCCTCGAAACAGAATTATTGCCAGATTTTGATGGAAACAAAGATGTGGTATTTGCTGGTAAGGGTGATGATTTAGTAGATACGACAATTAGTATTTCTGGAGGGAATCGCGTCTTCGGTGGTAGCGGTGACGATGAAATATTTGTCGGCAAAAACGACGTAGTTAATGCTGGTGCGGGAGATGATATTCTCGATGCAGTTGCAGGTAGGGGAGGAAATCGCTTAAACGGTGCTGATGGTGATGATACCTTCTTTGCAGGTGGAAATGATAGATTAATTGGCGGTAATGGTAACGATGCTTTTTTTGTTATCGAAAAAGGTGAAAATATTATTACTGGAGGAGCGGGTGAAGATCAATTCTGGATTTTTACCGCACAGTTACCTCAAGATGTAAATACAATTACTGACTTTGAAGCTGGAGTTGATGTAATTGGTATTGCAGGTAGTGGTTTATCTTTTGAAGATATTAATTTCAAAGTGGATGATGGAAATACTGTAATAAATATTTTCAATCAAGATGTCGCAGTTTTATTAGGTACGCAAGGAAATTTTGAACAAAGTGATTTTGCTTTTGTTTAAATTTGTATCACTTGAATAAATTTTCCACACATTGGCCATTCGTATTTGTGCCTTGATTAAATCCCAGAATTGGAAGCCCCAATGGACTTTGAGTCTGATTGGGGCATTTCATTCTTAATCAAATTAAACAATACCGACAAGTTTAGCGTATTCTGACAAGTCCGGAAATCAGAGATAAGGAGCGGGTTTTAAGACGACTGCGGTTACCTACATTGCCTTCAGCGGTTTGAAACACTGAGCTGTTACGAGTATAGCCTCTGACAATGCCAATGTGGTTATAGAGTCCACGTGCTGCAAAGTTAAAGAGAACAATGTCTCCTCGCTGTGGTTTAGTTATTCTGGGAGAATACCAATAACCTCTTTGCTTTGCCCAGTATTCCCAAGATGCAACTAATGCCATCGATGCCCAGTAACCTTGTGGTTTGTCGGGAATAACAATTCCTACTTCACGGCAACAATAGGTGACGAAAGCAGCGCACCAATCGTAAAAAACAGGTGTTGTTCCAATATGTCCGAGTTCTTGCATGATCGGACGAAAAATTTTGAGGTATTTTTCTGCTTCACTGTTTACCCCACTCCAACGCAGATTCTTACTTGCTTCTGTGGATGCAAATTGAGCGAGTTTGAGATGAACATCTTGTGGAGTATCTGGGATATCCTCATCGCCACCCAATGCTTCCCAAGTGATTGGTCCAACCTCTCCATCTACTAATAAGCCTTTACGTAATTGAAAAGCTTTGACTGCTGCTTCTGTTTGATCGCCAAAATCTCCATCGACAGCTCCACTATTGAATCCCAAAGTATTTAAAGCTTTTTGCAATGCTTTAACGTCTTCTCCTTTATCTCCCCATGACAAAATACGACGTAAAGTTGGTAAGGGAATAAGAATAATAGGAGATTTAGGAGGGGGAGGAGGGACTTGCTGGCATGAGGCAACTTGAAAGGTTTTAGCAGTTGGATATTTACGCAAAAAGTCAGCTAAATCTTCACTACTACGATCTTTTAGTTCAACTAGCTCAATTAACTCTGAATTTGCCCAGGCTGTGGCTACAGGGAAAACAGTATCGTTTTCTTCCTTACGATACAAGCCTATCCAGTTTACAGGAGGATGTTCAGGTTCTCCAAGATCAATAAAACCTTCTTGTTCCATCCGTTTGAGCAAAACCATTCCTCCAATTTGCTGGCTGACTAAATTGGAATCAAATTTTCCATCAAACGCATATTTTCCTTTGGTGTAATGGTTACTAAAACTCCACAGATAAGGAGATTTAACTTCAGGATGGTACATCCGGTAACCAAAGCCATTATATCCTTCCAAAAAGTAACAAATTCCGCCAATAGTCCAATTGTCATAAGTATCTGCTCGTTTCAATTCCAGGGCATCAATGGCTGATTCAGTCCAAGTAAAGGGAGGAGTTCCGGGAGGACGACGAGCAGGAACATGAACGGTCTTAGCTATAAGTGGATCGCCATTGTGCAAATGTCTGGTAAAGTCCAGACTCGATTCTAAAGAATGAATAACTGCAATTACAAACCAAGGTACAGTGGTTTCTTTTTCAACTATTTTGTAATATCCTTTGTAGTAGGTAATTCTATCAATAAGTCGATCTACATCATCAATACGATCTGGTCTAATTTCTAGAGTCTCATACAGTCTTTCGTATTCTTCTACCAAAGCAGTATTTAGACGAACCATAATTACTTATTTCTCTAATGGAAATTATCATTTCTTACTTGTATATTACATAGGTAGTATTAAATTCACAAGTGAATGGAATTACATTATTCGACATCTCCGAAATATAAATAAAAATCTGATAAAATAATATAAAATCAGCCTTTGTAAAGGTTAATAACATGAATTAAATATCAGAGTATATCAAAAAACATCCTCAATAATAACAGCGTATAATTACTGTGAAAATAACTTTTCATGCAATTAAAACTCCTGATAAAAAAGCTACAAAAAAATAATTAACTCCACAACAAAAACAAAAAAATAAATAATTAGCTTTGGAAGAAATTTTTGTAGAATACTTAATTAGTTGGAAAAAAATATTTCGAGTAGTTCAAGACAAATTGAGATTGAAAATAAGTAAATATATACAGATAATTATGACTATTTGTGGACTTGTTTGATTAGGAATAGGCACATTTATTTTATGACTATAAAATAAACGAAATATTTCAATAATAAATTCGTTTTTATATATAGCGGTTTTCACCCTTAGTGCAATATAATGCGCCCAACCTCGCCCCGCCGTATCGCTCCCCTCTCCGATGCTTTGGAGAGGGGAAGGGGGTGAGGTCAAATTTTTTACTTGACTCAACTGAAATTCGCTATATATATGCTATTTTTATACTAGGTATTAATAGTAAGCATCTCAAAAGCCTATTCTTGCCTACAAAATAGCTACCTTTGTGATTCGGCGATATTTTAAAACTCTTGTGGTACGCGCATCCGGGGCGGGTCTAAATTTACCTCATAAACATAAAATATCCTGTATCTGTGGTGCACAGCAACTGTATTTGGCATTGTGACTATACTCGCGTATAATCCAAGTTTCAGAAATTAAACCTTGGCTGTTTCAAGTAGAACCACTAGAAACAGAAAGTTCAAGTAAAATAATGTGCCAAAGCACAAGAAATATAGAGATAAAAGAATAAACAAAAAGCCGATGACGAGATTTGAACTCGTGACCTCACCCTTACCAAGGGTGTGCTCTACCACTGAGCTACATCGGCAAGAAACATTCAAAAAATTTAAATTCTAGATTTTGGACTATTGTAAAATAAAATCCAAAATCTAGATGTGAATATGGGCCGAGCTGGATTCGAACCAGCGTAGGCTAAGCCAGCGGATTTACAGTCCGCCTCCATTAACCACTCGGACATCGACCCATGTCTTGTCACGCTAATAAATGTTAGCACAAGGTTTGAGAAATACCAAGCTTTTTGGGAAAAAAATCTGAAAACCAGTCTGGGAGAGGGATGGGGGAGACAAGAGGACAAGGGGAATTCAAAACTCCTAACTTCCAATGCCCAATTCCCTTCGGCCCAATTCCCAATTCCCTTCGGCCCAATTCCCCATGCCCAAATTAACTCAAAAGTTCTCCTGTTTCTTGCAATGAATGCAATCTCTTGTAAATTCCTTCTTCTTGCAATAGTTCTTCGTGATTACCCATTTCCACGATTCTTCCTTTATCTAGTACAACAATCTTATCGGCTTCTCTAACGGTACTTAGTCGGTGTGCAATGACTATGGTGGTGCGGGTGCCTTGAATTGAACGCATTGCTAGTTGAATGGAACGCTCGGATTCGTAGTCTAAGCTGGATGTGGCTTCGTCAAATACGAGTACGTCTGGATTGACTAACAATGCTCTAGCTATTCCGACTCGCTGTCGCTGCCCTCCGGATAACCTAACTCCTCTTTCGCCGACTACGGTATAGTAACCTTGGGGTAATAAACTAATTACTTCGTCAAGTTTGGCGATTCTACAAGCTTCTTCTACTTCGTCGAAACTTACTTTGTCGTTGCCGTAGGTAAGGTTATCTAAGACTGTACCGTTGAAAATATCTACTTCTTGGTGAACGATCGCCAATCTGCGTCGATATTCTCCTACGTCTAAGTTACGAATGTCTTCGCCATCCATAAGTATTTTCCCTGCTTGGGGTTCAAAGTAGCGAAACAGTAGTTTTACTAATGTTGATTTTCCGGAACCGCTACGCCCTACTAATGCTACTGTTTGATATGGTTTAATTAGTAGATTAATATCGTGCAAAATCAGTCTGTTGGGTTCGTAACCGAAATTTAGATGGGAAAATTCTACTTTACCGGTAAATTTGTAAGAATTCTCTGGTTTTCGCATTTCTAAAAGTCCCTCGGAATCAACTCCCGATGGTTGTTGGAGAAATTCGTGGAACCGCAACATGGAACTGTAACGACGAGCGAATGTTTCTGCAAGAATGCTGATTGGTTCTAATTCAGCATATGCCATGCTTGATAGAGTTAAGGTCATGATAAAGTGACCCAAGGTAATTCTACCGTCTATGGTGGCTGCTAAAGTTAAACCAAGTATGGCGAATACACAAAACTGAATTACGCTTTTTTGCCAGGTAGCCAGCTTTACGTAACCTTTGTGGATGCGATTTACAATTACCTTGAATTCCCGTTCAAAACGTTGTTGTTGACGGTTTAATTCTTTGAATTCACTTGCAAATGCTTTGACTGTTTTAATGTTACTGACAATTTCGGATGTCCTACTTTCTGTATTTTCCCCATATTTATCTATGTGATTTTCGTATTCAATTAGCTTCTGTAAATCCTTTAAAGTAAAGCTGAGAATAACTACAAAGGATATCAAAAATACAATTGCAATCCGCCATTCAACTAAACAAATAAATACAAATATTCCCAAGACTCTAAATAACTTGGGAAACAATTGTCCGGTGATTTCTGGATAAGTCCAGGTATGATTTGAAATTCCTTTAGCTACTCTTGAAGCAATTCTTCCGGGATTATTTTCATCATAAAATTCTAAAGGTAATGTCAGAATTTTTTCTACTGCTTGTTGACTTTTGTCACGACGGGCTTTTAATGCAATATCCCAGTGATACCAATGACTCAACCAAGGTTGAGTCGGTGCTCTCAATACGGTGACAATGAAAATTAAACCCAGTAAAACACCGAAGGATAAAGTCTTATCTACCGGATAATTTGTCAAGTTGGAAATTGTGCTGGTAAGCCAGGGATTTGACACTGCACGTACCGCATTTGTGATCAACCCATCCAATGGTTGCCCGGAAAGCAGGTTCAATATCTGCCCAATGGCATAAGGTACTAGTAAATCAAGAATCTCATAAATACTGGATGTGGCTATACTAAATATACTCAGACCCCAGTACGGACGAAAGTAGTTAACGATATCTCGTAAGTTTGCCATGACGCACGCTGATAAATCTGTGCAAGTCTATCGCTTTCAAGATTCTTATGCTACATGTGTATTACACAGGAGTCAATGGCTAGATTGGTAAATCATACTAAAGATAGAAGTCGAAGGTTAACTGCAACAGTACTGATATCAAAACTCTTTGATACAAATGCAGTGGTTGATATGGTAATTAAATTAGTTAGGAGTTAGGAGTTAGGAGTTAGGAGTTAGGAAGCCCGAAGTTAGGAGTTAGGAGTTAGGAGTTAATATTTATATCAAATAACAAAAAAAATACCTAACTATCGCTAACCCTATTATTGTCAATCCAAAATCTAAAATCTAAAATTCGATTACTGTGTCTTCTTAGCTTTTTTCCGAGAAATCAAATAAATGCCAACTATAGATAAACCTACCGCAAAACCTGATTCAGGAACCTTTTTGCGTTTGGGAACTTTGTTAATTTGAGCATAAATTGAGGCTGTAGTTGTTTCTTGTTCAAGTACCCGGAATTCGCTAACATATGTTGTACCGTTATCTTGACTGAATCCAGTTAAAGATAAAGTATATTCATCGCCACCATAGGTAAAACTAGGTTTAACTTCATTGTTCGTAACATATAAAAAATCTGCGTCTTCTTCTGGATCGACAAATTTATTGATAGTATTTTTTAGAGAAAATTCATAGTCAAATTCATAGTTCAAAACTTTGTCAAGCTCAGTTGGTTTATTAAATGATAAACCTAACTTAAGAGGCACATATTCTACGCTTGTACCTAAAAGTACCGTACCGTTGCGATAGGTTAAATCACCTATCTTAAACAAAGAATCAGTATCGGTAGAAAAAGAATTTCCTTCAAATACAAGCTTATTAGAAGAGGCATTTTTAAAAGGGGTTGGATCTCCCCAAGTAAATTCATTTGTTCCCACACCATTATAAATAGGGTCAGTATTTATGCTTTCTGGAACCGGTTCTCCCCATTTACCACTAATGTTACCTGAAAAAATAACAGCTTTCGCTTGATTGGAGAAACCTATTACACTTAAAGCCGCAACTGCAAACGGAAATACAGCTATATTAAACAAGGAATTTAATTTCATATTTAGGCTCCAACTCCTATAAGGGAGCAATGAACATACTAATAATCCGTCTACATTAGTAAAAACACGTACATTTCGCCAAGACTTATTGAAGTCTTCATGAAAACTTCATATTTAGGGGGAGATTATTATAAATACTTTTAACTTCGGAACTTTTTTTGAATAAGTCTTTTTTACTTACCTAAGTAATATATGATTAATCTAATACAAGCATATAGCTTAGATGATTATATCACTAATAAAAGTTTTTAAGTAGCAAAAAACAAGTATTACTTATGTATTTACACTTAATGATAATATGGGACATCTAAAAGTTATTGTCAAGTTGACTTCTGACTATCAATAAAGTATGTATAGAAAAGGGGACATGTCACCGGCTATAACTGCGACATATCTCGATTTTGGATTTTGAATTTTGGATTGTTGTTAGGAAGGAAGAAAAACGGAATAATTAAAATACCGTCCACTTCCTTATCTCCTCATTTCCCCATCTCCCCATCTCTTCACCTAGGGTGCAAGGGCGTTACCGCGAATTAAACTACCAATAGTTTTGGCAGTAATTTTCATTTGGGTAATCGGGTTAGCTGGGACAACTGTTTTATATAAATAGCTGTCAAAAGTCAACCTTTGAACATCGCGATCGTCACACATTTCCACAAATGCTTCGCGGGTTGCGTCGGAACGATAGAATACGTTTTGCAAGATGTCAAGTACTTTGTAAGTAAGACCGTATTTTTTATCCCAGCGCTTCAAGTAGATTTTTAAATCGGCTTCCTTTGGAATAGACTGTCCACCATTGGAGACTTCCACAATAGTTTCGGCACACATCCGTCCAGATTTCGCAGCGAAGTAAATTCCTTCTCCGGATGACTTGGTGACATAACCTGCGGCATCACCTACCAAAGCAATGCGCCCTACAACACGACGTGGACGAGGATGCTCGGGGATGGGGTGCGCTTCTACCTTAATAATGGAACCGCCAGCAAGTTTTCTGGCAGCACGAGCACGTATACCAGCTTGCAGTTGCTTAATGCTAGCTTTATTTACTTGCATTGTACCCGTACCGACGGCTACATGATCGTATTTGGGGAAAACCCAAGCATAGAAATCAGTAGAAACGTCATCGCCGACATACATTTCCGCCAAATCGTTGTAATAAACCATTTTATCTTCCGGAAGACGGATGCGCTCTTGGAAAGCAATGGCATAATTATAATCCCCAGCATCCATTTCCTTGGCGATACGGGAATTTGCACCGTCAGCACCGACTATTAAATCAACTTTTAGATTTTTATAAATACCCCGTGCCCCGCCTGAACTATGGTCTACGTAATGTATTGTATAGGGGTCTGTATTATTTGTGGGAAAATCTAATTTATGAACCGTAGCATTAATTAAATGAGCACCTAATTTAGCCGCCCGATTTCGCATGAAGCCATCTAAAACTTCACGGCGGCACATTCCAATATACTCATCTTGTTTTTCTAAATTAATATCAACCTCCCGATTGGAGGGCGAAATCATCTTCATTTTCCGCACTTGACGGTCGATGATATCAGCCGGGAGGTCAAATTCGCTTACCATACACAGGGGTATAGCACCGCCGCAAGGTTTAGCATTATCTAACTTACGCTCAAATAGATAGGTTTCTATCCCTGCTTTCGCTAAAGTTTCAGCAGCAGATGAACCCGCAGGACCTGAGCCAACAACAGCAACCCTAAGTGTCAAAGGTTTTCTCCCATACTTGACATTTCCTCGAAGCATGGTACCACGGAGTTTTGACCGTTTTTCCACTTTACCCCGTTAATTTCATTGAATTGCAACATTCCTTAATGTTTCGATACTTTTATCAAGGTGAGAGATGAATGCCCCCAAAGTTAAAAATTTGATGTTCGCTTTTAGTTACTGGCAAGGTTCACAGAAAAATTTATCACAGGGTAATTCGTGAATAATCATCATGAGAAATAGGAATTTTTGTCTAGATTATGCTTCTAATTCAAGCTTTGACTAGCTTTGCGAAACCAAAGTTTTTTTTTAGGAATACAACATTAAGGTATATCAAATAATCCTTAAAAATAAGGAAAAAGCTTGTAAAGCGGAAGACATTATTTAATGAGATACCCCGGTTAATATATACTCATAATTTCACACAATTGCCAATCTTGTCGCCTTTATTAAAAATGAAAAACGAAAATTCACCAGTTAGAAAAACGGAGATTACAGGAGCTAAAATTCTTTTAGATAAATTATCCGAATTTGGTGTTAGGTATATATTTGCTATTCCGGGAAGAGAGTCGGAAGGTATTCTTTTCAATGAATCTCCGAATTTGCAAATAGTATTAACTTCTATAGAGTTAACTGCGGGTTTTGCTGCTTATGCTTGTGCAGTTGTTTCCGGTAAAACCCAAGCTGTATTTTCAACTCTTGGCCCAGGAGCAGCTAATTTGGCGAATGCGATTTATTCCTCTTATGCCGATAGAGTCCCGGTGGTATTTATTACAGCGCAAGTAGAGCGTAATAAAATCTTCTATAACTATACTCATCAATGTATAGATGCGGTAAAAATGTATGATTCTGTTACCAAGTTTGCACATGAAATATGTGATGTAAATGAGATAAATGATATTATTGAAAAAGCCTTTAAAATTACTCAAATAGAACCGAAGGGACCAGCATTAATCAGTATTCCTATCGATGTACTTAAACAAACTACTTCTCAAATTTCTGTAAGTAATACACAAGATAAAACAATTATTAACCAAGATTTAAATAGTAGTTTAATAGATAAAGTCGTTGAGAAAATAGAGAATGCTAAGCAGCCATTAATTTATGCCGGAAATGAGGTTATTAGGTCAGGTAGTGTAGATTTAATCAAGTCCCTATGTGAAAATTATAATATTCCTTTGGTATCTGCATATGATACAAAAGGAATTTTACCTGGCACACATCCACTTAACTACTTTACTTGTACTAGTTACGCAACAGGAATTTTAGGAATTAATGCTGATGAAGTAATTTTTAGTCCCATAGATTGCTTGATCGCATTTGGTTATGATTGGAAAGATGATGTATTTCCAGATAAGCATTTTAGTTATGGAGTTGATAAAACTCTTATCAGTTTTTCCGGCATCATGCCAGACAAAATACGTTCTAAGTTCCTAAATATTCCAGGGAATCTTAGAGCAAATCTCAATATATTATTAAATAAATTATCTGTAAAAAAACTGCCTTTAAAAAAACTATATGATATTTCTAGTGTAAAAAAAGCGGTTCAAAAAAAATTAGATGATATAGAAGCACCATTAGGACTAATTAATATTAGTTCAGTCATCAATACAATTAACAAAACTCAAGCGGTTTTAGTCTCAGATATCGGAACTTTTAGACATTACGTTATATTATTGGGTAACGCTATAAAACCAGGATACTTCTTAACTTCTGCTGGAAGTTCATCTTTTGGAACTGGATTACCTTTGGGTTTAGGAACTCGTTTGGCTTATCCTGATAAAAATACTAAAATAGTAGTCTTAACTCGTGATGGAGGATTTAATTCTACTATCGGAGATTTAAGGACTTTAAAAAATCTCAATTTAAATATAGTGATTGTTGTATTAAATAATGATAAAAATGGGTTAATTAATATTTATCAGCAGAAAGGACACGGAAAAACTTATTCTCCATCTGTTGCTCATGCAAAAGCTTCATTTGTGAAAATTGCCGAAGGTTATAATTGTCAAGCATTTAAAGCTTCTTCTAGCGAAGAATTTGAAACTATTATCAAAGAAGCTTTTGAAATAAATGCTCCCGTTGTTATTGAAGTATCTGTTTATTATCCTCAAGAAGATATTGATCGATTGGTAAATAGTACGGATTTAGCCTAATTATTTTTTTACTATATTTAGCCCACATTCTGCACGTCAAATTGTCCCATACAAAGTAATACGAAAATTATGATTAGCTTGGCAATTTTTTATGCACAAACACTTAATATTTTATAATCTTTTGTTAATTAACCTACTTAGTTTTGGTAATCATTGCATGTGACATAGTGAAGCGCAGAATGTAGGATATAGCACAAAAAATCCTACCTAACTTAAAATTATTGAACAAATTAAACACACTAAACAATATACAGCATTTTGTAAGTAAATTAGGTACAAAAAAAGCTTCTAAAACTCTTGTAGTATGGGCATCCCTCGCCGTCCAAATGTACCGACAAAAAGATGAAATATGCTGTAAATAACTTTAATCGATATTATAAAAAAAAAATTGATAAATCATTATTGTATATTAATATTATTTGTTTTGTATTTTATGATCTTGCCTTTGGAATCTAAAGTAATTATATACTAAATATAATTTTAAAAATACTATACAAATGTGGAAATTAATTAATGGCTAATCATAGAAATATTTTTTATATAAATAAAATATTAATTATACAAAGATTAAAATTATTATTGTCTAGAATCAAGTATTTTTTGTCTACTCCGTCATTTTTAGTTGGTATTTGTTTAGCAATACTATCTGTTTTATTGATTCTATTACCATACTTATTTAGTCAAAAAAAAATAGAAGATGACTTATTTAATATATTTCAGAGTATCGGCTACGATTTATTTGGAGGAACTTGTGCTTTTTTAGCCTTCGATATTATTTTTGAACGATTCAAGAAAATTGAAGAAGACAGAGGTTTGATCTTAGATTATTTCAATAAAAAAGAATTTATAAATGCAATAGGTAGAATTAATACTATAAGAAGAGATAAAAATACAGTTTTCATTAGAATTATGCAAGCATGGACAAATTTATTAATCAATCAAGATGATAAAGAAGAGTTTAAAAATGCAATTATAGAATCACTGAAAACAAAAACTACCTTTATTCAAATTTTATTGCTTAATCCAGAAAATATAGATTTAGTAGAAGAACGTTCCGATGAATTGTCAAATCTGGGTATAAATGTAGAAGAAAATATTTATGCGAATATACGGGAGTTACAAATAATATACAAAATACTTCAAGATAATGGTTTAGAAGAAAGCATAGAAAGAATAGAAATAAAACTATATAATATAAATCCATCTATCGCTATTTATATGTGTCCTCCTGATTTATTTGTAAATTTTATACGTAGGGGCAAATAACAATTAGAGGAGAACAGTTAAAATTACCTATAGATTCACCTATTAGTAGGTTTATTGAAGAACGGTTTAATGAAATCTGGGAAGATTATAAAAGTATATCTTTAGCCGATTTTCTCTACTTAGAATTAGAAGTTATTGAACAAAATACTAATTCCAGTAATAAAATTAGATATCATCAAGTAAAATATGTAAAGCATGAAAATTTATACTATATACAACATCCCCATCTATTTTATAAGATTGCAAATAGACGAGATATAATTATTGAAATTCTAGGGGAAAAACAATCTTTTAAACCAAAAAATATTATAGAAGAAGAAATAGATTCCAGTATTCTGAGCCGCTTCAAAAATAAATATTCAGAAATAGAAAGATATTTTTTTATTCTCGAAATATTGTAGTTTGATGAAAGTCAGTTTTGGAGATAATTATTAAAGTTTCCTAGTTTATCATAGGTAAATCAATATTACGGTTTTCGGTTGAGTGAAATACACTTCGGGAAACCTCACCCCGCTTCCGCCACCCCTCTCCAAAATATCGGAGAGGGGAAGGGGTGAGGTCAAATTTTGTACTTCATCCAACTGAAATTCGCTACATATCACATAATAAAATCATTAACTAAACATATGGGTTTAAAACAAGCGGCAACCTACGGTGGACGAATTGGTTGGGCATTATAGCCCATCCC
>DESS01000318.1:14500-56782 GCA_002361335.1 Richelia sp. UBA3308
CCTCCGCTCTTCCTTCTTGCTTCGTTTAATTTTTATACTATATGATAATTATTAAAATTACTGTATATCAGTTATATCGATTATCACAATAAAAATCATCAAAATAAAAATTATCAAAATAAAAAATAATTCATAATTCATATTTTAATCAGAATTATGAATTATTAACGGATTAATTATGTCTTGCGAAACATGATTGACATTTCAGTTTGATAACTCAGCCAATATCCTAAAAACCCATAGAAGATTATTTTATAAGAGGTGAGGGCTTTTCTTAACTTAATAGGTTCATGAATAGCATCTAAACAACCATCAAATAGCCGTTGATATTCGTTCCAAGCACGAGCATTTACTCCTAACCAAGGTGTATCGTGATAAGCTCGCTCAAAAAAATCAACAGCTTCCCAATTTTGACAGTTTCCTAAATATTCTAGAACTTCGGGAGTATAAATATGAAAGTGATAGGGTACATGAACAGAATTATAAAAATCGGATAAATTAGACTTCGTTAAATCTAATTTAGCTGCGTTAGGTGTGCCGATAAGAATATAACCACCGGGTGCAAGTAGATTGTCTAATGTGGACAATAATTCTCTAGGATCTTCAACATGTTCGATTACATCTTGGAGCAGTATGTAATCAAATGGTGCTTGTTCGAGAATAGTGTCATTGCCAAATCCATCCTTAGAGGCATAAGGATCGTAACCATAGGATTTTGTAAAACCTTGTTGTTGCAAATACTGTACAAATAAACCGTTAGCACATCCATAATCAAGCAGGGAATGAGTTTTTGAAAATCCATGCTTGCTTAGCTGTCGAGATAATTTTCCATAACAAAGGCGCATTACCCATGTCAACCTTGAATTGCCTATTGGATATTGTTCATAATATGGTGCAATCTCAACAATATCTAAGTTATGAATCGTTTGGCAATTAGGACATCGCCAAACTTGAAAAATTTCATCTTTAAAAGCTCTTACATTACAGTTAAAGTTACTAAAAATAGATTCATCATTTTCATCTATCTGATAATCACATATTACGCATCTGATTCGTTTTTTTGATATTATATTCAAAGAATGTTCAAGAGAAACATAATTATCTTTATAAGTGGGATAAGAGCAATTTTCAGCCATTAATCAGCCATTAATTATTATTTTGGGCTACACCACAAATCATATCAAAATAAAACACTATTATATCATTTTTTGTTATGGATTCTTAATGAATTTATTTAGCGATTAAAAACCAAATTAATTACAAACAAATGTGATGTTTAGACTTTTATGATATAGCTTTGTATTTCATTTACAACAAAAGTGCTGTAACGTCTTTTGTGTCCGAAGGACATATTTCCGCCCCGATTTAAAAATACGGGGCTACCATTCTCCCGCGTTGTTTTAGGTGTACCTTTGCCCTAACCTCCGCGTACCTTTGCGTTTAAAAAAAACAAAAAAATCATCACAACGGGGAGCAACCGGGAACCTTGTAGGTTGCTTAAGCACAGCAGTCATCCTCCTTAGTCGCTACAACGGGCCATATTCCTCTTTCGATTACCCCGCAGGATTTCACCGCAACGCGTTCCAAGATTTTAAAGATATGGTACTGTACTTATCAAACCTGATAAGTGCTATATAATTCAGCTAATAGATCAACAGTAGCTCTAACTATCCCCTTGTTACCAAACCCATTTTTCTTGTCTAAAAGTTATCCTGATGGATCTGTAAATACCGCGAAGAATAAAAATAGGACCATATCATTGTCATTGCGACCGAAACCAAGTTTCGGGAAGCATAAGCCCTAAGTCCCTCCGGGACGACCTTCGGTACGGACATATACTTCCCCCCTTATGAGTAATGACACAATTACCTTACCTTTGCGTAAGTACTATTAACTATATATTTGACTAAACTCATAATTTTGTAACGACTCTGCCTATTTTGTACAAATAAGTAAGGATAAAATAAATAATTATTCTATTAAAAATAATAATGGCGTTATCGCCTTCTTCTGAGAGGATGTTTAATAAGTATCCTTTTTAAGGTTATTATCGGATTACACCCCCTTTTCCCCTTTTTTAATGGGGATTTGGAGGGATACGAAAGTCTGCGAGTTTTATTTATAACTTTTCAAACATCCTCTGAAAATATACTGAAAAACAAATTTAGGTATATTAATTAACCTATATATTAATATTTCTTTTATTGTATGATAATTAGGGATATATAAAACTCTGGATAATAATAAGTTTTGTCAATAAAATATTAATGTTCCTGGGTATCATGTAGATTGCTACTTGGTTTTATTGGGATATAATAGGTCAAAAACTTTTCTGGTGGGGATTTAGAAGCTGTGCGTGATGATTTAAAAGGCTTAGCGATTACTAAAAAAGAACTCCAAAAGTTGACCAATTTGCCTATTAACGATGAATTAATCATTATTGTTAATCCGCTAAAGTTATTAGTAAGGCAATTTGTTCAAAAAGTCAAAGGACCAGAAGGCGCAACTGCAATTTTTATTGGATTAGCTGTAATACTTGGCAGTTATGTTGTATTCGATTTAGTCATTAAGATGTTTGCCTACTGGATACCACTTCCATCTTGGTTCCTATTCATTACAGTTAGTTTGATGGGTGGTGCTGTAACACAATTATTATTGTATCTAATTTGGAAAAAAAGAGTTGAAAAAGTTAAAGAAAATATGACACATTCTTTAAATACTCTTTTACATGAAGTTGATAGATTTAATACGGTAGTTAAGGCAATAGAAATTAATGATAAAATTGAAGCTGCAGGTAATCCAGAAGTTACAATTAAAGAAAGAATACGAGTTCTTGAAGCCCTTAAATACACGAGAGCAGATTTAATTAGGGCATTGAATACAGAAAAGATTTTAAGAGAAAATAAGAAATTTATTATAAATAATTCTGAATTACTGGCGAATAATTTGGCAACATTAACGCAAATGCAAGTAACCGAAGAAGCTTCTGAGCATGGAAGGTTGCTCAATGAAGCATTAGAGATTGCTCTGGACGTACAGCAGGAAATGAAAAGATTACACAGTCAGAAATAACAATTATCAATTATTAATTATTAGTTATAACTTTTCAATAAGTTTTCGATCTATGACACTAAAGCCTTGAGTTGGTTATGCTGTAAGTCTTGCTCCTACATATACAAAGTCATCCTCATAATGTTAAAAATGGAAGACTTGAAGCTAGATTACAACACTGGTTCTCCAAGTTTTACTATAAGAAAATATAAATACCCTCCTTATTTGGGCGTGGAAACATGAACTGGAAACAAATTGCTGGTAGCTGGGTGCTTATTCCTCAGCGCCCTTACGGTATCATTCATTTCTTGGGTGGTGCATTTGTAGCTACCGCACCTCAGGTAACTTATCGTTTGTTACTCGAATATCTTGCAGAAAAAGGATTTGCGGTTATCGCTACCCCATTTGTCAATACCTTAGACCATAGTGCGATCGCAGAACAAGTGTTGCTGAATTTTGAACGGGTGTTAGTACGGTTAGAAGAAAGAGAATCGGCTTTTAGTGGCTATCTTCCTGTATATGGATTGGGGCACAGTATGGGATGCAAGCTACATTTACTTATCGGTTGTGGAAATGGAGTTAAACGTGCGGGAAATATCCTTGTATCATTTAACAACTACGCCGCACGGGATGCGATTCCTTTGGTAGAACAATTTAACAATGCCTTTGATGTTGAGTTTACCCCTTCACCTACAGAGACTTACAAGCTGGTGAAAGAAAACTATAAAATTCGTCGTAACTTATTAGTAAAATTTAGCAATGATACTCTTGACCAATCAACAGCCTTAACTCAATTGTTACAGAATCGTTATGGGGAGATGATAACAACACAAACCCTAAGAGGTAACCACCTTACACCTTTAGGTCAAGATTTAAAATGGCAACCCGGCAAAGAATTTAATCCCCTAGATGCTTTTGGACAGTGGTTTAAGCAAGAAGTATATCGGGATTTAGATCGGCTAAAACGGAGCTTAATCTTATGGTTAAATCCCACTACGCCACTATAATCGGCTAAGCTACGTATATATTGTACTGAAGAAAACTGTCTGTAGTAAATAAGGCAGAAAATAGGGTTGATAAATCATAAAAACAAATCTATTTTCTTTTGCTGCAAGGCGCGGCCATATTTATTTTATTTTTTATTTTTATTAGCAAGCGGCTACTTTTTATGTTTCAAATATTAGTAATCGATGATGATCCAGCCGTTCAAATTTTGCTTAAAAGAATGCTGGAAAAGCAGGGTTATAAAGTACTTGCAGTCAGCAACGGTGAGGAGGGAATTGCACAAGCTCTGATTTCTCCTCCAGGAATGATTATTTGTGATTGGTTAATGCCAGGATTAAGTGGGCTTGATGTTTGTCGTTACATCAAGAAAGATCCTAATTTATCTACTACATTTTTTATTCTTTTAACATCCTTGGATTCAGTTGCCGATCGCGTTAAAGGATTAGATGCTGGTGCTGATGATTTTATCACTAAACCCATAGAACAAAATGAAATGCAAGCACGGGTAAGGGCAGGTTTACGCTTACATCAAATGAGTCGAGATTTAAAAGCTCAAAAACAAATTTTAGAAGCAGAATTATCAGAGGCTGCGGATTACGTGCGTTCTCTTTTACCTGCGCCAATCATTCAACCTCTAAATATAAATTATACATTTATTCCTTCCCAGCAACTTGGTGGTGACTGTTTCGATTACTATTGGCTAGATGACGATTATTTAGCAATTTATTTACTTGATACCGCAGGGCATGGACTGAAAGCGACTTTACCTTCTATTTCGGTATTAAACTTACTACGCTCCCGTGCTCTTAAGGATTTAAATTATTACCAACCCAAGGAAGTATTAAATGCTTTAAACGCTACTTTTCAAATGAATTATCAAAATGATAAATACTTTACTATTTGGTATGGAGTTTACAACCAAGTCAAGCGCGAATTAGTCTATTCAAGTGCCGGTCATCCACCTGCTATATTATTATCTAGTAATAATAATGCTATCAAATTATTAAAAACCCCTGGAATGCCAATTGGTATGTTTCCAGAGGTTAAATATACTGATGGATTTTGCAAAATTGAAAAAAATAGCACCTTGTATATTTTTAGTGATGGTGCTTATGAAATAACTTTATCTGATGGTCAACTTATGGGACTTGATAATTTTATCCAAAAAGTTACACGCTTGTATCATTTTTCTAGCAGTCCCCTAGAAAATATTCTCAATTGTCTTGTTGATTTGAATTCAAAAAATGCCTTTGATGATGATTTATCTATACTCCAAATCGGCTTTAATTAAGCAATTTAAACTACAGCTTGATTAAATTCATCTTGATTGGAAAAGATTTCAAAGACTTTGTCCATTCCAGTAAGTTCAAATAAGATTTTGACTTGCTCGCTAATCGAACAAAGTACTAGCTTAGTATCTGCTGTTTTTAAGGTTTTAAATGCTAATACTAAAGCACCTAAACCAGAACTATCCATAAAAGTAATATCTTTTAAATCTACCAATACAATTTTTGGTTTACTTTCTAACAATTTAATAACTTCTTCCCGAAATTGTTGGGATTTTGTTGCATCTAAAACACCACTGGGTTGAACAACTTTAATATGCTCTGTCATAGTTTCTCAGTATTTTTACTACAAAAAAACGTCTACTTTTTAATCTATATTAATCATAGTTCATTTAATGACAACTTGCCAGCGGATAACTTCTGAAGTAACATTTATAAATTAAAATGTAAAATGAACAAACAATTGATCTATGGATCGTAAAGCCTATTGTGCAAGCAAATTCATACCAATTAGCGCCGCGAAGGTACAGCAAATAAATGTAATGATTAAAACATAAACTCAATCTTTACATAAAGCTTGGATAAGTACGCCTGCTTCAGGGCAAATATATTTATACGGGCATTATCCATAAAAACGCTTTTTGGTGCGAGGGTTTTCAGTTGAGGATTGCTTCCGCAACGCTCTGCCTCCGGTGTAATACTTTGTAGAATTCTCGGCGCACAGCTGCATACCACAAGAGTGGTATTTAATTCAACGCCAAAACTCCTATATTCAGCCTCCCAGAGCAAAGACAATTAACCGTCCTAGTACAGCACGGCGAAAATAAACTACCCATTTCAAACGGTTGAAACCCTTATCCTATAATAGTTATTACCTTGATACTTCCGCTCAGCGGTACTAGCGTCAGTTATAACTTGTTCTGGTAAAAGTTCGTAGATTTCAAAACAACCGGAACTAGCCTAAGGAAAATTTAATTTAGTTTAAGCTTCAAGTTTAAATTGAAATAACATATCGAGAACATTTGTAGACAGTTTTTGCAGCTTTTCTTCACTCAATCGAAGCTGATTTTCTATTATTTATCGTTGTTTAATTTCCTATTGGAAGTTAAGAAGAAGCTAGGGGAGGAGTTAGGAGTTGTTTAATTTTAGATTTTCTCCCCATCCGCCTGTCTCCCTAAACCGGACTAACTTTGGCTCGATACAATAATTTATCTCCTTGACGGTAGCCAGTGTAACGTATCTTGACTTTTTGCTTCGGTTGTGTGTTCCCTTCGATTAACTGGTGGATTTCGGGTTCATAGGGTAATTCTGTACCAACTTCAGCAATGGCTTCGACTCCCCATTCTTGTAAAAGTCTTGTAATCGGTTTTTCTATTAATGGAATAATATTGACTGCTGGTAACTGGCGATTTTCTCTGGCTTTGTATGCTGCTGTGGGAAATTGAATTAACAATGATTCAAGCAGTTGTAAACTCGATTGCTGAAACTGAAAAAGTAATAATTGTTCTTGATGTTCTAATTGCTTTTGTAAACGTTCATATTCTTTTTTTAAATCTGTTATTTGCTGGGATGATTGCTGAGTTGAACCTTGCTGTTTTATTAAATCTGTTTCCGAATTTGTCTCTGAAAAAATAATTATTAATTCACTTAAATTTATTTGTAGCACTTGTGATAATTTCATGATAAACTCCAAGCGCATTTGATCAATTTTACCGTAACGCAAGCGCTGTATTTGATATTCGGAAACTCCAGCAAGTTTACTTAAAGCTTTAAAACTTGGAATATCTTGTTCCTGCATCAACTCCAGCAATTTTTGAGTAAAATCGATTTTATTTTCAGTTTTTGATGTCATCAGAAGGAATTTTAGATTTTAGTTTTTAGATTACAAGAGTAAGGAGTAAGGAGTTGAATAATTCTTCCAATCCCCCATGCCCTATGCTCTATGCCCTATGCCCTTCCCAGCCGGAAATCTGATACAAAAAATAACCCCTTTGTTTCCACTTTCTACATCAACAGTTGCTTTTAGGATCTCGGCTAATTTTTGAGCTAATATTAGTCTCAATCCTCTATCACAATATCATCTCTAGTTTCTATTGGATCTCAATTTTCTAGGTTCGGAAATAATGGGGGTGAATCATCTTGGATTATCCACTCTAATTTCAGATATTGTTTTAAAAGCTTTAATAATTGTTCAAAATTTAAAGGTTTTGCTAGAAAAGCATTGGCTCCAGCTTGATAACAACGGGATTCATCTGATGGAAGAGTACTAGCAGAAACCATAATAATAGGTAAATTCTGCCAAGCTGGTTGTTGTCTCAATGTTCTGGTTACTTCCCAACCATCCATATTGGGCATTATCAAATCTAAAATAATTAAGTCGGGCTGATGTTCTTCGGTTTTGGTAATTGTTTCGGTTCCCGATTTAGCTTGAATGATTTCAAAACCCAGGGGTGTTAAAAAATCAACTAAAACTTCTCTGTTATTATCTAAATCATCTACGATTAAAATTTTACGTTTTTCTCCTTGATAGCCAGTTATCTTGAGGTTATTATTTTTAACTAGTAAGGACTCTATAGGATATTCTACTTTAGGAAAATCTATATCGAACCAAAATTCACTGCCTTGATCTAAAGTACTTGCAACATTAATTTTGCTACCCATTTGTTCGACAATACTTTTGCTGATACTCAAACCCAATCCCGTACCTTCTTGGGAAGATTGATCATGGTTTAATTGCTGAAAAGGTAAAAATATTTCTGTTAGCTTATCTTTGGGAATACCTATTCCTGTATCTGCAATATGAAAGCGAATTTTATCACCATTATCTGATTCTTCTCCGGTGAAATCTCGAACGTAGCCGACGCTAAAGATGACTTTTCCGGTAGGAGTGAATTTCACCGCATTACTAAGAAGATTGAGTAAAAGTTGACGCAGACGAGTTTCATCTCCTCTTACTATTTGTGGTAAATCGGAAAGAATTATATGCTCAAATTCGATTCCTTTCTGCTGACAACGAATCCTAATCATTGCTTCCAAGTTATCTAAAAATGAGGAGAGAATAAAATCTGTCAGTTCTAAATTTAGTTTATCGGCTTCAATTTTGGCTATGAAGAGAATATCATCGATCAAGGTGAGCAAATGTTGACCAGAGCGTTGAATTACTTCAATTCCTCTTACTTGTCTATCTGTCAAACCCATTTCCTGTTGAAGAATTTGAGCAAATCCCAAAATTGCGTTGAGAGGGGTTCGTAATTCATGACTAGCATGAGCAATAAAAGCACTTTTTGCTTGATTTGCTGTTTCTGCTGTTTCTTTCGCTTGCTGTAGTTCTAAAGATTGGTTTTGAATTTGGATAAATAAGTCAACTTGAGCTATGGAAATACCTAACTGAATTCCGGTTTGGGTAACTAGTCGGATTTCTCCTTCTTTCCAAACACGGGGATGTTTATTTTGATATACTGCAAATAATCCCCAAAGTTGCTCTCCTTGGAATATAGGTACAATAGCAAAAGATTTTGCTTGAATTTGTACGTAGATTTTCCGATGACAATCACTAAAATCACTTTGATTGATATCTTCTACAACCAAAGTTTGATTATTTTTATAACGACCTCCTTGATTTTCCTGTAAATAGGTATCTTCCCAAGTATATTGCTTTTGCTTATCAACAAGCTTAACCCATTCCTCGCCTACGGATTCAGCAACAAATTTTCCACCCCAATCGGGGTTAAATTGATAAACAGAAACGCGATCGCATTTCAAGTTTTCTCGGATTTTTTCAGTTGTAGCTTGAAATATTTCTTGTATATCTAGAGTTTCGCGGATTTTTTCAACGACATTAAGTAAAGTTCTCTCTCTAGCAGCACTTTCTCTTAATTCTGCTTCGGTACCTTTTTGTTCGCTAATATCAGTAGAGATTCCACAGATTGCGTAAACTGCCCCACTATCATTGATTAGAGGTGCTTTGGTGGAAATATAAGTACGAATAGAATCGCCACCAACAGGTATTTCTTCTTCAAATTGTAGAACTGATTTGGTCTGTAAAACTTGGTTTTCGTTAGCATTTAATATATTAGCGATATGCTCAGGAAAAATATCGTTGCTGCTATGACCTAAAATTTGTTCTTCGTTTAAATTCAATAATTCTAAATATTGTTGATTAACCAGCAGATATTTTCCTTGAGCATCTTTGAGATAAACTATTGAAGAAGTTGTCTCTAAAATAGCTCTTAACCTAGCTTCTGATTTTTCTAAGGCTTGGGTACGTTCTTTTACTCTTTCTTCTAATTGTTGATTTAGTTGACGTAATTGTAACTGGGAAGTTTTTAATTCTTGATTAACTAAATTAACTTGTTGCTGAATTCTTTTGAGTTCGTCAATATCAATAAAGGAAATTACAACTCCATCTAAATGACCATCTTTGAGTAGATAGGGATTAATTCGCATCAAGAGATGAAATTCTTCTTCCACTAATTTTACTTCTTGATCTAGAACTCTTTGAGTTTGAATTACTCTTTGAAGTAATTCAATTAGATTGGTACAGTTGAGGTTGTGAGTAATGTGTTTTAAAGGACGATTTATATCTGCTTCAACTAAGTTAATTGCAACGGTAGCTGCGGGGGTAAATTTACGAATTTTTAATTCTCTATCTAAAAATACTACCCCGATATCTGTACTCCGCAGCAAATTATCAATATCATTATTTACTTCGGTTAATTCGCCAATTTTTGATTGATATTCTGCATTAACAGTATATAGTTCTTCATTTACCGAATGTAGTTCTTCGTTGGTGCTTTGCAACTCTTCATTAGAAGCTGTCAATTCTTCATTGGTAGCTTGTTGTTCTTCGTTGGTAGTTTCTAATTCTTCAATTACTGCTTGTAAATTCTCGCGGGTTTGCTGTAACTCGTACTCCAGTTCTATAGTTCTTTGGGAAGCTTCAGCATCAGCCTCAAACCTTTCTCCTGAAGCCTGAAGAGGGATTTCATCTTCCTGAACGACAATCATAAAGAAATCATCGGCTAATTTATTGCTTTCGTGATAGGTAACTTCCAGTTTTAAATTGTATTCTATATTGTCTAATTCTATTTTTATACCCGTGTAAGTAACTGAGGAATGCTCTCGTTTAGCACGATGAAGAGCTGTAATTAAAGGTAGCTGTAAATCGGGGATAATCATTTTAGTAATATCCATTGTTGTCCTACCGATAGCTACCTTTAAGATATCAAAATTATCATTAAAAGTATGAAATAGTCTATGTTCTCGATCCGCTAAAAAACAGCTAGCCTTATATTTTGCTAAAAAAGCACCAAAGGCTTTATCCACCATCGGTTCGAGACGATTTTCCGATTGGTTTTTTAATGGGACATAAGGAAGTAGCGGACGGGAATTTTGTTCGATACCCTTGACGGGAATATTCAGTCTGACATCTCGCCGTTTTTGATAAATTTTATTTTTTTTATCGAGAGGCAGAAATTCTGCTTCAAGGTAACCTAAGGTTTCCGCTTCTCCCAGAAATAAAATACCTTTTGATGCTAAATAAAAATGCAGATTGCGTAATACTTGTTGCTGTAAATCCGATTGCAAATAAATCAGCACGTTACGACAACTAATTAAATCCATGCGGGTAAAACCGGCATCTTTAGTTAAGTCGTGGGGTGCAAATAATATTTGTTCTCTGAGTTTGCGAATTATTTGCAAGGAATTATCTTTCCTGAGGAAATAACGTTCTAATCGCTGGGGACTAACTTCGTTAGCGATAGTTTGGCTATAAATACCTTGGTTTGCTTTTTCTAAGGCTACTTTATCGATATCGGTGGCAAAGATTTTAAACCTGATTGGTTTATTGGATTTACTAATTGCTTCATCAAGCAACATAGCTAGAGAATAGGCTTCTTCTCCCGTAGCACAAGCAGTTACCCAACAACGTAATTGTTCTTGGGGATTGGCTTTTTCAATTAACTTAGGAATTACATTGGTTTCCAAAAAATCCCAAGCTAGGGGATCGCGAAAAAATTTAGTGACGCTAATCAGTAAATCGTGCTGTAGAATAGATCGCTCTTCGGGGGATGTTTTTAACAGTCGAATAAAGTCATCTAAATTATTGCAACCACTAATCAAATAGCGACGATAAATGCGTCGGGAAAGAGTACTAGTTTTGTAATGGGAAAAATCTATTTGCTCGTGCTGTGCCAAAATGTTGGCAATACGCTCCAAACTATGGGGTTTGAATAACTCAAGCTCATTCTTAGTGCTTTTATCTGGTGAATTTGGCGATTTCAGTAATTGATAAATCAACCGAGCTAATTCCTGGGGTGATAAAACTCTATCTACTATTCCTGTTGCGATCGCAGTTCGTGGCATCCCATCGAATTGAGCAGTTGTGGGTTCTTGTACCATCGTAAACCCCCCAACTTCATTAATAGCCTTCAAACCATTTGTCCCGTCGCTACCAGTTCCCGATAAAATTACACCAATCGCTCTTTCTAGATAGTTTTTCGCCAAAGATTCTAAAAAAATGTCTATGGGAAAGTTTATTCCATGACGGTTACGTTTTTCTTGCTCTGATAAATGTAGCTTTATGTTTTGTAACACTAAATTTTTTCCAGGAGGAATTAAATATACCGAATTCGGTTGCAGTACCATTCCTTCTGTTACCCGATATATTTTCATTCGGGTACGTCGTTCCAATAACTCCTTCATCGAACTTTTGAAATCTGGTGAAAGGTGTTGAATCACCACAAAAGCAGCTCCGCTATCCGTTGGCATATGCTCGAAGAATTCCTCAAGAGCGCGGAGTCCCCCTGCGGATGCACCAATACCAACCACAAAGAAATTTTGCTTTTGGTTAGAGATAGATGAATTTACGGCAGATTCGTTTTCTGACATAAAGAAGATAATGTAGAAAATTTGCGGCTATTGTTATATATTATTAATTTGTTTATTGCTTTAATCTAACTATCTCTTAATTTTCTTAAGTATTTATGTCAATATTTACAGAGTGCTAAGAACTGTCTTATTAATTCTTCTTTCTTAAACCTATAATAATATCTAAACCTTGCGATTAACCATCGTCGCACTAGCTTGGTCAACTGGTACTAATAAAATTTCGCTGAGATTTACGTGTGGGGGACGAGTAACGCAAAATAACACAACATCGGCGATATCATCTGGTGTGAGGGGAGTTAATCCTTGATATACTTTTTTTGCGCGATCGCCATCTCCATGAAATCGTACTTGACTAAATTCAGTTTCCACCAAACCAGGATCGACGGAACTAACGCGAATGGGAGTTCCTAACAAATCTTGTTTCAAACCTTCAGAAATTGCCCTAACTGCGGCTTTAGTAGCACAATAGACATTACCACCGGGATAAGTTTGATGTCCGGCGATAGAACCGATGTTAACGACATGACCTTGTTGACGTTCGACCATTCCCGGAACTACGCAACGGGTAAGGTAAAGCAAACCTTTAACATTGGTATCAATCATTTCTTCCCAATCTTGGAAGCTACCTTCGTGAAGCTTGTCTAAACCGCGACTAAGACCGGCATTATTAATGAGAATATCGATCTTAGACCATTGTAATGGTAAGTTAGATATAGCAGATTCTACAGCGGAACGGTTGCGTACATCAAGTTCTAAAAGATGGAATTGTTCGGAAGATAATTGTAAAGTCTCTACAACTTGCAGCAAACGTTCCATCCGTCGCGCCGCTAAAATTAATTTTGCTCCCGCATTTGCAAAGTATTTGGCACAAGACGCACCAATTCCACTACTTGCGCCAGTTATTAATACAATTTGATTTTGAATTGAAGCCATAAAGAGGGAGGGAGAGAGGGAGGGAGAGAGGGAGAGAGGGAGAGGTAATTGGATGGGGTTTTGGAGCCCAACCAATTACTAGCAACGTACAGACGGTGGGGTTTTAAACCCAAAGGTCTCGATAAATAAAAGTTAGCACTTAGCAGTTAAAATATTAACTTTGAAGATAATTATAGAGACATTCCTATTCCTAATAAATCGGACTTTTGCAGTAAGACAGGGACTTAGAGTCCCTGGCAGTATAGATTATACAATTATGAGTTAACTGCTTTCATAATCCATAACTTCTAACCACTAACAATTAACTCCTAAATTTTTATCTTCCCACGACTCGCACGCGCTGAGTAATCATAGTCATACCATTTCCTCGTACTAGTACAGCAGAAATCCATTGATTACCGGGTAAGTTGGGTGCGCGTCCAACTTTAAATATTCCACCAGCAGAAAGTAATTCCAAGTTTACAGGTGTAGGTTTTAAATATTTATTTGGTTTAACGGCTTCGTCTAAAGCCGCACCTAAAAGGAAATCATCACCTAGAGGCTGCTTAACAATAGCATCAAAATAATAGCGCTGTCCGGCTTTTAATTGTTCGGGTAAATTAATATCTACTTTAGGAGGATTGACACCAGAAGTAAGTTCAGTACGTTCCGATAAAATATCTTGACGAGCAATTTTACCATTAACGATGCGCTGACGTGATTTAATGGTAGCATTCATGCCTAATTTTTTATTGTTGGCAGAAGGTAAACCAACTATATTCGTTACTGTATCAGCAATAATAGTATTACCTTGGGTTTTCCAAGATTTTAATTTGGTATTGTATCTTAACCTTGGATAACGCTTCCACAAAGAAGTTAAAGCTTTTTTCATGCTCGAACGGCTTAATCCGTCTCCATGAGCAAAATTAGGGCTATAGAAATTCATCACACCCTTGACATCAGCGCGGTTTGCAGCTGCATCAATTTGGGTTAAGAGAGTTTTTACTTCCGGAGGTGCATTTTTTGGTACGTTTGCCTGGGCCGATTTCCAACCAGTAGTTAAACCAAGGCTGAGGATAAATAAAATTACCCAAGGGCTACTAGCAACTCTTGATTTTCTGGCGCGTATTAAGGTATTAAAGTTAGGCATTGGTATTTATGTTGTAGGTCATTTAACTACAATAGTTATTCGCTGTTTTTATGTATAACTTATGCTGGAACTTTCCTTTACAGGTGAAATTCCGGATGAGTTTACGAAAAAACAGGAAATTGTTTTATTCAATATTTACGCTTATGGCGCTAACCGAGGTATTGGGTTAATGCAAGACGCTCCTATACGATTACTTATAGCAGCCAGCGGAACTGGCGGACATCTATTTCCGGCGATCGCACTTGCGGAACAATTGCCAGAGTATCAAATTGAATGGCTGGGTGTCCCTAACAGGTTAGAAACTCAGCTAGTTCCCAAACAGTATAAATTGAATACCATTGGAGTTGAAGGGTTCCAAAAAGGTTTTGGCATTTCTTCTCTACTCACCTTGGGTAAACTCATTGGTTCAATTTTACAAGTCAGGAAAATTTTAAAACAAGGCAAGTTTGACGGAGTTTTCACAACAGGTGGCTATATTTCTGGCCCTGCGGTGATTGCAGCTCGTTCTATGAACTTACCGGTAATTCTTCACGAATCTAACGCTTTACCTGGTAAAGTAACTCGCTTTTTTGGTCCTAAGTGTAATGCAGTCGCTGTTGGATTTGAGGCTGCTACAAAATATTTACCTAAGAATAAAACTATCTATACTAGTACTCCAGTACGGTCTACATTTCTAGATCCTGAAGTTGTAGCATCCTTAGATTTACCAATTCCTAAAGATGTACCTGTAATTGTAGTTTTTGGCGGTAGTCAAGGGGCAGTTTCGGTAAATAAGTTAGTTCGTGAGAGCGCTGGGCCATGGTTTGAGGCTGGTGCTTATGTAGTACATTTAACGGGTGATAAAGACCCAGAAGCGGATAGTTTAAAGCATCCCCAGTATATTTCGATGCCATTTTATAACAATATGGCAGCGTTGTTACAAAGAGCGGATTTAGCTATCAGTCGTTCCGGCGCTGGAAGCATCACAGAATTGGCTGTATGTGGTACTCCAGCAATTTTAATTCCTTATCCTTATGCAGCAGAAGACCATCAAACCTACAACGCTCAAGTATATACAACAGCCGGAGCGGGAATATTATTTCAACAGAAAGATTTAACCGCACAGAAACTGCAAACCGAAGTATTAAATTTATTGCGATCGCCGGAAAAATTGCAAGAAATGAGCGAAAAAGCCAAGACAATCGCAGTTCCTGAAAGTGCACAGAAATTAGCCCAATTGGTTAAGGAAGTCGTGGAAACTTAGGGAATAGATTTAAAATTTAATTTTACTTAAATTAAATTTTAGAGAATTTAAACCAAAGCCCACCCTAAAAAGGGTGGGATGTTACTTAAAAATTTTTAATGGGAACCCTTGACTTTTCCATTAACATTTGAAATTTATAAACCAAGAGAAAGATTAAAGTCGGTGAGATAAGTACTTGAACAAAATTAATTGTATATTTGTCATTGCGAGTGGAGCGTAGCGTAACGTGGCATATGCCTTCGGCACATCTTCGATGAACGCAAGACGGCGGAGATTGCTTCACTATCCTTCGCAATGACACAATTTATTTTGTCTAACCACTTAAGTATCGCACCAAACCAGAAATAGCTGCTCAAATGATAGGAGAGTTGCAAAAATTGGGATTTAAATTCAATCTTGTTCTCGCAGACAGTTTTGTAGAGAAAGTGTTCACAAGTAAGAAGTAAGAAGTAGTACCTCTCCCTAAAGGGTAGAGGATTCAAATAATGATAATTTGATTTTTATTCGTCTTTAAAAGACGAGGCTTTATACCAAAATAGCGGGCAATATTTATTAATTTTTACTTTTTACTTTTTACTTCGCGACTTTTACCCGAAGGGCTGAGGTAAAAGTTTTATAACAGTATTAGTTTGAAATTCCTCAACTGTATCAAGGCTTCTTGAAGCTTCAAAGAATAATTAATTATTTCACTGACTCAATTTTTGCGCTCACCAAATTATTCGTATTTCTATTTTTCCTCTACCTAGAGTGACAAAAAAAGGTTAGAATTTAGCGCCACCATCTACATCTATAACACTACCGGTGAAGTAGTCGCATTCAATAATAAAACGCATAGCCTGCCAGATTTCTAATGGTTCACCTATACGACCTAATGGTATTTTGCCTATCATCTCGGTCATCGCGGCTTCGGATACTCTACTCAGAATTGGGGTATTTGTCAATCCTGGTGCTATTCCTGCTACCCGAAATCCGAAAGGAGCCAATTCTATTGCCCATGTGCGCGTATCTGCATCCAATCCAGCTTTGGAAGCACTATAATTGGACTGCCCAGGATTTCCCGATCTAGTAATAGAGGAGATATTTACTATTAAAGCTGGAGAAGTATTTTTCTCAATTGCAAGAGCAGCAAATTCTCGTGCCATAAAAAAAGCACCAGTTAAATTTACATCAATGACTCGCTTCCACTGTGCTGTTGGCATTTTTCGCAACCAACCTTCATTATCTTGTGTAACTAGTAAGCCATCTCGGAGAATACCGGCATTATTAACTAGGGTATTGACATATTCGATTTTTTCATACGCTTGAGCCATAAAATCTTTCACAGTTGATTCATTGGCTACATCAAGATGTAAACCGTGTACTTCTCCTGGAAGCTCTTTACTGTCGGCTGAGAGTTCTTTCAACCCGTCTAGATCAATATCGCCACCAACTACTTTTGCTCCTTCACGAGCTAATTCAAGGGCTATGCAGCGTCCTATTCCACTTGCTGCACCGGTTACTATAGCTCTAACATTTTCTAATTTCATTTTATCTTTATCTATCTTGCAATACAAATCTATAAGACTTTCTCAACCAATTTTTTTAATTTATTTTCCCATGCCCCATGCCCCATACCCGTTAGACAGATCACATTTGGTATATATCAGATGTGAGTAAATTTCAATCTCATTATCCAGAATGGCAATACAAATATAATCTTCGCGCTATTTGTGAAGAAATTTACATCGCACAAGTAAGTAATCAATTAACTACTCCCGATTGCGTTTCTGTTGTAGAAGTTTGGCTTTTTCTTCCGGTGTCATTTTCTTCAGCCGTAAAAAGGTTTTGGCTATTTTTTCTGTTCTTCCCGATTGTGGATCTCGCGCTAACAAAAGTTGTGCCATTTTCTCAATGGTGAGGGCATCAAAAAGTTCCCGTAATTCGACTTCTGTTAGGAATACTTTTCTTATGCGAGCATGAATTTGGGCTGCTAATAAGGAATGTCCACCTAGTTGGAAAAAGTCATCGAGTACTCCGACTTTATCGATTTGGAGAATTTCTTGCCAGATATAAGTTAATGCTTCTTCAATGGGATTTCTCGGTGGTGTATATTCAACTTGATTGTCTAATTGATTTGGTAATGGTAGAGCCTGCCGATCAATTTTATTGTTGGGTGTCAAAGGCATTGCATCGAGAAATACCCAAGTGTTTGGCAACATGTAATCGGGTAGTTTTGCTGATGCATAGGTTTGTAATTCTGACAAGCTGGGTTTATCTGTGTCAGGTTTTATGACTATATAGGCAACAAGTTTTTTGTTTTCTGGGGTATCGCCAATTGCTTGCACAATGCCTTGGGAGATTGCAGGATGGTTTTGAATAACTGTTTCAATTTCACCAATTTCGATGCGGAAACCACGGATTTTAACTTGGTAGTCTAAACGTCCGAGAAATTCAATTTCACCGTTGGGTAGCCAACGTGCTAAATCACCTGTATGGTAGAGTCTTTCACCAGGATTTGTGGCAAAGGGATTGGGGACAAATCGTTCTGCGGTTAGTGAAGCTTTTTGACGATAACCCCTTGCTAATCCGATTCCGCCAATAAATAATTCACCTACAATTCCCACGGGTACGGGTAACCCAGCATTATCTAAAATATATATCGGAGTGTTGTTAATTCCCTGACCGATGGAAAGTGCATCTTGTGAATTTTTAACTTCCTTGATGGTAGACCAAATTGTGGTTTCCGTGGGGCCGTAAACATTCCACAAATTCAGGTTTAATTTCAGAAGGGAGGCTGCTAAGTCAGTTGGCATGGCTTCGCCACCACAAAGAACTGAAAAATCATCATTTGGTTGCCAACCCGCAGCTAGAAGCAATCTCCAGGTAGTTGGGGTAGCTTGCATGATGGTGGCTTGGGATTGTTGCAGTAATTGGGCTAATTTAAATCCATCTCTTGTTGTTTCTTTGGAGGCGATTACCAAGGAAGCGCCGCTAATTAAGGGTAAAAATAGTTCTAATCCGGCAATGTCAAAGGAAATTGTAGTTACTGCTACGAGGGTATCACCTTTGTTCAATTGTAGTTTTTCTTGGAAACTGAGGAGGAAATTGATCAAAGATTGATGTTGGATTTGTACTCCTTTGGGTTTACCAGTGGAACCGGAGGTATAAATAACGTAAGCTAAATGATTGTTGCTGGTAAGTTGGGGTGGTGTAGTATCTGGTTGATGATCTACGGTGGTTGCTGCTGCATCTAAGAGTAGGATTTTTGCTGATGATGTTGGTAATTGGGGGGCAATTTTATCTTCTGTAATAATTACTCTGGCATCGCTGTCTTGAAGCATCCAGGAGAGGCGCTCGGGGGGGAAGTTAGGATCGAGAGGTACATAAGTGGCACCTGCTTTCATTATCCCTAATAATGCGATCGCTAAACTTGGATGACGTTCTAAGCATACAGCTATTAATGTTTCGGGGGTTACTCCTAATTCTATAAGTGCATGAGCTACTTGGTTGGATTTGCGTTCCAATTCCCGGTAAGTAAGGGATGGATAAATGGCTATTGCATCGGGAGTTAGGGATGCTTGTTGAGTAAATAATCGATCGACTGTGGTATTTGGTAATGGGTGATGGGTAATTGACTTATTTACTGTTTTGTGTTCTTGTTTCGATAAGAGACCAATATCACCGATAAATTCAGGTTCTTCTGTAACAAAGCTGGTCAATATTTGTGTAAAGTGATGCAATAGTTGCTCTCGTTCTGTGGCAGTAGCAAAATCTTGACCAAAAGCAATTTTCAGGGTCAAATCTTCTCCTGGTAAGGCATAGAGACTGACTGGATAATGATTTTTCTCTAGGGATTCAACGGCATCAATCGCTAATTTTCCAGGATTTTCACGCAATTTTTCTGAAACTGGGTAGTTTTCATATACCACGATGGATTCAAATAACGGTTCTCCCCTAGGAATATCACTCCATGCTTGAATATCTGTTAAACGACTGAATGAATATTGATTGATTTGGGACATCCGATTGCGTAGTACCCTTAACCACTCTTGGAAGGAAGTGCTTGGGTCTAATTTCAGGCGTAATGGTAAGGTGTTAATGAACAAACCCACCATGTCAGCAAACCCTGATAATTCAGTTGTCCTACCAGAAACAGTTACACCAAATACTACATCTTTTGCACCACTATATCGGCTCAACAGCATTCCCCAAGCACCTAGGATTAAACTATTTAATGTAATTTGGTTTGATTGAGCAAATGTTTTCAGTTTGGCGTAAATTTCTGGAGAGATGTTAGTTGTTAAGGTTTGTGGAGCATTGGTGTGATGTTTTTTGAAGTTGAAATTGGTAGCTGAGGATATACCATTTAATTCTTGCTGCCAAAATGATTGTGCTTGTTGAGATTCTTGTTTCTGTAACCAAGCAATAAAGTCACGATAAACAGGAGGTTGGGGTAGATGTGGGCGTTTGGATTGGTAAAATGCGATTACATCCTGAAAAACTAGGGGTAATGACCAACCATCTAAGAGTAAATGATGGTGAGTCCATAGGAAACGCCATTTATCAGATTCGGTTTTAATTAAGGTCATCCGCATTAGCGGTGCTGTTTCTGTACCCAACCCAAGAGAACGGTCTGTTGTTAATAGTGAAGACCATTTTTCCTCTACAATATTTTGTTCTAATTCCTGCCAATCTTCAACAACAAAAGGTAAATTTATTTGACGGTGAATGCGTTGTAGCGGTTGCGGTAAATCTCGCCAAATAAATGATGCTCGTAAACTGGGGTGGCGGTTTATACAGGATAGCCAGGCATTTTTAAATGTTTCAACATCAAGAGTTCCTGAAATTTCCCCAGTTACTTGTTGTAGATAAATATCTCTTTCTGATTCGTAAATTGTATGGAAAAGTATTCCTTCTTGAACTGGGGATAAGGGATAAATATCTTCGACATCGGTGGTGTTAGTTAAAGCGGTATTTAATTGTGATTCATTGAGTGCAGCTAGGGGAAAATCTTCCGGTGTCCAATTGTATGTTTGAGTACGGCTAATTGCTAAGAGATTTTGCAATTGTTGGCTGAAGTTATCGGATAGTTGGCGAATTGTTTGTTCTTGATGTAAGGCTTTACTGTAACCGAATCGAATTTGTAGTTTGCTGTTCGCAATGAAGGCGGTAATTTCTAATTGGAAACTACGTTTGTTTTCTGGGTGACGAGAAAGTCCTGGATCATCAATTGCGGGAGTGAAGGGTGCTGATGAGTCAAGGGTTTCATCAAATTGTCCCAAGTAATTAAACAAGATACCTTGGGGAATTGGCGGTAATGTTTCTGCTGTTTCAGGTTTTTGACTCAGAATCAGATATGAAAAACCATTATTGGGTAAGTTGTGTAGTTGAGTTTTGACACCGGATAAATTATCTAATAAGTCATCACTATTTTTGGTTAATTTACAGGGGAATAATGATGTAAACCAACCAATGGTATCAGAAATATCGAGATTGTTAGTAAAATCGCTATCTCTACCATGATTTTCTAAAGCAATGGTAATTTCTGATGTTTTTGTCCATTGTGTGACTACATCTAAGAGGACAGTTAACAGTACTTCTTGGACTCGGGTTTTATGAGTACGAGGTAATTCATAAAGCAGAATTTGAGTTAATTCTGGATTCAAATCGCATTCAATTTGTGCCGCAGAATTTTCTGTATTTTCAGCTAATTTTTCGGGAAAATCTAAAGGGAATGAATTAGGGAATGAATTAGGTAATGAGTTGTTGTCAACAGTTTGGGTTTTCCAGAAGTCTAAATCTTGATTCCATTGATTGTCTTGAGCAATTTTATTTAAATAGTTGCTCCATTGTGGAAAAGAAGTATTTTGGGGTATTGACAGGGAGCCGCCAGCCAGCAAAATCGATAAATCTCTGAGAATTACCCGCCAAGAAACACCATCAACAATTAAATGATGGATTATTAACAGTAGTTTATCGGGTGTATTTTCATCAGTTTGGAAATAAACCGCTTGGAAGAGGCTTCCTGTTGTTAAATTGAGTTGAGCTTGATATTTTGTGCCAATATTTGATAATTCTGAGATTCGTCCTTTGGTTAAATCCACAATATCAAAATTTAAATTATTGCCATCTTCAACTAATTTTTGTTTCCAAGTCGCATCAGTTTGATTAAATCTCAGACTAAAAGCTGGATGAATTGTGGCTATTCGATTTAAAGCAATTTCAATTTGCTCGGAATTAAATTCCGGCTTGACATCCAATAAAATTGACTGGTTCCAAAATTCCGGATGTACTAATTCTTGTTGGAAAAACCAACTTTGAATCGGACTCAGAGGAATATTATTTTTATCCAAACTGGGTAAAACAACCCCATCGCTGACCTTATTTTTAACTTGTGGCGCAAGCTCAGTAATTTGGGGATGTTTAAATAAATCTTGTGGCGTAAAATACAATCCAAAATCTCTGGCTTTGGCAATAATTTGTAAACAGAGAATCGAATCACCGCCCAATTCAAAGAAATTATCTTCAACTCCTACACGAGATATTTGTAATACTTCTGACCACAATTGAGCTAAAATTTCTTCAATTTCATTTTCCGGCGCAACATATTCTGTGAAATCAACAGAATTTTCTTCAACTGGTAAAGGTAAAGCATTAATATCAATTTTGCCATTGGGTAAGAACGGCCAGTTATCTATATCTACAAAAAATGCCGGAATCATATAATTTGGCAAAATTTGTGATAACTGAAATCTCAGCACTTTTAACCAGTTTTGCGGCGCTTGATTAAATTCTAAATAAGCAACAAGACGGTTTGGTTTACCAGCAGTAACCAAAACTTTAGTAGCAGCACGAACTATCCAATCTTGTTTTTCTAAAGCGGCGACAACTTCACTAGTTTCAATCCGGAAACCGCGTATTTTTACTTGTCTATCTACCCTTCCTAAAAACTCAATTCTTCCATCTGCTAAATAACGGGCTAAATCCCCTGTACTATACATCCGACTACCTGGATTTTCCGCAAAGGGGTCTGGTAAAAATTTTGACGCAGTTAAACCCGGTAAATCCCAATAACCCCGTGCTAACTGTAAACCAGCAACAAATAATTCTCCAGGTGTTCCCATAGGTACCGGTTGTAAATGGGAGTTAAGAATATATAACTTGGTATTTGTCACAGCTTTACCAATGGGAATCACATCTGTATTTTCATGTTCTGTACAAATATGATAAGCAACATCAATTGTAGTTTCTGCGGGGCCGTAAATATTGACTAGGGGGATAGATAACTTTTGTTTAAATTCCTTAGCAACTCGTGTTTTTAAAGCTTCACCACCACTAAACACATGACGCAAACTACCACAGTGAGAAAATCCTGGTTCAGCCAACAGCATTTCTAATAAACTGGGAACTAGTTGCAGTAAAGTTACCTTTTGACTTTTAATAGTATTTACGAGATATGCTGGATCTTGATGTCCTTGTGGTTTTGCCATTACCAATATCCCACCAACCATTAAAGGAGTCCAGAATTCCCATACCGAAGCATCAAAGCTGAATGGTGTCTTTTGTAAGACGATATCCTTATTTGTGAGTGCAAAGGTATTTAAGAACCAATTTTGATGGTTTGCTAAGGCTTGGTGTGAAACAGCGATTCCTTTGGGTTTACCAGTTGAACCAGAAGTAAAGATAATATAAGCAATATCTCCACCTGCAATGGGAATGTTTAAGTTTTCTGATGATCGTAGAGAAATTTCCTCTCTATCAGCATCGAGATTAATTCTCTGATGAGAGATATTAAATAATTCAGGTATTTTTATATTTGAGCTAGTTAAGATGATATTGGCTTTGGCATCCGTTAACATAGATTGGATGCGAATTGCAGGATAATTAGGATCTATTGGTACATAACAACCCCCAGCTTTGATCACCGCTAGGATTGTACATACCATCTCAAAAGAACGTTCTAAACAAATACCTACTGGTTGATTTTTATTAATACCGCGATCGCATAATAAACGTGCTATTTGATTGGCTTTTTGATTTAATTCTTGATAAGTCCAATTATTGTCTCCACAAATTACTGCGATCGCATCTGGATATTTAGCAGTTTGTTGGGCAAATATCTCATGAACAAATTGATAATTAGGAACTGGTAATTGGAAATTAGCAACTGGGAATGGATTCTGGTTGTAGCGATATGCTTGGGGATTCGTAATTAGTGCTTCAATACAGCTTTGAAAATAGTTAGCAATCGTGTTTATTTGTTCTGAATAAAAATGCTTACTGTCGTAGGTGATATTCAAAGCAATATTTACAGCAGCGACTTCCTCACTCCAACTAACTGCAAAGGGAATATTGGTTTCATCCAAAGATTCCGATTGTAATAATTCCAGTTCTCGCCAATTTAATAACCCTTCATAAACATGGAATTTGACAAAGTTAAAGGAGGTTTCATACAGAGTTTGATTTTGATTTAAACGCTGAACTTCTGCTAAAGGAAACCGACGATTAGGAACTAATGCTTGCTCGGCTTTCCAAGTTGCTTTAATTAAATCAACCCAAGAACCTAATGGTAATTTGAGGCGCAATGGTAACGTATTCAAAAATAGCCCTAAAACCCGTTCGCTATCAACTTCTTCTGGTCTACCATTACATACTAAACCAGTTACAACTTCTTCTGAACCAGCAAAGAAGCTTAATACATGCAGATGCAGCGCTAGTAATACAGTTTTTAAAGGAACACCCAATTCATGAGAAACATCTTTTAAGCTTTGAGAAATAGTATCCGATAAAATCAAATCAACTTTTTCTAATTCAGAATCCCCATTATCCAATCCTGGTAAACGCGGTAATTGAGTGAAGGGAATAGCCGCTAATTGTTTTTGCCAGAATTCTCGTTGGTTTTCATTAGCTAAAGCCTGTTGTTCTAAAGCAATAAACTGAGAATATTCTAAATTCGGTGCAGCGGGTAAAGCCGGTACATTCCTATTCATCAGATGTAGATACAAGCCCGTTAATTCCGATAAAAAGTTGGCTAAACTCCATCCATCTAAAATGGCATGATGCACCGTAAACGAGGCTTCCATCACATTTTCATCCAGTAGATGAATATGAAAACGTATTAACGGCGCTTTTGTATAATCAAAGCGATTTTCTCGTTCTTTTTGAATTAAATTTTTGATGTAATCATCCTGTGATTGTTTAGATAAATTTGTTAAATCAGTAAATAGAATTTGAGGAGAAACATCTTTAACAATTACCTGAATTGGCTGACTAAATTCTGATAAATAAAATGCAGTTCTTAATACCCGATGTCTCACAAACATTTGATCGTAGGCTTCTGACCAAACTTTTAAATCAAAAGGAATGCGAATTCGGAAACTGAAAACATCATGATAAGTTGTAGAAACTTCCGAATATAAGCCATGAAATAACATCCCTGCTTGCAGTTGCGCCAAAGGATAGGCATCTTCAGCCCAATCTTGGATTTTTTCTCTATCTTCAGCAGGAATTAAACCAAAAGGTTGGACATAATTATCATTAATTTCTAATTCTTTTTCTGCTAATAATGCCGCTAAATCTGACAGCACCGGTTCAGAAAAAACTTGTTCTATTTTTAAATTTAAACCTTCCGCTTGAGCGAGAGAACAAACCCGAATGCTGCGAATCGAATCGCCACCTAAAGTAAAATAATTATCGAATCTTCCTACCCGATCTACTCCTAAAACTTGTTGCCAAATATTAGCTAAACTTGACTCAATGGATGTCACTGGAGGTACAAAGGCAACCTCAAAATATTCTCGTTGAATTTCTGGTTTTGGTAACGCCTTTTTATCAATTTTACCGTTGGTTGTGAGGGGAAATTTTTCCAGATAAATAATCTGGGACGGTATCATATAATCTGGCAAACTTTGTTGTAGATGATGGCGCAGAATTTCGATGCTTGGTTGTTTTTCAATGCTAGAAAATACTACATAAGCAATTAAACGTTTTTGATTAGTTTCAGCATCGGAATCCACCAAAACTATAGCAGACTGTACATTTTGGTACTGGGAAATCGCCGTTTCAATTTCGCCAATTTCAATCCGGAATCCGCGAATTTTGACTTGATCGTCGATACGTCCCAAATATTCTATATCACCATTAGGAAGAAAACGAGCATTGTCACCAGTACGATACAAACGAGATGTAGAATCTATAGAAGGGTCAGTAAAATAATCTTTGACAAAACGTTCTGCATTCAATTCCTCTCGATTAATATAGCCACAAGTAACACCCGCACCTCCCACATAGATTTCACCAATTACTCCTTGTGGTAAGGGGTTACCATCAGCATCGAGAATATAAAGATTTAAATCGGGTATCGGTTTACCAATCACACTACCTGATGCCTTATCTACATCTTCTTCCGTAATTGGTCTATAAGTAACGTGGACAGTTGTTTCCGTGATACCATACATATTCACCAAGCGTGTCTGATTTTCTGTGTGACGTTCAAACCAGGGACGCAAAGATAGTAGGTTCAGAGCTTCACCACCAAAAATTATATAACGTAGGTTTAACGATACTTTTCCGATTTCACCTTCTGCTGCTAATAATTGAGTAAAAGCAGAAGGAGTTTGATTAAGGATAGTAACTTGCTCCGATTTTAATAGCTCAAGGAAGCTTTGCGGATTGCGACTGACACAATAAGGTACAATTACCAGTCTTCCACCATGTAGCAAGGCTCCCCAAATTTCCCACACGGAGAAATCGAACGCGAAGGAATGGAAGAATGTCCAAACATCCTGTTCGTTAAATCCAAACCAGTGTTCCGTACTGCCGAACAAACGAGTCACATTATGCTGGCTAACTAATACCCCTTTGGGTTTACCTGTAGAACCAGATGTATAAATAATGTAAGCCCCTGATTCCGGACTCAGGTCTTTTATCGGGACATATTCAGTGTTTTCTCTTAAATATGGTGCATCTTCTGCATCTAAACATACTTTTACTTTACCTTCTGGAAGTTGCCGACTGATATCAGTTGTGGTGAGAATCAGTTCCGCTTCACAGTCAGAAATCGTATACTCAAGACGCTCCCGTGGATAAGCAGGATCCACAGGAACATATACACCCCCGGCTTTGACAACACCCAGCATCGCTATAATCAATTCTGGAGAGCGCTCCAAACAAATCACCACTCGTTTATTTGCACCAATACCTTGTTTTTGTAGATATCGGGCAATACGATTAGAAAGTCCATCTAATTCTTGATAAGTCAGGTTTTCTCCATCAAAAGTTAGAGCAATCCGTTGTGGATACTGGCTCACTGTTGATGCAAAAATCTCCCTGATAGTCATTGGCGATCGCTTTATGAAAAATTCCGGTTGTGGAATTATCGATTCGTTGTAACCAATTAGGGATAAAGACTGCAAAGGCGCTTGAGGATTATTTGCCATATTAATCAGTAAATGACAAAATTGCGACAACAGTAATTCCATCACTGACTCATCAAAGCGAGTCGCATTGTAACTTAATTTCAGTGAAAGTGCATCATCGGGAACCACCACCAAAGTTAAGGGATAATGAGTACTCTCAAAGAAAGACAATTCTGGAACATTTAGACCAAAATCTGCTGCTTTTAAAGATTTATCAACCGGAAAGTTTTCAAAAGCCAGTAAACTTTCAAATAGTGGCTCTCCTCTAGGAACATCACTCCAACCTTGAATATCAGACAAACTAGAGTGTTCAAATTGACGGATTAACGCCGCTCTTGCTTGTAAATTTTGCAACCAGGATGAGAGAGTTAGTTCGGCGGAAACTAAAACCCGAAACGGTAAAGTATTGATGAAAGGGCCAATCATTCCTTCCACCCCTGGTAATTCTGGCGGTCTTCCTGCTACTGTAATTCCATAAACTATATCTTTACTACGACTATAGCGATTTAGTAATATTGCCCAAGCTCCCTGAATTACAGTATTGAGAGTAACGTTAGAATTTTGAGCTAATTTTTGTAATAAAGCAGTAGTTTCAGGAGATAAAATCTGGCGAATTTCTCCACTTTGAAAATTACTGCTTTGGTTATTACTTTGATCATTTTTAGATATCATTAATAAAGGCGTAGCAGTTTCAAATCCGCCCATATATTCACGCCAAAATGATTCGCTATCCTGGGGATTTTTCTGTTTGAACCAAGCAATAAAATCACCATAAGGGCGTACACTTTCTAAAGATATTTCTGTTTCTTCTTTTGCCGCTTTGTGTAAAAATAAGAATTCGCGTAATAATAAAGGCCATGACCAACCATCCAAAATTATATGGTGATGACTCCATATTAATTGCCAGCAATCTTCATCTAAACGAATTAATGTTACCCGCATTAAAGGGGGACGATTAAGAATAAATCCTTGTCGTTTATCTGCTTCTAAAAATTCTTCAAGTTCAATTACTTGTGCTGAATTACTTAAGCCGCGCCAATCTAATTCTGTGATATTAAATTTGAGATTGCGAAATACCACTTGTACCGGTTCAGTTTGTCCTTTTGTGACAATAGCTGTCCGTAAAATTGGATGGCGATCAACTAAAATTTGCCATGCTTTTTTAACTGCAATTACAGAAACATCACCTTCTAAACGGCAGTTAAGTTGTTCAAAATAAACCCCAGATTCTGGTTCGTAAAGAGAATGAAATAGTAAACCTTTTTGTAAAGGAGTTAAGGGAAAAATATCTTCAATTTTATCTTTTAGTTTCATAATTAAATTGATAGTTGTGAGTTGTTAGTTGTGAGTTGTTAGTTATTGCTTGTTAGTGCTTTGCAGTGTAATCAGTGTAATCCATCTAATCCGTGATAGTTGTTAGTTGATAGTTATTACTCATTACTCCTTACTCATTACTCGTTACTCGTTACTCATTACTCATTACTCATTACTCAGGAGACAATTCTAAATTCTAAATTCTAAATTCTAAATTCTTTCCCTAATCTTCTAAATCCAATAGGATTGAATCTAGTTCGTTTTCAGATAATTCTACTAAGTGAAAGTCGGTAGCAGTATAAACGGATGAAGTATTAGAGATTATGTCGGTTAAGTATAAACGGAGATTATTTAGATAACTTTCGACTAGTTGATCAATAGTCTGGGAATTGTAAATATTTTTACTGTAACACCAGCTTATTTGTAGGCATTCATTTTGGACACGAGCATTAATTGCTAATATGTGGGGACGCTTTTGTTTTTCAAATACTCCCCTTCCTGTGGGAGCATTACTAATACTGAATAAATTATTGAATATATTACTGAATAAATTATTGTTTTTTGGTGTAGTGTCAGTTTGTCCTAGATAATTAAAACTGATATTGGCTGTTTGTGAATTAGCAAGAATTGTTGCTAAAGTTTTATTTTGACTAATATAACGCAGTAATCCAAAGCTGATTCCATGATGGGGAATAGCTCTGATTTGAGTTTTCACTGCTTTGAGCAATAAATCTGGACTCAAAGTAGGAAATTTGTATTGCAAGAGAAGGGGATAAACTGAAGTAAACCAACCAACTGTTCTGGAAATATCCAATTTATCGATTAATTCTTCCCTACCATGTCCTTCTAAATCTATCAGCCAAGCATCGGATTTGTAAGTATCCTTGAGGGTTTTGAGTAATGCCGCCAGCATGATTTCCTGTACGCTGGCATGATAGGTATTGGTAGCACTCTTAAGCAGAGTTAAAGTTTCCGATGGGGTTAATTGACATTCTACCGTGACTGCACTTTCTACTATGTTGCCATTGGCTGCTTCTGACGGAGAAATATCAACAGGTATTTTTCCTACAGCAGTTGAGCTGGTATTTTCCCAAAAAGGAATATCTTTGATTATTTCTTCTGAATTAGCTAGGCTTTCCAAAGAAGTAGTCCAATTTCTATAAGACGTTGTTTTAATCGGTAAGGAAATAGGTTGCTTCTTAACTACTTGATGATAGGCTTGGTTTAAATCTTCCACCAGAATCCGCCAAGATACCGCGTCTACAATTAAATGATGTGCAATTAAATATAAAATATCTCCATATTCCGTAGTATTCCTGACATATACTACTCGTATTAATGGTGGAGTGTCAAAATCAAAACTTCTGTGTTCTTCTTCCACAATTGCTGTTAGAATATCCTGCTCTGTTGCAGAAGAATAGTTTTGCAAGTCTTCGACGCGTAATGAGGGAATTCCAGCAGTACCGGAATAAGATTGTTCTGGTTGCCCACCCTTTACAGAAAACTTTAATCGCAACACATCGTGATGTTTAACTACAGCTTCTAATGCAATATCTAAGGCTTTAATTTCTAAAGGTTCTCTTACACTTAAGGCTACCCCTTGATTCCAGTGATGGGGATGATCGAAATTGTGGGCAAAAAACCAATGTTGAATCGGAGAAAGGGGAACATTTCCAGTTAAGGGTTCGGAAACTTCTACCTCCATCTCTAATGGTTTCACCTTTGTCGCCAATCGAGATAAGGTTTGAGCCTCAAAAATATCTCTGGGGTTTATCTCCCAGCCCTGACTACGAGCGCGAGATACAACTTGTAAGCTAATAATGGAGTCTCCTCCCAGGGCAAAGAAATTGTCTTGGGGATTAACAGTTTCTACTCCCAATACCTCTTTCCAGATTTGAGCTAATATCTCTTCTGTTTCAGTTTTTGGTACGATGGGGGTTGTTGGTAATTCAGGTGCAGGTAAAGCCTGACGATTGATTTTGCCGTTGGGAGTCAGTGGCCATTCTGTTAGTAATACTATGGCACTAGGAACCATATAACCTGGTAAAACTCCTGCTATATGTTCCTGTAATTCCTTCCTAGTAGGTGGGTTTTCTTTAGGTGTAAGGACGTAACCTACGATACGTTTGCGCCCCGGTAAGTCTTGACGCACCATTACCACCGCACTGTCTACTATTGGGTGTTTAGTTAAAGCGGCTTCTATTTCTCCTAATTCTATGCGATAACCATTTAATTTTACTTGAGCATCTATTCTACCTAAAAAGCGAATATTCCCTTGTAAATCATAAACTCCGCGATCGCCTGTTTTGTAAAGTCTAGCTCCCGGTTGTGTGGCGAAGGGATGGGGAATAAATCCAGCTGCGGTTAAATCGGCACGATGTAAATAACCCCTTGCTAAACTAATACCGCCAATATAAATTTCTCCCGTCACACCAGGTGCCACGGGTTGCAAAAATGAGTCTAATAAATATACCTCAACATTGGCGATTGGTTTACCAATGCTGGGTTCCCCAAGTAAATGGGAACAATTCATTATTGTCGCACAAACTGTAGCTTCTGTGGGACCGTAGGCGTTAAAAACTTGGCATCCATCACTCCAACGGCGCAGTAAATCCCCGGAAACTGATTCCCCTGCTACAATTAGAGTTTGCAATGAAGGCAAATCTGATGGTTCTATGGCTGCTAACAGCGATGGAGGAAGGGTGATATGGGTAATTTGTTGTGCAGTTAATGCTGACCACAGAGCCGGTGATGGGGTACGATTAGCTAAGTCGTCTACTAAATATAGGGTTGCACCACTACCCAATGCCATGAAAATTTCTGAAATTGCTGCATCAAAATTCAAAGAAGCAAACTGGTAAACGCGGCTTGCTGCTGTGACACCAAAACTCTCGGTTTGACATCGCACCAAATTTTCAATTCCTGCATGAGTGACGAGTACGCCTTTTGGTTTCCCTGTGGAGCCTGAAGTGTAAATAATATAGGCGAGATTTTCCGATTTAATTTGGATATTGAGACGAGTACAGTTTACTGCCTCGTCAATTTCTGTCAGAGGAATAATTTTAACATTGGCTGGAAATAATCCTGGTGCTGGTATTTCTGTTGTCAAAATCAAGTGGGTTTGGCTATTTTCGACAATGAATTCTAGTCGTGCTTGGGGATAATTACAATCTAGGGGAACAAATGCCGCGCCTGCTTTTAATACCGCAAGTAGAGCCACAATATAATCTATCGAAGCGTCAAAATATAACCCCACAATCGATTCATAGCCAATGCCTGCTGAAATTAAAATGGCAGCTAAATGATTCGCACGTTTTTCTAAATCACCATAGGTAATTCCCTTATCCCCACTAATTAGTGCCAGAGCATCGGGATTTGAATCAGCCACTGCTTCAAACAATTGATGAGCAGGTTTGAAATCTCCCCTGTGAATAGTCTTTGCTTTCCCTTGATTCACCATGCATTCTTCTAATGATAAAGCCTGGAACTCCCCTAATACCACATTTGGTTGATTAGCCAGCTTTACCATAATATCTTTAAAGCGTGAGAGCAAAGTCTGCGCCGCTGTTGCTGACAAAAATTTTGTTTGGTAATTAAGTTTTATCAGTAAGCCATCGTCGGGAATTACACCTACTGTGAGTGGATAATTAGTACGTTCGTAAAATTCGATATCATCAACTTGAAAATCCCGTCCAAATTCTTTTAAACTTTTGTCTACAGGATAATTTTCAAAGACTAAAATACTTTCAAATAATGATTCACCTTTAAGTTCGGAAATTTCTTTTTGAATATCGGTGAGTTTACTATATTCGTATTCCCGCATCTCCACGTGATGCTGCTGAATATTTGTTAGGGTTGCAGCAACAGTTAAATCGGGATGGAGACGAACTCGCATGGGTAAGGTGTTGATAAATAACCCTACCATATTTTCTACTTCCGCAAGTTCTGGAGTTCTACCAGATACGGTAACCCCAAATACTACATCTGAGCCAGCCCCATGTTTTTGTAAACAAATTGCCCAAGCTCCTTGAGCTATTGTATTAAGTGTTAATCGATGGTTTTGTGCCATCTTTTGTAAGGAACTGAATTCGGCTTCACTCAGACGCAATTCTACTTCCGCATAAGCAGGTAAATTATTGTTTAATTCTAAGGTTGATTCTAATTTTGATTCTAATTTTGATTTTAATTCTAATTCTGTTTCTGGTAATTGCCATTCCAGACGAGTAGATGAAGAAATATCTCCTAAATGTGAATGCCAAAATTCCTTAGCTTGCTGATTATTTCGTTCCAGAATCCATTGAATATAATTACGATAAGCTGGAACAGGAGCTAATTGATGGGGAACTCCTTCACAAGTTGATTGATAAATCAACAGAACTTCTTTGAAAAGAATTGGTAGTGACCAACCATCCAATGTAATATGATGATGACTCCAAATCCATTGCCAAGTAGAATCATCTAATTGGATAATGGTAAATCGCATCAATGGAGGACAATCTAATCGAAATTTATTTTGTCTATCTTCGATTAAATATTCCTTTAATTTATCTGACTGCTCTGCTGATGATAAATTTCGCCAATTATGTTTGATAATTGAAAAATTGACATTCTTATCAACTATTTGTAGCGGCTGTAGTTGATTTTCCCAAACAAAAGCGCTGCGAAGAGTAGAATGTCTCTTTAAAACTTCTTGCCAAGCATAATTAAATTTATCAACATCAAAACTACCCTTAATTTTCCCGATTACCTGTTCAAAATAAATCCCATTTTCTTGGTCATCTATAGAATGAAATAACATTCCTGACTGCAAGGGAGAAAGGGGATAAATATCTTCTAAATTCGGATATTTTTCTTGAATAACATCTAGGGAAGATTGGCTAATTTTAGCTAAAGGAAAATCTGATGGTGTATATCCACCTACACCAATTTCTGTACAATAGACCAGAATTTCTTGTAAATTTTGTTGAAATTCATCCGCCCATTTACTAATAGTTTCCGATTCGTGCAAACTACTACTATACAACCAATCAATCTGTAATTCCCCTTCTACAACAATGCCATTAATATCAATAAGATGGGGACGTTTTGCTCCATAATCCCTTGTCGGTTCAGTATCTTCACTCAGTAGACTAAATAATTTATTTTTACCGCTTTCGCTTCGTACTTGCCCCAAATAATTAAAACTAATTTCAGCCGGTTCCAACTCAATTAAACTATGATTATTTTGATTATTTTCGTTGTCGAGATATCTTAATAAACCATAACCAAAACCACGATTGGGAACAGAACGCAATTGTTCTTTAATGATTTTAATTAATGTGCCAATTGAATTATCATCTTCCTGAAAATCTAGCAACTCTAGACGCAAAGGATAAAGAGTAGTAAACCAACCAATGGTACGAGTAATATCTAAATTTGACGATAATTCCGATCTACCATGCCCCTCCATGATAATCTTTAGAGTTGACTCCCTCGTAATATGACTCAAAGTTTTACCTAAAGCAGCAAGTAATAACTCCTGGGGTTGAGTACGGAAAGTTTTGTTGGCTTTTGTAAGAAATATCTGAGTTTCTTCTTTGCTTAATTTCCGAGAAACTTTTTTAACTGATGACTCGAAATTTTCTGTGAAAGACTTGGGAAAATCTATCGGCAATTTTCCTGGCTTACATTCAATAGTATCCTGCCAAAACTTTCTTTCTGCTTGAATATTTATCAACTTCGCTTCTTGTTGGAGAAATTGACTCCACTGCTGGAAAGATGAAGTTACCGCTGAAAGTTCCTGTCCAAAAATTGCTTCTACTAAATCTTGCAATAAAATTCGCCAAGAAACACCATCAACTATCAGATGATGAATCACTATCAAAAGTCGAGGTGCACGATTTAAACCTAAATTAAACCAAATTGCACCAGCAACAGGCCCATTCGTCAAATCCAATGATTTTTGTAGCTCCTCACAAGCCGACTGCATGGCAGTGTTTTGTTGTGATTCATCTTGCTCAGCTAAATCACAAATTTCATAACTAAAGGACGTATTATCTTCTGTATAAAACTGTTGCCAAACTCCTTCTTCTTCTTTAAACCGCAATCGGAAACTATCATGATGCTCGGAAACAATTTTAATCGCATTCCCAACTTGTGCTGGCTTTAAAGATTGATTTGCTTCTAAAATTATCGCCTGATTCCAATGATTACGATTCGGAATATTGAGGTCAAAAAACCATTTTTGTATGGGACTCAAAGGTACTAAACCTGTAGCTTTGGCACTAATAATTTCTGGTGAACTTATACATCGCGCTACAGTAGCCAATCCTTCAACTGTTTGTTCTTGAAATATCTCTTTTGGTGTTAATACCCAACCTTGACGACGCATTTCTGCCACAACTTTCAAAGCTAAAATCGAGTCACCACCCAAATCAAAAAAGTTATCTTCAATTCCTATATTATCTAAACCTAAAACTTGTTCCCAAACTTGACAAATAACCTTTTGAGCAGGAGTTTGCGGTGCTGTGATACTGTTTCTGGTAGCGGCTTGATTCCAATCTGGCTTTGGTAATGCTTTGCGGTTAATTTTACCTTGGGCTGTCAAAGGCATTGCATCGAGAAACATAAAAGCCGCCGGTATCATATAATCAGGCAACCGCTCTTTTAAACCAATCCGTAATTGATTCCTATCCTTGTCTCCATTGCTAACCACATAAGCCACTAAACGTTTATCTTCTGCACCATCTGAATGAACGATGACTGTGGCTTCCCTTACCTGGGGTAATTCTGTTAAAGCTGCTTCTATTTCTCCCAACTCAATACGGAATCCCCGTATTTTCACCTGTAAATCCCGACGACCCAAGTACTCGATATCACCATTGGGTAACCGTCGAGCTAAATCACCAGTACGATAAAGTCTAGCTCCCGGTTGTTTGCTTTCGGGAGCGGGAATGAATCTTTGTGCTGTGAGTTGGGCACGGTTAAGATATCCCCTAGATACACCCATACCACCTACATACATTTCTCCCCGAACACCTATGGGTGTCGGTTCTAAATTATCGTCTAATATATATAAGGATAAGTCAGGAATGGCTTTACCGATAACACTACCCCGATTTTGGCGAATATCTTCTTCTAGGATGGGACGGTAGGTTACATGAACTGTGGTTTCCGTTATCCCATACATATTAACCAAACGGGGTTGGCGATCGCCATATTTTCCTATCCAAGGTTTAAGACTTGATAGTTCTAAGGCTTCTCCACCGAATATAATCCCTCGTAAGCAGGTGAGTTTATCTGTAAATTCTTTGTCAGCACTAATGAGTTGCCGAAAAGCCGAAGGAGTTTGATTGAGAATCGTTACACCCGATTGCTGCAAAAGGATGCGAAAAGCTTCTGGAGAACGACTTTCTAAATAGGGGACTACAACTAGTTTGCCACCATATAACAAAGCCCCCCACATTTCCCAAACAGAAAAGTCAAAGGCGAAGGAATGAAATAGTGTCCATACATCGTTCTCATTAAAGCCAAACCATGCTTCAGTACTTTGCATCAGTCTGACTACATTTAAGTGAGTCACCAAACAACCTTTTGGCTGCCCTGTAGAACCACTAGTATAAATAATATATGCTACTTGATTGGGGAGAATTTCCTTCGTTGTTATTGCTGTTTGTTCTGATTGTTCTGATTGTTCTAATAAAGTTTCCAGTTTGTCGATCGCAACAATTTCCGAAACCGCCACCGGAATTGATAATTCCAAAGCGGATTCTGTTAGTACTATATCAATACCACTATCTTCAGCAATAAAACGTAGTCTATCGGCAGGATATTGAGGATCTAAAGGTACATAAGTTCCCCCTGCTTTCAGCACTGCTAATATGGAAATTAATAACTTTTCACTACGTTCTAGAAAAATACCAACCCTTGTCTCTCTCCCAACACCTTTTTGTTGCAAAATATTTGCTAACTGCCCAGAAAGTTGGTCTAATTCTTCATAAGTTAATTCTTTTTCTGAAGCGACAACAGCAATTTTATCACTATAATTTCTGGCACTTTTACTAAAAATATCTATTATGTTTGTTGGCTCAAATTTAGCTGTTTCTGAAGCAAAACTTAACTCTAAAAGTGAGCGCTTTTCTTTAGCATTTAATATAGGTAAAGCATTAATACTAACATCAGGATTACTAACCGCTGCCGTTAACAGTTGTTGATAATGAGTTAACATCTGCTGGGCTGTTGCTGCCTCAAATAGGTCAGTGTTATACTCTAGTGCTACCAACCATCCATCACCGTCTGGTTCTAACATCAAAGTGAGGTCGAATTTAGCGCCCCCATTATCTAAATGGATGGGTGTAGCACTAAGCTCTGGTAGCTGAATTTCCCCGATTGGTGCATTTTGCAAAGCGAAAAGAGTTTGAAAAATCGGCGAACAACTGGGATTTCGTTGGATTTCCAGTTTATCTATGAGAAATTCTAATGGGACATCCTGATGGGCGTAGGCATCAATACAAGTTTGGCATGTCTGGCGCAAAAACTGACGGAAAGAAACCTCTCCCCTGATATGGCAACGCAAGGGCAAAGTATTAACAAAACAACCAATCAGGTTAGCAATTTCACTACTTTTGCGATTCGCCGTTGGAGTACCAACAACAATATCAGTTTGACCAGAATAACGAAATAATAAAACTTGATACGTTGCTAATGCTACCATAAAAAACGTGGCACCTTCTGCATTAGCTAATTCTGACACAGAATCACTCAGTGATGCTGCCAGAGGTTCCCTCAAAACAGCCCCATTAAAAGTTTGGGATACCTGACGTAATTTATCTAAAGGTAAATCTAGATATTGTTGAGGTGCTGCCAGGGTTTTTTCCCAGTAAGCTAATTGTTGTTGAATTGGCTCAGATTCCAACCAATTTGACTGCCATTCTGCATAATCACCGTATTGAATCGGCAGCTCTGGTAAAGATACTTTTTTCCCTTGAACAAAAGTGCTATAAAATTCTGTTAATTCTTTAACTAATAACCCTAAAGACCAACCATCACTAATAATATGATGTAGATTTACTAAAAGAATATGTTCTTGTTTAGATATTTGATATAATACAATTCTCATTAACTGGTCTTTGACTAGGTCAAAAGGCCGTTGTGATTCTGTCTCTAATATTTTCCTGAGACTTTCCTCTGCCCCCTCTAGAGGTAATTCCAATATCTTCTTCTCTAGAGAAAACTTATATTCTTCATGAATTAATTGAACGGGCACACCCTCTTCTACAGCAAATGTCGTCCTCAGTACCTCATGGCGTTCAATAATTTGACGAAAAGATTTTTCTAAAGCAAGTTCATCTACATTACCCACTAAGCGCAAAGCAATAGGAATATTATAAGCTGTGCTGCCACTAGATACAATTTCCTGGTACCAAATTTGTCTTTGAGCCAGAGATAAAGGCAATACATAAACTTCCATAATTTTAAATTGATCTTGCTAAGAGGATGATTCTCAACTCGCTATTAATACTTAATTAAAACAGGTAATATCAAGTCCGGCTAATTACTTACTATATAACCCGATTGAAAATATAGCGGTTATTACCTATTACTACTTTTACTCATTATTATATGATGTCCGGTAAATTACCCATAATATCAAGTCTGGCTAATTACTTACTATATAACATGCATAATCATTACTTCTTACTTCTTACTTCTTACTTCTTACTTTACCCCCACAGAATGCTAGTTTAACCGGACATGATATTACTCATTACATACCCCCCACAGAATGCTAGTTTAACCGGACACGATATAATAGCAAACTATAAACATAGGGCTTCAACAAAAGCTGTCAAACCACCCTCTATTTATAGTATTTAGCAAGCCCTTTAAGGCTACTATTGCGATTTTCCGCGATCGCTAAATCGAAGAGGTTTCAGATTTTGACAAAATATTTACCCAGTAATCCTTGTCAATAGCTGTTGTATCTTCTACAGATTCAACTTTAAGTGAATCTGGTCTTTGGAAATCTATCAGTAAAACAACTCTAGTCCGATCGGATTTATTCCAGGCTTCATGTTCTAGTGTATCATCAAAAATCAAACATTTACCTGACTGCCAACTTCTGGTTTCTTTATCTACTCTAATAGCACAATCTTCTGGCACCATTAGACCCAAATGACAGCGTAACACAGCTTTAGTAGCTCCAAAGTGAGGTCCAATGTAAGTTCCTGGACCCAAAGAAGAAAATCCCGCTGTCAGCATACCAGGTATCGTCTCCACTAATCTAGTAGTCTGGGGACATAATTGGCAATTTTGCTCAATTCTCTGACCAAAAGCATATAGTCCAAAAGCTTCCCAGCCTTGATTATAAATATCTTTTTCTGGCCAATCTATAAAATTTTGTGGTTGCAACTGCTCTAATTCTCTAAGGATAAGCAACCAGTTCTCTTCTAAATTAGGGATAAATTCAAAATCACTTGATTCAAAAAACATAATTTATACCAAAATTACTAAGCACCCAGTTGAAAATTTACAATAAAATTCCCCATATATTTAATATTATGTATGAATAAAACATAATAATGTTAATTAAATAACATATAAGCAAATATTTTCCCCAAACAGAATTTTATCTATTGCTATAGCAATATCAAGATATCGGTTGACTCTCCATACCCCTAAAAGGGGTGGGATTCATATGACGTAGTTAGGATAGGATATCCTATCGATTTTTTTACATAAATTCCAGGCTCACCCTGTTTTCCAATGCAGGAAGGCTGATATCTCCTTAAGTGCGTTAATTCCAGGTCGGGTGATATATTCCTTCGAGTCCCAACATCCCTTTTAAAGTATTGTACTGACTTATGAAAGTGTATCATTTCACGGCACTTAAAAGTGCCTATTCCAATCTTATTCCACCATTAAAAACAGTGGGCTTTCATTGTCACCAATTTTGCAAGCTTGGGAAATAGGGTTCGCAGAGTAGTCACTTCCTGACTAGGGAAGAGATCACAGATTAGTATCAACATTTACAATTTTAAGGAAGCCGTTACTTGGGAACTCACTAAAATGTATTATCAAAAGCTATCCTCAAAATAATTAGTACTACCTTTCTGTTCAAAAGTACTCATTTCTTAACAAAAATTTACAGAAAGACTCTATCCCATTGATTTTGATGGGTTGGGTAAATGCTTGAAAGCTTAACGATGGCATCTTCTGTAGGAAAACACGAGTCTAAAAAAAACTTATTATTGCAAGGACTTACGCAAAGGTAACGTAATTGTGTCATTACGAGCGATAGCGAAGTAATCGCCAAAATCTTGCGATTGCTTCCCGAAACGAAGTTTCGGTCGCAATGACAATTTTAGGAAGGCGTAAGTCCTGATTGCGTTACGCCTTTGGCGTTAAGCTCTGCTTATCCTACTCCCAAGGCCAAACCTCTTTTTCTAAAGTTTTCATGTGAGAAATTCTTCGTTTTAATAACCTATGTACCTGCGGGAGCTTACTCTTAAGGCTGGTGGTGCCATAGGTTCCATGCTCGGCATGAATAGGAATTATGAATTAATTATCAATTACATTTACGATGAAAGGAAAAACTTATACTCTATCAGTTTTGATCCTTCATGTCTGAGTAATTGTGTTTATCATCGACATAACATATAGTAAAATATACATATTTAGTAAAGTAGAGATTTTGCAGCTTCATCTCTTAGTTCAAACTTCTAGTAGACTTCAGAAGTCTTGCATAGAAAAAACCTGCTTGTTTTTGTTGGCAGTATATTCCCAGAATAATGCTAAATCTAGAAAAGATTGATAATTGGATTACTGTTCCCAAAGCTAATCCGAAAGCAAATTTACGTTTATTTTGCTTTCCCTATGCTGGAGGAAGTTCGAGAATTTTTCGTCGTTGGTTAGAAAAATTTGGGAACAATGTAGAACTTTGTCTGATAGAACTTCCCGGTAGAGGGAGCAGAATTAAACTGGCTCCATTGAATAGATTAGAGCCAATAGTGGAAGCTTTAGCACAGCAAATTCAACCATACTTAGACAAGCCATTTGCTTTTTTCGGTCACAGCATGGGAGGGCTTACGAGTTTTGAACTGACTCGCTCTTTGTACAAAAAATATGGAATTAGTCCAGTTCATTTATTTATATCTGCTTATCGCCCTCCCCAAATACCAGACTCAAAACCACAAATTCATACTCTGCCAGAATCTGATTTTATTGCCCAATTGCGCCATTATAATGGTACACCAAATGAAGTATTAGAAAATCAAGAATTAATGGAGTTATTTCTGCCTATATTGCGAGCAGATTTTGCAGTTTTAGAAACTTATGCATATCATCATGCACCACCTTTAGAATGTCCTATTTCTGTTTTTGGTGGTTTACAAGATAATAAGGTTAGCATCGAAGAATTAGAAGCATGGCGAGAACAAACTAATAACAACTTTTCATTAAAAATGTTGCCTGGAGACCATTTCTTTATTAATGATTCTTATTCACTTGTGACCGAACAAATTTCTGAAATATTGGACTTTGGATAAAAAAGTCCAATTAGAAGAAAAACTTTAATGGTAACCCGTGGGGTAGATGATACTAACTAAAACTAAGTAGATCGTCTATATTTGTATATGTTTGACTATGGGAAAGGCAAGGTCAGCATACCTTATTCTGCAAAGGATTCACAATCAGGTAAATTATCCTCCAATTCTCGGATGGGACGGTATTGGTATCCAATCAGTGTAACCATCAAAGTCAAACATCCCATAATCACAAACAGCAATCCAATGCCGCGACCGGGACCAGAACCGATTATTTGACCAATCAGTTTTTGAGACCAAGGACCATCAAAAGCCATCAGCGGCTCAAAAATATTGTCAGCCAGAGGAGCAGCAGTAATCGCAGCCAGAGGTAGAGCAGCTCCGGTTATTGCTCCGGTTAAAGCAAAGACTCTTCCCTGCACCCTAGGGACAACTTTTTTCTGTAAGATAACCTGAGTTGAGCCATTGATAAAAGGAGAACCCAGAAAAAAAAGTAAAGTAGCAATGCCTATTTCTAATATAGAGGGGCGTAAACCAGCAAGAGCAATCCAAAGCCCACTCAGGGACATGGCAGTAAAGACCGGGCCGATCAATTTCTGCCAATTATTTCCCCAAATACTCATTACTGTAGCTCCTACTAGCATACCAATACCACCAAAGAATGTTATTATTCCTAAACCAGATGGCGTAGTCAAAGAAAGAATCAGGGGATAGGCTAGAACAAAAACGAACCCGACAAGAAATTGGTAAACGCTATAGAGAATCATTAAGCCTAGTAGTCCAGAACGTTCTTTGAGGTAAATCCAGCCTACTGCGATTTCTTGCAAAAATGATAAAGATTTAGTATCTTCATGCGATCGCTGATTAATCTCAGGGAAGTGAAATATCAGAAAGGGAATAATAGCGATCGCTAAAGTAGCCAACTCGACTAGGAGAATCCCTCTTAGTTTAATCACCGTCAAGAGAAAACCTCCTAAGAGAGGTGAGACAATTTGTTGAACGCCCATTGCAATTTGAATCATACCGTTGGCTCGCGGTAAATCCTCTTGATTAACCAAAGAGGTAATCAAGGCTTTATTCGCAGGTGCCTGGAAAGACCCAAAGATAGATATCAGGGTATTTATGACGTATATGTGCCAAATTTCCAGTTTATCTATAGTAACTAGCGTAGCCAGACTCAAGTTACACAGCCCGATAAATGTATAACTAGTAATTATCACCCAACGACGACTCCAACTATCCACCAATGTGCCAGCTATTGGCGAAATAACTAAAAGTGGTATCGTATTTGTCAGGGTGACTAAAGCAAACTGGGTCGCAGAGCCAGTTTGCTGAAAAACCCAGATATCCAAGGCAAATGCGGCCATCCAAATCCCAATTAGGGAAACTAGTTGTCCCAACCAAATAAAAGTGAAAATACGCATTATATCGCTGTATAAATTTAATTTTTTTCCTGTCAACCTGTATTATATTAATACTTGTTCTTCGGTAGGTGACCGAACCCCTTCGGGGTAGG
>DESS01000031.1:0-11852 GCA_002361335.1 Richelia sp. UBA3308
CTCATTACTCATTACTCATTACTCATTACTCATTACTCGTTACTCGTTAATCGTTACTCGTTACTCGTTACTCGTTACTCGTTACTCGTTAGTTGTTACTCGTTAGTTGTTACTCGTTAGTTGTTACTCGTTAGTTGTTAAATATTAACTATCACTTACTGATTATTTGTTATAGGCGATTCGTAAACTTTGTATAAGAATTGCAAAGGACGCGATCGCCATTAATCCACCCCAAAACCAGTAAGGTAAAAATAATTGTTGCTGTATTTGTCCTGTATCAGAAAGTCCTAAAGGGCCTGCGGTAGGGGTAAATAAATAATCAAGTTGATGGTAGGTACTTATACAAGCTTGCACGCCAAGAAATTGAATGCTAAATACCTGAAACCAACGGTTTGCTTTCAAACCGATACCGAGGATGATTAAACCTAATAGCAAAATTGCTACTATTCCAAATAATGAACGTACCCATATTAATACTGAAAATAGTAGAAATCCGCCGAGTATTTTTAAACTTATGCTAGCTGTCTTGAAACTCCGCGATGCTAAAATTAATATAGCACCTGCAATTGGTGGTCCCATAGGTCCAGCAGCAGCTACTAAGGCACGACCAATCGATCCTAAGAATAATCTACCACTATGAATTGCAAAACCAGAACCATCGGGAGAAATTTGCAGCTGCAGAAAATTTCCTCCTAATAGTATGGCAGCTAAACCGTGACCCATTTCATGAAACCAAGTAGCCAGGATAGAAAATGGGTATAAAATATAATTACCATATGGATATGGTAGTTGCCATAGTAAAATCGTCACTACAGCAGCTCCTATTAACCACCATATTTCTATACGGTCAACACCGGAGTTGAGTTTAGATTCTAACGATTTAAAGTCCATACTTTAAAAGAATTTTAGATAATTTGGATATAAGTTATTTTTTACTACATAACCAAGAGTTAATTTTCCTCCCGCAATAAAATTACTCAGGAATTTTTTTCCTTGATTATTTCACTCTAGATTACTATTTTGACATATGTTATTGATGTCAACTACGGACACTCCTGTTTAGATTAGATATCCGCTTTTAGGGTATAACTCGGACGGGCAAGGATGCCCATACCACCAGAATGTATTCTACTCAACTAAAAACCTCTCTATTAACTGAGTTAAAGTATGAGTTATTCGTGTTAAATTATACATTTTTCCCAAAAAATGCCATTGAATTATTCAATGGCATAATGTAAAAATTGATCAATAAGTTAGATTTTGTTTTACAAAGAATAATAAAATCTAAAATTTAGATTTTATTCCCACCCTGACTATTAAAGTATTATCAATACTTATCAATTAAGCTTTTTCTAATTCTTTAGCTTTAGCTAACTTATCCTTGAAGGATGCACCACCTACACCTGTGACTGCTAAAAGTCCTAACATGGAAGCTGGTTCTGGTAGTGATGTAGGTTCAGCTTGAGGAGTAACAGTAATTACTCCACTATTATTGTCTGTCAAACCGTTTTCAAGATTGATTAAATTTAAATCAAATCCTACTAAACCAACAAGATAGAATTCTGATGGATTACTTGTGTACGTATCCTCCCCGACATCTAAAAAATCAAATAATTCTTGAGTCTTTGTATTGAAATTAAAGCTGAAAAATGAATAAGTGGATATTCCGTCCACAACACTATCAAAGCTTCCTAAGAGGGTATCTGAAGAATCAAAAAAAGACACATTTAAGCTCTCTAATACATTTGTTTGTCCTATTCCATCTTCAGAAAATGTTTCTGGAGCAGTATTTTCATCATAGCTAAAGGATCCATTTGCAGAATAACCATTATTACCTTCCCATTCAAAGTTAAAAACAACAGCTTGAGCGGAATTAACTTGAATGAAACCTAAACTCAATACAGAACCAGTAACAATAGTTCCTAATTTACTAAATAAATTCATTTTTAAAGCACCCTTCTGTTAAAGTAAAATGTATTGTGTTTGAATTTGATGTTCCAAAGCTAATCGACGTTAATCACCAACTGCAAGATTTATTCCAGATTCTTTACCGAGTGCTAAAAATTCACTTAATCAATAATTATTTACGTAAGTATTTTCTTATATCGCATATTTATAGAGATAAATTTAATTAGTCTTACAAACATATATACGTAATTAAATCTGCTTTCTATTGTAGATAAGATAATTTATTTTCTCTAAGTACGATAAAATAGTTAGCTAAACTACAGATGTATACTCGTAGCTATTACTTAATTAGTAGGTAAAAAGCTATGCTGAATCTCAGGTATTAGGGATGGTTTATCTGTAATTTGGGAAATCTAACTGTTGTTTGATTAATCGAAGTCTCTACTATTCTTCATAATCAAGAGTACTATTAGTTGATTTATGAAGCTATGAAATTAATAAGTAGGTTGGTGTTGAAAATAGTAGCCGCTGACTTGTGAGTAGTGAATAGTGAACAGTGAGTATCAACAAGGTTTTGGAGCCAGTTTACCCAAGCTGTAATATAGTTGGGGTTTACTTGTGCCGACTTATTTATAGGAACTGTATTATAGAAAACAAAAGAGGGTTGTTTTACAAAATTTTTCCCATAAATGGACTAAAATCAATCAACAAAAATCTCCTATCAGCGAGTGAAGCGGGCTGTGTAATTAATAGGTGTTATTAGTTGTGAGTTGTTAGTTGTTAGTTGTTAGTTATTAGTTGTTACTCATTACTCATTACTTATTACTCATTACTTATTACTTGGGCGTAGCGGTACTAGGCCCGATTGATTTAAAATGGATTGTAAACCACGGAGAAATATAAACCATTTTCTTGCAAGCTGTCTTTTTCCCCTTCAATTGTAATTAAGGGAATTCCCCAGTCAAAGCGGGCGCTAAGTCGTTCTTGCAGTTGCAAACGCAATCCTAATCCTAAAGATAATAAAGTATTGGTTTCGAGTTGGCCAGTGGAATCATCACTATCTCCTCGGTTCCAAGCTGTACCAAAGTCTACAAAGGGGGCAAGTTGTAACAGATTGTTTTCTCCGGCAAAACGAACAATGGGAAATCTGACTTCGGCTGATGCAAATACGGCGTTATCTGTAAGTAAAACGTCTTGACGGTATCCTCGGACAGTTTCTTGTCCACCGATCCCAACTTGCTCTAAAGGTACTAGAGGTCTATCTGCTAACTGTATGTCACCCCGTAATAATAATAGGGCATCTGGTCCTAAAAGGCGCACCCATTGCGCTTGTCCTCTCCAAGCATAAAAACGACTATCGGGGGATTCACTGTTAATTGTGGAATCAAAAGCGTCTAATCCGATACTAAATTGAGAACGTAAAGCAAAAACTTGACTACTGGTGCGATTTGTCCATTCTTGAAAAAAACGCACTGCACTAATACGGGTTCTTCCTTCATCATCTGCACCCGGCGAGTTAGGGAAGGGTATTTCGTCACCATCCGGGCTGAGGGTGGCTTTGCTTTCTCGACGACTAGCTGTTATGCCCAAGGAAAATTCTTCATTGAGTGTTAGTATTATCGGTTGACGAAAGGATAGTTCGTAATAACGAGACTGGGATTGAATATCAAGAACGTTGAACGGACTTTCAATTACATCGCTGTCAGAACTACCGTAGCTGAATGCTAAAGTACCGTTGCGGGGATTTATGGGCAAGGTATAGTTAAAATCAAAAACATTGCTACCGTCTGTATTACTATAACCCCCGCTGATGCTATCACCCCAGCCGAATAAGTTGGCTTCACTTACTTGAATCTGACGACGAAAACTACCTACTGCTGGCGATCGCTTGTTATCCAGGCTCAATTGCGTATTAAAAGTTTTTGTTTCACTGATAGTGATTTCTAATAGACTTTCTCCAGGGCGAGTACCAGCAGAAAGTTCGGCTGAAAGCTGATCTATTAAAGGGTTAAGCTGCAACAATTGTAATGCTTCAAGTAGGTTTTCCCGGTTAAGAGGTTTCTTCGTAGCTCCGGCAATGCGAGAACGAATATATCCGGATTTTAACCTGCGGTTTCCGGTGACTTTAATTTCTTCTAATCCACCTTCTATTACCTCAATTTCAACTGTACCGTCTTGAAATTTCTGGATTGGAATAAAAGCTCCACTTGTGATATACCCCTTACTGAGGTAAAATTTGGTGATTTGCGATCGCAATTGCAAAATTTCAGCGAAGGTTATTGGACGGTTAGTATATTTTTCCGTAATTTCCTCAAAATCTTCCTGGCTAAAAACTGTACTACCTTTAATTTCAATTTTATCTACAGTAATTGTTTGAGGAAGTTTGCTTGGTGGAATTGTTTCGGGGGTGGTAGGAGTATCGTTTGGTTCTAATAAGTCTTCAGGTGGTGGTAAAGTCGGTAGCTTTGGTTCCGGTAAGGGTTGAGTCGATGGAGGCTCAATGATGGGTCCTGGTAACGGTTGAGTCGATGGAGGTTTAGTGGTATCTTGAGGGAAAGATTGAGAAGGCTGTGCTAGTTGAGAAATATTCTCCTCAGATTTGAACAAAATACCTGTATCTAAAGTTTGATTTGAAGTTATGAGATTAAAAATTTCTAAATTGAAATTCTTGTTTTCTTGTTTATTTTTCTGAATTGCGCCCTTTAATCTAAGTGCTTTAGGAGCTGTATTAGATTCTTGATACAATTGAGATAATATTTGTGTTTGTTTTATTGGTTCAGCTTTAAGTGGTTTGATTAAAATTATGCTCGATAGAATAGCAAAAGTTAGCCACTGGCTGAATTTATAGTTATTTGGGAATAAAAAACATTTAACAGGCATAATAACAGGTAGATCTAAACCTGGACAATTAAAAGTTAGGTGTAGTTACATAAGTAACAAGCATATAATTACTCTTGTAACTAAATATTTCCTAATTGACCTCATTAATTCTACCAATATCTAGTTTAATATGTACGAAAACTTTAATTTTTCGACATTAACAGTTAATAAATTCAAATTTTAGGGCTTAATCACCTTCTGGCCAAGCAACAATAGATGCCACTTGCTATAACTCATATCTTGCACCTGGAAAAAGAAATGTCAAAACCACAACTACGTATCTGAGTAGTGAGGCGCTTAATATCTAGTAAAATAAGAGACACAACTATTTCATACAAAAGTGATTCTCTTGCAATTTATACAGCATCACCCCAATCAGGTGGCTGCCACATTGTAGGGTGCTGTGACAGTTTCGATAATTTATCACCGATAATAAAATGATTTGAAATTACCGTCACGCACCATAAACCTGTGACGGTGAAGTTGCGGGTGGCTGTTCGGAACTTCAAACAGCGATGGAACAAAATATCGAAAGATTGGGCTAAGAAGAATAATCTTGGATTGTGGGGGAATCCCTCAGGGGTTAAGCCTTAGGAGTATCGAAAGAAGTAAGCGAAAATGAACTAAAAACGAGATTTAATTTTGGTTAGAAAAGCAAACTGAGAGCGAGGGAAATTACTCGTTTAGCTCCTTGTTTGGCTACTTTTTCTTAATAAATAGAAGTTCCTAAGAAACCTCAAAATTTGATCGGAATTAACCCTACAGGAAAACCGATAGACTAATTAGAGGATAAGCTTACTACTGAAGAGCAATTAAATTAGACTCATTTTATTTTGTAAGTCTTGCAATTTCTCCATCTGTTGCCTGGGCACCATATACACGTGTGTACTTGGATCCTGATCCATCGCTAGTTTTTTCAGGTTTGGATCCAGGAAATAATTCTTTTAGAAGTTCTTCATCCTCAAGAATTTGTTCTAAAAGATCAGAGTCATATATATATCTAAAAGGATAAACACCTCCACCTATGGAATTGACTTCTGAGTTGTTGGAAAAGTCTACATTTTCAATGTATTTTAGGTCGTCAATATTCATGGATAATCCCTTGTCTGAAAAAAAAAATTCTACAGTGAGATAATAACACAGAGTTATCAAGCTTGAAACCTTTCCAAGGTTAGGGAAAGTTGAGTAATAGGTGAAAAATTCCGTACTTTGACTCGAATAGTTTTGAAGTAAGGAAGACTTTGCTTAAGAGTTAAGGAATATACTTTACGCAACGAAGATTTGTCATTGCGACGGGAACGTAGTGTAGGGAAGCATAAGCCCTATCCTTCGGGAACACCCCTCTGGTGAACGCTGTCGCTCGGCTCGGACGCAGTTACGTTACTTTTGCGTAAGTAGTGATATCTTAGTTATAAATTTTCAATTAGACTACTATTATATTTTTTCTATTTTGGGAATTTCTTCTAGTTTTGCTAATAAAAGGTCACTTATAAGTACACCCATTATTCTAGAATTTTTATTATATAGTGGAATAGAATAAGTTGTTAAAAGAATATCTTCCCCAGCTTTACCAATATCGAAATAAGGAACACTCCAAACAGCTTTTCGTTGCTTTAGTGCAACATCATACCAGACTGTATTAGTGTAACAAAATTCTTGCCCAATATCTTTACTTTCTAATCCATTAATACCTCTGTGTACAAAAGGACAACAGGTACGTATTTCAGGAGAGAAAGCAAACCCACTACCCAGTATTGTGGGATTTCTTCGCAGATGACTTCTTAAACAATTAAAAATCTCATCAATATTTGAAGGTATATCCTGAAAATAATCAGCTAATTCTTCTGTAGCTTTTTGAATATTTTTTCTTGTTATATCTCTTTTATTTACTACTGTTTTATTTCTGATAATCGCAAATCCAATTTTAAAGTTAACATCATTATTAAATATATAATTCATTTTTATTAATCAATATTTATTATTAAAGATATAAGTATTTTTGATATGTTAATTAAGTAATAATACATTATTGGGACTTATAATAAAGTCACAATTGCTGGTTTCGTATCCTGATTGTCTTATTATTACCTAGAGGATTTATCTTCTTCGTCACGCATCATAGAAGAAAAATATGCCAGTTGCCTATGTGCTATGAATATTTTTTTTAGATGCATAATTACATTTTTAATTATAGTAAATCTGTGAATAAGAAAAACTGATTTTTATTGAAAAAAGCTTAATTAAAAAAACAGATGAAAGATAGGAGTAATATTAACTCGTAAGTTATTAATATCATATAAATAGTTTATACAATAAAAATATAATTCATAAAAGTCTATATCTTTTCAAATTTTTGATAAATATTGATTTAATATAGGACTCCTTAAGCAATCCTAAATAATTTGTGAAAAATTTATAGCGCTGCTGCAATATAAAGTAAATTTATTAGGAATGGCTGCAACTGGCATATTTCCCTCCTAGGGTGGTTGTACACTCAGTGATTGTTAACGCAATAATCAGCTTGTAGTACGGCACCAACCAGGTATTGTGAGAATTGCGTAAGTCCTGTTTATGAAACAGCACTAGCACAAATGCTGATCTGAGCAGTAGTTTATTGTACCCAAATCGAAATTCCTATAGGGCTGTAGCTCTAAAGATAGATATTTATAAGAAACCTAACAGTGTGTTATAACTAGCCATAAAATATTAACTAGCAGCTGAATGTTGATTATTCTGTAAATCTAATAAATCTTCTTCATCCGAACCTAATAAATCATGTGCCGCTTCTAACATAGAATTAGCTATATCCTGAAGGTCTTCACGGTTGTTTAAATAAGTTTTCAATGCTTCTATGGGGTCAATACTACTACTCGCACTCAATTCTGGAACCCGAGGACGAGCTAATTGACTGACTAATTCCGGATGAATAGTATAAGTATGGGCTTTTGTCAATATTTTCTGTAAAGAAGCGTTATCAATTAAATCCAACTGTTCCGAACGAAGTTTATAAACTAACCTGACAACCGCATCTTCAATATTATTTTTGCTTACAGCAAAGGCGATCGCCCCTAGTGGATCTTCAGTTTTGGAAACATCTACTTCGATAGTACGGAAAGCACGAACTGGTAAAGGACAAAATTCCCATTTAGCGCTACCAGATTCGACTTCTACCATTACATAGCCTTTGTCTTCCTTTTCTTCACTAAAATCAACTCGTTCGATGCTTCCGGGATATATTACCGGGGGTTTGTTAGATTTATTTAAATTCTGGTGACGATGCACGTGTCCCAAAGCTACATAATCAAAACAGGGGCGTGTCAGCAAAGATAAAGGAAGAGTGAAACCTTTGCCTACTGCTAAAAAACGTTCTGCTCCCAAGTTAGCATTATCTGCCATTAAATGAGCTAAAAGTACAATTGGTACATCAGGATCGAGACGACGGATTTCTGCTTCCAATACAACTTGCAAACGATCAGTTAAAAGTTGATTGATTTCTCCGAGGGATAAACCCTGAGTTTCCTGACGCGTCATTAAAGCTGAACGAGTTAACCAAGGTAAAGTAATAACCTGTACCGCACCACTACGAGTTTGAATATTATGAGTATCTAAAGTATCTCCTACAACAACCCCAGGTACACCCAAAGTACGGTAAATACATAGACTAGCTCCACCTTGCCCCTGAGAATGCTGATCGTGATTCCCCACTAATAAAACTGTAGGAATTTGAGCATCCACCAAACGACGGAACTGACTTGCAAAGGCTTGCTGTACGTAAGGTGGCGGCGTAGCGTCAGGGAAAGCATCGCCACCAAACAACACCAAATCTACTTGTTCTTCAATACCACGGTCAATACATAAAGATAAAGTACTGACAAAATCTTCCAATCGGGTATTTAAACCAGTTTCCGGATTAATACGTCCGTGGGTAAAGCCGCTTCCCATGTGAATATCGGAAAGGTGGAGGATTTTAATCATAATTAGTTGTTAGTTGTTAGTTGTTAGTTGTTAGTTGATAGTTGTTAGTTGTTAGTGCTTTGTGTGTAATCAGTGAAATCCATCTAATCCGTGATAGTTGTTTTTGTTAAGCTGAAATATAAGGATTTTTGGTTATAATGATTGATTTGAGTACTGAATTAACATTAAACTTAACCGATCATTTATAGCTTATAACCAACTTTTTCCATTTTTTCACCAAATTTTCAATACAAATCAAAATTTAGAGAGACGCTACACTGTGCACGCCGTCTCTCCACGATTGATACGTATTACTTAATTTTTGAACAAAAGCAGTTAATTAACCCCTAACACCTAACTCCAAACTTTTAAATGTGAATACCACATTCAGTTTTTCCACTACCGCGCCAACGTCCATCGCGTTCGCTTTCCCCTTCTCCAACTTTGGTAGTGATCGGTTCATCACCAATACTAGGATAACCTTGGTCGTGTAAAGGATTGTAAATTACTTCGTATTCGCCAACATAATCCCAAGTTTCTTTGCGAGTCCAAGTAGCCAAAGGATTAATTTTTAAACGACCTTTTTTATCTAACTCAAAAATCGGCATGTTTGCCCGAGTTACCGCTTGATCCCTTCTGCGTCCAGTTATCCAAGCAACGGTATCTAGTTCGTCTAAACCTCGTTGTAAAGGTTCGATTTTAGTTATTTCGTGAAATTCTTTAATGTCTTTATCCCAGAGCGCTTCACCATATTTTGCAGCAAAGGCTTCGCGGCTATCAACATCTCTGTTTTTGTAAACTTGTAAATTTAGGTTGTACAATTGCTTCACCTTTTCCACTAATTCTAAAGTTTCGCGGAAGTGGAACAGGGTATTGAGGAAAATTACGGGTGTTTGCTGCTTGAGTTCCCGGTAGAGAATGTCAGAAATGACAATATCATCCACATTGAAAGCGCTAGTTTGTACTAATCCAGTAGAAATGTTCTCTACAGACCATGCCAAAATATCTTTTGGATGAGCTGTTTCGTATTTCTGGTTCAACTCTTCTAGGTTTAGATTGCTAGATTTGGTAGGTGCTGGGGAGATAGTCATAACAATTAATCGCTCAAATGCTTACATATTGAGAATAAAGTCATTTTAACCTATAAAGACACACAACCCGGTCGGGATTTAGTATTTTTACCTGAAAATTTCTACATGGGGCATTAGGAGGAAGCGAGTGAGTAGTGAATAGTCAAGCGCTTCGCGGAAGTCAAAAGTCAAAAGTATTACCCCATCGATGAATCGAGGATCTTGAAACAAGGAAAATATTTTTTTCTTTCCACGGATAAATCCGTTCCGTTGTATCCATTTTATTTTTTGGTCAGGAGTGAATACTCAGGAATGAGAAGCGATCGCACTTTTAATATGCAGACCATTAGTATTTACAGCGATATTTATTAAGTAACTTTACGTAAATTTAAGTTTTTATATGATTTTGTAGATAATTTTACGGATGTTGATACTGTAGGAATAACTATAAAATCAAAGGGTTTTGAAACATGAATGAATCAAAAGCTCCGAACGCGCTTAAAGAATCTTTGCTAATGGGAGTTTTAGTGATGATTACTAGCGCAAGTGTCATCACGATTATGAATATGTTTTAAGACAAAGACGACATTAATTTTGTAATATAAATTTACATTACCCCTCTTAGTGATGAGAGGGGTTTTACATTTTTGATTTGAAATGTTGCTTCTTCTTGAGTAATTAGAGCGCGGAGCCTTTAGCTGGCGGTTGAAACCGCTTCGCACAGTCAAGCCGCCGTGGCAGCGGGTTCGCAAGTAATAGTCCACCATTAGGTGGACAATCCGGCGTGTAGTAGCGGTAATAAAGCGCCAGATACTTTTCAAACATCCTCTAACAAAAAGGCATATTTTTTTGCAGGGTGTGAGCTTTTAACTATCTTCAAAGATAAACAATTCTTAAAATCATTTTAGTCTCAAATGTAATAAAGGTTATTTTTTTACATATTTTACTCGTATATTTAGGCATATACAAAAAAAATTCACTTTTGAACAATGAAATGCAAATTACTTAATCTTGCCTGTGGTACAGTTGTGACTCTATCTATGTCTAGTTTGGCTACTCAAGCTCAAGCTGTTGTATTATATTTTACCTTGGACGGAATCCTCACTAGCGCTACTGGAACAGGAACAGTAACTATTGATGATACTTTCTTCGGTCCAAACCTGGCTGTATCTCTTACCAAACCGCCAGAAATCACTGCATTTCAAGCAACTTTTACAGGTTTATCCACTACCCCTAGTACTACAAGCTTTGATTTATCTGATGTGACTCAATTTTCACTATTCACGGATGCTAATACTGATATAATAGACTTTAATTTCGTCACTAATGCCAATGCAGATAATTATACTAGTACTCCCCCTAGTATCTTGCTTAGCGAATTAAGGCAGAACGGTGTTTTAGTTGATGGATTTAACATAAATATCACTGAATCTCAAGCCGTTCCCGAACCTTTGACTATCTTGGGTTCAATTGCTGCTCTTGGCTTCGGTGCGAAACTGAGAAAGAAATTGTTGGGTGCTGAGGCTGCTGAGTAATTGTCAGAATGAACCTTCAGTGCTTGATAGATAATATTAAGTTCGGATGGTTAGTTATAATTGCAATTCTTCCGTCAATTTACCACACCTATAAGTAAATATACAAAATTATTTGTGTCATTGGAAGCGAGAGCGTCGATCGAAGATGTTCCCGTAGGGTAGCAATCCCAAGGTGCTGCCATTGCTTCGCTCCGCTCGCAATGACGGTTAATAAAACGGCCGTTGCTCCCAACCATGTATGAAATTGATTTGCCTCATAACCGAAAACGATGTCTCGACGTTATATATAACGTCGAGACATTTATAATTCATACCAGAATTCAGCAATGACGGTTAATAAAACGGACATGATATTTAGATATATTAAGATTATCTGTTTTAAAAGATGGATTGTCGTGGATCTAAGACACCACTAAATCATTTTATTTTTTATTTATAAACACTTTCTTAGAAGAGGGTTAAACTTAATAACACTTGTAGTGTCATATCAAGTCCGGCTAATTAC
>DESS01000031.1:11933-22998 GCA_002361335.1 Richelia sp. UBA3308
ACTCATTACTCATTACTTCTTACTCATTACTTCTTACTTCTTACTTCTTACTCAACCCCCACAGATATGATAACTGTTTAACCGGACATGTTATCGCGCACCAACCAGTTATTGTGACAATTTAGTTAGTCTTGATTATGAAACTAATCTTATACACCAAGGCGGGATGTCATTTATGCGAGGGTTTGCAGGAAAAACTGGAAACTATACAACAAACTCCAGATTTCCCGTCTTTACAGTTAGAAATACGAGATATTACTACTCGTGACGATTGGTTTGCTGCTTACCAGTATGAAGTACCCGTGTTACATGTAGTCAAAAATGATATTTTACAAACAATTCCCCGCCCTTCTCCGCGTACTTCAGTTGCTCAGCTCGAAAAAATTCTCCGGAAGTATCTTTAGGTATTTGTATATGGTGAAAAATGTTGCAGAATAAGCGCAAGGAATGCGTGTGACGAGGTTGACGACATGAAACTGCGTGAGTTATTAGGTGCTATTGATAGTATATCTCAATTACCCCAACATCCAGCCATGGATTCTGAGGTAAAGGGTTTGACTACGAATTCCCACGCAACCAATGTGGGAGATGTGTTTATTGGAATGCCCGGTACGCGAGTTGATGGTGGAGATTTTTGGGAAAGCGCGATTAAAGCTGGTGCAGTAGCCGCAATTATTTCTCCCCAAGCAGCCGAGAAGTTCCCTCCTTATCAAGAGGGAGTTGATGGAAATTCCCCTTGCGTTATTGTGGCGGCGGATATGGTTAAAGCTTGCGCTCAACTAGCTTGTGCTTTCTATGTTTATCCCGGACACAAGTTAAAATTGATTGGGGTAACGGGGACAAATGGTAAAACTACAACTAGTCATTTAATTGAATATTTGTTGGCCGAAGCTGATTTATCTACTGCTTTGATGGGGACTTTGTATACTCGCTGGAAGGGTTTTGTGCAAACTGCAGCTTACACCACGCCCTTTGCGGTAGAGCTGCAAAAACAATTGAAAAGCGCCCTTGATGCTGGTAATGAATACGGAACAATGGAAGTAAGTTCCCATGCTTTGGCACAAGGAAGGGTTTTGGGTTGTAAGTTTGAAGTTGGAGTATTTACCAACCTCACCCAAGATCACCTTGATTATCACAAGGACATGGAAGATTATTTCGCTGCTAAGAGCTTACTATTCAGTTCCGATTATCTCACGGGAAGGGCAATTATTAATGCCGATGACCCTTATGGTAAAAGGTTAATAAAATCTTTAGGTGAAAATAAAGTTTGGAGTTACAGCGTTAATGATTCCACTGCCGACTTATATATGAGTGACTTAAGTTATGAACCCAATGGAGTTAACGGTAATTTACATACACCCAAAGGAGATCTAGCTTTTAGTTCGCCCCTCGTCGGACAATTTAACTTAGAAAATTTACTTGCAGCAGTAGCAGCTGTTTTACACTTCGATTTAGATTTACAATTAATAGCTAAGGCGATACCGGAATTTGAGGGAGTTCCCGGACGAATGGAAAGAGTACAAATTAGCTCTAACCAAGATGTCAGTGTGATTGTAGATTATGCTCATACCCCCGATAGCTTGGAAAACTTGTTAAAAGCATCACGTCCATTTATTCCGGGTAAAATGATTTGTGTATTCGGTTGTGGTGGAGATCGAGACAAGACAAAGCGTCCCAAAATGGGTAAAATAGCTGCTCATTTAGCCGATTTGGCAGTAGTCACTTCCGATAATCCCCGCACCGAAGATCCAGAAGCCATTTTACAAGATATCTTGGCAGGAATTCCCGATACAGTCAAACCGATGGTAATTAGCGATCGCGCCACCGCCATTCGTACTGCAATTATGGAAGCAGAATCTGGAGACGGAATATTGTTAGCAGGCAAAGGGCACGAAGATTACCAAATTCTCGGAACCGAAAAAATCCATTTCGACGATAGGGAACATGCACGGGAAGCTTTAGCCGAAAGAATGAAGTAATCGGGAGATAGAAGGAAGGGGACAAGGAAGGGGAGCAGGGGGTAGAGAGGGGAGAGGGTTACGTTTGTCCATACTTTGCTCCCACACTCCCCACACCTCCCACACTTCACGAATTATGCCCCATTCTTAATTCTTAATTCTTAATTCTTAATTCCCCATGCCCTTTCGGCCCCATGCCCCATTATTAATTGTTTATCTTTTTGTAAAAAATTTACACTTAGGGGGGAAAATCAAAGAAAGTATTATTTACTGCTGAATACTTCTTGGGTTTTCCTTCTTTTGTTTGTTTTATCTAGTTCTTATGAATTTATCTCCACCAGGGAATTTATCTATATATCAGTTGGCTTTGGATGTAGAAAAGCCCCCAAAGCGTTTAAATCTTAGTTGTGCAACTCTACTGTCAATGGTAAAGTCTCAAATTGACTTACTAATTGAAGAGAATATATTAGCTACTATTGTGGTAAAGTTTCCACTACTGAATATTTTTTACTCGGAATTAAAGCGTTATCAGCAACATTTCAGTGATGCTGCTATTTATAATTGTCAATTAGGCTCTGTTGGAGAACTTAAAACAAAGGTTGTAGAAGGAGTTGATGGAAATAATTCGGATATTTCAGAATTTCTTAACTGTGTAAATTCCTCAACAACTGATTTATTTGATTATTCAGTGGAATTGTTTACAGATAATCTTCAAATCAGACGAGAATACTTTTTAATTGTTTTATCAGGGGAGTTTTGCAGTTTAACTTTGGCCCATCGTCCGCGAAAAAAACTGAAAAACCAAATTCTGAATCAAAAAAATAATTATAAAATTCCGCCTATACTATCTGTAAATACTTTTGATGGTGAAGTAATTCAGCGAGTATTAAATGGTATAAAGAACATCAGTAACTTAGAAAAATTTCATCTAAAAACTGCTGAATTGATTTATCCTCAGACACCCCCAGCAGCATTAACAACTAAATTATTTCTTGGACAAGTTCAACGACAAGAGGAAATAAATATTCAAAAATCTCAAAGTCGCTTTAGCAACTTGAAACAGCAAAACTTGAAACTTCGTGGTGAGTTGCAAGATAAGGATGAATATTTAAATAATGTGTGTCAAGAAATACTTACACCTCTAACACACATGAAAACAGCACTTTCATTATTATATTCTCCCAGCATAAAAACACCCCAGCGACAGCGTTACTTAGAAATGATTAAACGAGAATGCGATCGCCAAAATTGTTTGATTACTGGTGTAATGGATTTAGTAGAGTTGGAGCGTAGTTTAGAAACAACTTTTTTAGAACCTGTATGTTTGGCTGAGGTAGTTCCAGGTGTCGTCAGCACGTACCAACCTTTGGCACATGAAAGAGGTATTATGCTGGCCTACACGGTACCAAACAGCTTACCATATGTTTGGTGTGTTAGCGGGGGCTTAAGACAAATTGTGATTAATCTTCTTTCTAACAGCATTAAGTTTACATCCAATGGTGGTCAAGTTTGGGTGAGAGCTCGCAGACACAAAGGTTATGTACAATTGGAATTACACGATACTGGCATAGGTATCCCAGAAAATGAAATTCCTAAAATATTTAACCGCTTTTACAAAGTACGTTCCTTAGCCAAGGAAGAAACAGGAAGCGCTGGTTTAGGTTTAACTATTGTAGAAAAGTTACTACAACGCTGTGGTGGAAACATTTCCGTTACCAGCATTCCCGGTGAAGGTTCTACTTTTAAAATACTTTTAGCAAGCGTCTGTAATTGATTAATGGACAAAGATAAGGAATTAACACCTTAAACCTTTAACCTTTAACCTTTGACCTTTGACTTTTACTCACCTTTAACCCATATTTTTGCAGATTATTGAAGCAAGAATTAGAATTCTTTACGCCTTCCAACGGTAAATAAATTGTTAATACTTCACCATGTTGAGGGCGTTGCCGTACAATCAACTTTCCACCAATAGTTTGAAATAGATGCTTCGTTGCAGCAAAATTCAAGCTAATTGTACCAGTTTCGGGCACAAATGTGAGCAGTTGACCGATTGCTTTGCGAATTGGTGGTGTATTTGCAGATGTATCTTTTTGAGTTAATGGTAGTAATTGTAACTTCAATTGATCCCCAGCTGGAATCACTCGTACTTGAATATGGCTCCCGGCAGGCAGGTTACGAGTGAAATTTTCCATCAAGCCAGTCAGAACGCGATCGAGCATGTTTGGATTTGTTACCACGGTAGGCAATTGCTGTGGTAAAACAACATCCAAAGTTAAATTTCGCCTAGTTGCTGCTTGTTGCCAACGAGGTATGCTTTGCTGCAACATTTGCTCTAAACACATCGCCGTTAATTGAGAACCAGAGGAATTGACAGTAGATGTTTCAAGCTCTGCGGCTCTAAACAACAACTCCATACGGTCAATTTGTTCAGTGCATTCACGGTCAATAGACTGTAACCGTTTGATAACTTTAGCTGGTAAATCTTTCTGTTTTAACAACAAACGAGTTGTAGTACGAATGGTTGTTAAAGGAGTACGAACTTCATGAGCAAAAGCTTGTAACAATTCTACATCTGAGCGAGATGGCTGTTTTGTAGATGCTTTACTAGGGTATTCATGAGAATAATTAACTTCTTCAAACCGACTTTTGTGTTCTGCCGTTCCTTTAGAATAAAACTTTGTTCCCTTATCTTCTGGTTCCGGATACTCTGCGAGCAACAGTTGACTAAATTGCATCACAATGTGGTAATCAGGTGCAACAGGGCAGTATTTTAGTACTAACTCATCCAATTCCATAAATAAATCTGGATTAGTTAGCATCACCCTACCAGCAAGTGCTTGCCATGCTTGTTTAACGACTTCTGGAGAAAAGGAAAATAAAAAACTGCTTTTATCGTTGTCTTCTTCTACTAAAACTAGTACTAATGAAAATTTTTCTGTAAAAACCAGACAAAACTGTTCCCTCGACAATGGATCCACTTTCAGTAGAGGTAACACCGACTCATCATAATTGTTTTCTACTGATTGAGTACAACCCGACATATGAAAAGGCATCAAAGCCAAGGGATTAAATGGCTTCGCCGTAAAAGTTACTGTCCGCAAAGATTGATTAAGTATTGGCTCACACAATACAGGTGCCGGTGCAGCCAAAACTAATCCTTGAGTTGTATTGGGTGCAACTTCAGATAAAAAATTTAAAAGCAACTCCTGAGTAGCAGAAGCAGCAACACGCCATTGTTGTCGTGCTTTTAGTAAGGAACATTCAGCCGACTTGGCTTCAGAGGAGGCTAAAATTTCTTTTAAGCTTGGCAAAATCCACTTATAGTTATACACTGGGGTTCACCCCTTTATTTCAAAGCTAATAACAGTTTCCGCCTTCGTGGGTGATTTACTATTACTTACGAGCTTACCGATATATGTCTATCTTAGGAAGTAGTAGAACCGAACAAGCATAGGGGCGATTTCCGTGTTTGATTTAGGATTCAAGAGGAACGGAGTTAAGAATGGACAACTATAGGGGTTTTCATGCTTTATGCAATAAGTGGGTATGCCTTCATTATTTGTGTCATTGCGAGGGACAACTAAGTAATCGCAACACTTTGGGATTGCTACCCTACTCTTCGAGAACCCCTTTGGGGAACGGGAACACATAAAGGTGAACGTTTCACTCCGTTCCATTCGCAATGACAAATGTACAATTAATTTTGCCTAAGTACTTACCACTCTTGTGGTAAAGGATTTAGTTGCACTCCTCACTTAAAAGGAAGGAAGAGCCGAAGTTGGAAGAGCCGAAGTTGGCTGCAATTGGGATGGGGAATTAAACCCATATTTAGAGGTTAAGAACAAACTTTGTATTACCACTCAACGGAAAACTGCAATTACTCTTTTCTCACAGTTAGAATTAGCCATTAAGCCAAAAGTTGCGGCTACTGCTAAATATAACTAACCAAACAAATATAGGAATGGCCGCAATTGTCACAAGAGGAGGGTGGTGCCGTACCCTGATTGCCTTATTATTACGTTCTTCATCAATCAGTCAGTGTACAAGCACCCTACAAGAAAAATATGCCAGTTGCGGCCATTCCTAAAATATAGGAATCCTAATTGAAAATTGAAAAATACTCAGTACAGATTAATAGATCTCAAACCCTTTTGCAAGACAGCATGACAGTAAGACGGCCTACCTACACAAATAATTATGGCTGCGCCACCCTGCGCCTTCCAAAAATCAAACCGGATTCCTATATGACTAAATTTAATATCTAATATTAGTTTGTTTAATATATAACATAATTCTATGAAAATTTAGATGTAGGACATAAGTCCTACTAGAAAAACATTATCGATCAATTCTTTTATTCTCAAATAAAATTAAAAGTGTCAAGAGTGTAAAGGGTGAAATTATAGTTGCTCTTAGAAAAGAAATAACAATAAACAACTATATTTCAATAACAACTCCTTTTGTTTACAACTACTAAAACAAACTTCTTGTTGTTGATTATTAATGATTACTACAATGATTTATTAAGTATTTAAATATACTTATGCCTATTTTTACAATTCAATTCGCGAAAATACTTACAAAACAGAAACAAAAAATGCAACGTTTGGCTTCAGTGTAAAGATAGATGAATAGCTGAATTTCGCTCTATAGAATGTTTTGAAGTTTTATTCTTAATTAGATTTATCAAACTAACAAAAACTTTGAAAAAAATGTGGCTAAATTTCACAAATTTGTTAACATCAAATAGCTGCTGTCCGGTGGCATTGCATATAGGCATTAAAAACATTTGACTATAGTGTCAAGCTAATACAATGCTTTACCTTATGCAGTGTCGCATTTACTGGTGGTTCAGAACAAAAAATTGAAGAAAATGCTTCATTTGGGGGTAATATTATCTTTAATTTTTGTTCAACAAGGGTGCCTTTTATGGTACTTTTTTGCTCACATCTTTGATTGTTTTTTAAACATTCGCTCCTCAACACAACACACCGATTAATTTAGTTGCTTTGAAGGCTCTATTGGGAGATTCAAATGAAAAAGTTTATTCCTCTTCTCATCAGCGGTATTTTAGTAGCAGGTGCAGTTGGTTGTGGCGATGAAGCCGCTAACACTGGCTCAGAAAATCCTAGCGCTACAAATGAGGCTTTACAACCATCTGCAAAAGAAGCTAGTAAAACAGAAAGTATAAGTCAGCCTCTAGAACAGCCTGGAGCTGTTCCAGAAGCAGAAAAGCCCCTCGTCACAGATCCAACTGCTGCAACCGGCACTCAAGAGAATCCTCTAGAGAGCGAATTATCAAAAAAAGTTAGCAAGGTATTAAAGGAAAACTTACCAAGCAGTAAATTGGAAGTAAAAGATCAAGAAGGAGTTGTTAGTGTTGGTGGTGTAGTTACTTCTCAAGAACAACTTCAACAAATTGAACCTTTGACTAAAGGTGTTAAAGGTGTTATAGGGGTTAATGTTGAAGCAAATGTTGAAGGTGCTAATCCTGCTGAAGGTGGGATTGAAAATGTTAACCCCGCAGAAGATTCTAATCCTCAGTAAATTTAACGCCGGTTTTTACTCAGGTGTTGAGTCATATCAAGTTCGGTTAATAACTTATTGTCCTGTGGGACACCCTCCGCGAATGAAGATGTTACCCTAGGGTATCAATCCCAGGAGTTGGGATTGTTACCTTCCTAAGGGAGAAGCTTCGCGAAGGGCTTTAGTGCGAGTCAACAACTTTTATGACAATTGTTTTTCCGAACTTGACATAAAATTATCTAATAAACGGGACTTAGAGTTAGTTAAGTCCCGTTTTTTCGTATTTGCTGAGTAATATTCAAATATTAAACAATACGGATTCATCAAACTCAAAAAAAATTACACTCAAGTCAATCCTGCCATTTTACTTTTATAAAATAAGCTTTTCGCCCCATGGCATCATATTTGTAGGTAATATTTTCAATTCGGAGGTTAAAAGGAATTGCAGTGGTAATATAACGTTGAAAAAAAGCACCTACATCCGGAGCAAGTTCGGTTGCTGTTGTTGTCGCCAAACTTAAACCGATTAATTGTTCAATTGGCCCTCGGGGTAACAATAAATGCATTCCCATAGCCAATCCCGCTGTTAATAACATCGCTACTGATGCATTTGTACCACAGCGAGGATGTACTGCTAAATTCCATTCTCCATTGGTGAGGCGTTGCAGAGCAAGGTTCACAGATCGTCGTAAATCGCTGATGTTTACTTCTCCATAAAGATAAAATCCTTCTTCTGTAGATAATCCGCTGTAAAGTTGATTATCAATGCCAACATTATTATTAGAGCCAAATTTTCCAGCCGCAGAGTCGTTGGATTCGCTTAAAATCCATACTGTAGCGTGTTCTAAAGCGTGAACCTGACGCAGCATCAAAATTTCTTTCAACCCAGAAATAAAAGATAGCCGATCAAGTAAATCGGTATCTTGCTTAGGAGAGGGCGAGATAAAATCTAAATTAAAAAAATCAAAGGATAGCTCACTACCTTTGGGTACTGTTGAGGTATTCATTGCAACATGGCTCCTTTGGGATAATCTTGCTAAAAGTTGGTCAACCCGATGTACTAGATGAAGGTTATAACCTGAAATCGTCCAACTTAACACGCACCATTCATGTGAAAAATCTTGTTAAGCGTTTTGATGAAATTGGGCTTTTTGCCAAGTTTGACCAACTTTGAGTAATTTTTATCAAACCCCCACCTGAGTATGGAAAAAATATTCCATACTCAATGTAACCTTTTACCAAAGGAATTATTGCTAATTTTTGTTGATTATTAAATCTATATTAAGTAATAAGTATATTTTTCTATAGGACTTAGCAAAAAGGCACATTTATTTGTAGGGGAGGCAAAAAGCGAGGACATTGCTCCGGCAGGGTTGCCGCAGTACGAGCAAGTGTCCGGGCGTAGATTTACTTCGGGCTTTATTGCCGTTGCGTGACACAATGGTGAGATTTTCAAGGCAATAATCAGGCAACACCGGGTAAGGCACGGCGTATTCTGCCACTTTTTTAAGTCCTATTCTAAACTGCTGCTATGAATAATATTAGGATATTTTAATATTTGATTGAAGTCAGAAACATTCATAGCTATCTAATTAGCCAAAAGCATTTACATAAAATATATCTCTTAAATAAAAGTTGACCCGTCCGTTGCTAGTCGGACGGGGATTCATTGCTGCTAGAAATAATGCGCGTAGACCAATACCCTGCAATTGCGCGTAAATAGATAAGTTAAGCACCAAAATGTGAAGCGTGAGGAGACTTGCCTAGCTGCAATGAATCAAGACTGCAGAAAATAACCATTGCAATGCTGCTTAATCCTTCTGGTTAGGAATAGGACAGCAATTAACATCATTTAAACACACCTTACCCCAATGTAAAGCCCAACGGACGAGAGCAACTCGATTTTCAGTTGCTGTCTTAGTAAGAATATTGCTGATATGGTTATCAACAGTACGCTTACTTATTTCCAGTCTTACTGCAATTTGTTGGTTAGTTAAGCCAGTGGCCACTAATTCGATAATTTGCAGTTCTCGGTCTGACAGACTAACAGGGGTCTGAGACTCGCCACCAGCCATTTTAAATTTCATCCTCCTTACTTGTGGTAAATGTACTCAATTGCTCTTTCCCATTGTAGAGGATTCTTTTGCTGGTAGGCGTTTCAACTGTTTAGTGCAATACGATTGTCCATATTTTTTTTATTATTCAGGTAGACAGCTATACAGTATTTTTAATTAGTATTTATTTAAACTTTATGTAAAAAATAAAATTAGAGTTATTACTGTTGAAAAATCTAGCTTGCAAGAGTAACAAAAAACAATTATAAGTCAATATTGCTGTTTAATTGTATGAACGATTGCTTTTGGAGTGGTAAATATTAATGTAGATTTTATGGAGAATTTCTCTTTAAAAATTCAAAAAAGTCAAATTAAATGAGCAATCCCCGTGTTTTATGTTTGGGTGAAATATTATATGATGTGCTTGCTGACCAACTAGGGCGTTCTGTTTCTGAAGTTGAGTCGTGGAGCAAATATCCCGGTGGGGCACCAGCCAATGTTGCCACCTCTTTAGTGAAACTGGGAACTCCATCAGCTTTTATCGGCGCGGTGGGTGAAGACGAAGCCGGAAATAATCTCACAAAGCTTTTACAAGAAATTGGAGTAGATACAACCGGAGTGCAACGTCATCCCCAAGCCCCTACTCGCCAAGTTTTAGTAACCCGCAAACTTAATGGCGATCGCGTTTTTGCCGGATTCAAGGATTACAACACCACTGAATTTGCCGATACTCGTCTTAATGCTGGGGAATTACCAGAACAGTTATTTGAAGGCGCTGATTTTTTGGTGTTGGGAAGTTTAGAATTAGCTTATCCCGAAAGTGGTGCAGCAGTTTATCGCGCTTTGGAATTAGCTTCCCAATATGATGTAAAGATTTTGCTTGATGTCAACTGGCGCGAAGTATTCTGGACTAATCTTGATACTGCTCCCGATAAAATTCGCGAAATAATTCCAAAAGTAGATTTTGTCAAATTTACTAAAGAAGAGGCAGAATTATTATTTGATACTGACGATGCTGGAGCAATTACTTATCGTCTTAATTCTGTGGAAGGAGTATTAGTCACTGATGGAGATAAAGGTTGTGCTTATTGTCTCGGTGAAAATGAAGGTAAATTGCCTGCTTTTTCCGTAGCTGTAGTTGACACAACTGGTGCAGGAGATAGTTTTGTTGCTGGCTTTGTTCACCAATTGTTACACAATGGCTTACAAAATTTAAGTAACCCAGAAGTTGTGAAAAAAATTCTCACTTATGCTAGTGCTGCAGGGGCTTTAACTACACTCAAACCCGGCGCGATAGCTTCTCAACCTACTGCTTTGGAAGTAGAAAATTTTCTTCAGGAGCATCAAATTTAAAGTAGATTTCATATTTAGGCCAGGGCAAGGATGGGGAAGCAGTCGATACAAAGGGAAAACCCCCGCAACCGGCAGCTCTCCATCTTACAAGATATAAGAGGTGATATGATCTTAGGTTAAAAAGTTACCATATTTGTGGAGGTCAATCAGTAAGGAGTAAGGAGTAAGGAG
>DESS01000031.1:23054-27917 GCA_002361335.1 Richelia sp. UBA3308
GAGTAATGAGTAACGAGTAATAACTAAAAAGTAACAACTAAAAAGTAACAACTAACAACTAATAACTAATAACTAACAAATAATAACTAATAACTAACAACCACAAAAAGATAGAGACATTATGCCCAATAATGTCTCTTACAAATTTATTTACTATCCTAGAATTTAAGCTACGACGAATTTATCATTGATAATTGTCTGCCAATGGCAAAATGTAGCTCATTTTACTTGAATATTCTTATTGTTTATGGAAACATGAACAACGGTATCACTTGACACCTAACACTAAATATCCCACTAATACACTTACTAGGGCTCGATAGACCCACCGAGCCTTTTTTTCTTGTATTCGCTATTCTAATATAGATGTAAATGTTAAAGTCGTATAAAGATACACATTTTTACAAATATCAATATATAGTTATTTAAATTAATGGTAAATAATTTAATTAAACCCACAATCCCTTGCATCTCAAGAATTAGTTTACAAATCGGAACAAAGCTACTCCCCAACTGTTTTTAGGATTAACTATTAACAAAACACGCCCTAAACACAGAAACGAGATGAACAAAGAGCTAAAGAGATAGAAGAATTCGTGAGCGGCAAGGAATGATAAGCTGTCGTGCATTAAAAATGCACAACAGCAAGGCTGTCTTGCTGTCATGCAAAAGGGATAAGAGCTTTAACTTTTACATAATATTTCTAAATATACAACTTAAATGCGTAGCAGCTTAACAGTGCATTTACCAAGGCTTTTCATGGCAAATTTTCTTGTATTTCTTGAAGAATAGTTTCTATAGACTAGGAAATATCTACTGTAATAGCATCGGCTGGTTTTTCAAGGGTATCAAATTGACTTTAGAGAAGTTTCTCGCTCATAAAGTGATTATGCCGCTGTTTTAGACGTTGATTAATGATTTCAAAATCACCTTTGAGATAAACCGAGTTTACCGCCTTATTTATTACAAGTATCTGACGGTAACTTTCCTTCAAAGCTGAACAAGTTAGAACTAAATATCTATTTTCTGAGAAGCACTTGATAAAAAAAGGTAGGATTCTTATTTGCAACAATACCTACCAATTGATAATGTGATCTGAATTTGACCAAAAGCGTTTAAAAAGTCAATAAAGTCTAGCAGAATATATTTTTCTAAAGATTCTGCTAATTTCTTGCCGATGGTAGTTTTACCCGAACCCGATACGCCATTACGAGAATAATCATTTGTCTGTATAAATTTATTATTGCCATTTAAGAATCTCAATTATTCCTTGTTTGCGAAAAATATAAAAATCTAAATGTATCTATTCAATACTTATTTATAATTTATTCTCCTCCGAATTTTTAGGATTGTGGTATAAATTTTTTTGAATCAGGATTAAGGCAATGAGAGTGAAAACGCCAATCAAATTTAATTTATCTTCCATATGCGTAAGTCCTATTGATAAAAAAAAATATTTTTTTCTGCTACAATTATTTAAGTGTGTTTCTATAGAAAAACTATGCTGAAATAAGTTTATTCCAAAGGAATAAATCCGATTTTCTTTGAGATTAAACATCTAATTTTAGGTAATATTCACCTAATTTTTGCTCGATTTATCGGATTTGTAGTCAAGCCTGATGCATAATTGAGAATCTTCTAACCCTATTCTATTAAACTAGAAATGGTATCATCAATATACATATAACTGAAAAATGAATACAGAAATTAATCTAGGGACTTTAATAAATAATCGTTATTTAATTCAGAAAACTTTGGGAAGAGGTGGATTTGGAAGAACTTACTTAGCTTTAGATATTCAACGTTTTAACGAACCATGCGTTCTCAAAGAATTTTTACCAGATACGAATAATGCGAGTGTTATTAGCAAATCAAAAGAATTATTTGAACGGGAAGCCAAAGTTCTATATCAAATTAAACATCATCAGATTCCTGAATTTTTGGCTTTATTGACTCACGAACAAAAACTTTTTATTGTTCAAGAGTATATTGATGGTAAAACTTATTTACAAATTTTAGACGATCGCCTTTCTAAAACAGGTAAGCCATTTTCGGAAATGGAAGTAAGACAATGGCTTTTAGATATGCTGCCAGTTTTAGAATATATTCACGGTTGTAATATAATTCATCGGGATATTTCCTTAGAAAATGTCATGCTGCCTCGCAATCAAAGCAAACCGGTATTGATTGATTTTGGAGTAGTAAAAGAGAAATTTACCAAAATATTCTTAACTAGTTCTTATGCGGAGCAATCCTTTCATCAAGCTTCGGTTGTGGGGAAAATGGGTTATTCACCACCAGAACAATTGCGTTTGGGACAATGTTATGCCTCAAGCGATCTTTACGCACTTGCTGTGAGTGCGGTGATTCTTTTAACTGGGAAAATGCCATCTAAGTTAATAGATGAATATTTAAATTGGCAATGGCAATCTTATGTTAAGGTTAGCGATTCATTAACTGCGATTCTGGAAAAAATGTTGGCACAAGTGCCGACAGAGCGTTATCAGTCAGCGAAAGAAGTACTCATAAAACTTGGGGATAATCAGAACCGAAATCAAAATCAAAATCAAAATCAAAATGATAGTAGTAGTGTTAATAATAATGATTTTAAGTCTAGAACATCATTAGCTGGTATTATTTCAAGTTTATTGCCAAAAAGAACGCAAAATAATCAAAATAAAAGTTTGGAGAATCAGCTTACTTTTCAAAAACTTGGACAAAAACCAGTTTCTCAAAATCCGGAATTTCTAAACTATTGTCAGCAACAACTGACTACTTTTGTTGGACCTTTAGCCAGTATTGTCATGGAACAAACTTTATCAGAAAATCCGGATATAGTATCAAAAGATTTTGTAGATGTTTTAGCTCAAAGAATTCCTGACGCACAACGAGCAGAAGATTTTAGAAATCACATCCAACTTTTGAAGGAATTTAAATCAGAAACAACTCCGACATTAAATGAAACTCCTAAATTTCATAAAATAGATGACAGTTTTACAAACTCTCCTGCAATTAGTAATCCCGATTTTTTAGACTATTGTCGGCGAGAATTAACTAGTTTTGTTGGACCTTTTGCTAGTGTAGTTATTAGAGATACTTTGGATCAAAATCCACATTTGACTCCCAAGGAACTTATCAAAACTTTAGTGGAAGGAATTCCTAATGAAAAAAGAGCTAAAGAATTTGAAAAACGTATTTTAAAGAGGCGAGAATAGTTGACTATTATTTATTTATATTAATCTATTATTGTCATTTTGTATAAAATGTGATAGGTTGTAGTGCAAAAAAAATAGAGTTTTTCAAAAAAAGGTAATTTATCTCACAAATAATATAGGCTAAATTCCATGATTAAATTAACATAAATTTGTATTCATGGGATATATTGGTATACAACTTACCGCAATGAAAAATCAAGAGTCTAAAATTGTCATTGAGCATCTAATTAAAATTTATGGAGAGAAACCCCAGGTTGCTCTAAAATTGTTTCGAGAAGGTGGAACTAGGGATTCAATTTTAAAAGAAACAGGTAATGTTTTAGGGATTGCCGATGTATCTTTTACCATTAATCAAGGTGAATTATTTGTCGTCATGGGATTATCTGGCTCAGGTAAATCTACTTTAGTTCGCTGTTTAAATCGTCTAATTAATCCTACTAGCGGTCATATTTTTATAGATGGCGAAGATGTTGCTCATGTTGATGAGAAACGGATGCGAGAAATTCGCTTGACGAAAGTGTCCATGGTGTTTCAGAAATTTGGTTTGCTTCCCCACAAAACAGTGGGTGAAAATGTGGAATATGGTTTGAAGGTGAAAGGGATAGACAAAGGGAAACGCCGTCAAAAAGCCCTGGAAGCTTTAAAAGGAGTTGGTTTAGCACAATGGGTAGATTATTTACCGTCCTCTCTGAGTGGTGGAATGCAGCAAAGAGTCGGTTTAGCCAGGGCTTTAGCTACAGATGCGGATATTTTACTTATGGATGAAGCATTCAGTGCTCTCGATCCCTTGATTCGCGGGGAAATGCAAGATGAATTGCTACGATTACAAAAAGAACTACACAAAACAATTGTATTTATTAGTCATGATATTCAAGAAGCATTAAAAATTGGCGATCGCATTGCGATCATGAAAGATGGTGCAATAGTACAAATTGGTACTCCAGAAGAAATTATCACCCAACCTGCTGATGACTATATACGCGGCTTTACCAAAGATGTTAACCGCGCTCAAGTACTGACAATCGGATCGATTGTTCGTCAAACGAAACATGTGATTTTAGGTGAATATTCACCAAGCTTAGCACTAGAAAAAATGTCAGAGCAAGTTCTCGAATATATGTGCGTTGTTGATACTGACGGTAAACCTGTGGGTATGGTAAATAAACAAAGTCTGGAATCAGCGATCGAACAAGAAAAGGAAAATATCTCCCAAGTTATGCAAACTGACTTTCCCATAGTAAGATCTGACACTAACTTAGAAGATACTTTTCCTCTTTACCAGCAAGGAATACCTATGGCTGTAGTTGATGGGGAGGGCAAATTCCAAGGGTTAATAGAAATGGGGAATATTCTTGCTAGTATCAGCAACTCACAAAATTAGAGAGTTCCCGTTGTTCTGCCGAATCACTAAATCGTGTTAGGGAAGCCATGCCGGAGGCTTATTGTAGCTTTTTAAAACAGTAAGTCTAGTTTTCTAGACTTCCTAGAAAATGTTTTGGGCACAGTATTCTTTGATTTTATTGTAATAAAAATTGTTTTCTACTCGGAAAGCAAAGATTATTAAATCATTCGGTTTCAAAATCCTAATAAATTCTTACGCCATGATTGAGCGGTAATTGCTTGTCTTTTAAACGAAGGAAGAGCGGAG
>DESS01000031.1:27966-33056 GCA_002361335.1 Richelia sp. UBA3308
GTATAATGCCCAACCCATTCACGGGCAGCGTGGGGCCTATCTTCCATCCTTTGTTGCCGAGGAATTAAACCCATATGTTTAAGTTAAATACAAACCTCGATAGCAACCATTAAAAGATAAGATAAATTAACATTTTCTGCTTCAATCAACAACGTCAACTCAAAACAGGAGACACACATCCAGTGTTCATTTTGCCAAATATATCATTTCAATTCATAGCTACTAATCAAGGAGGCTTAGAGACAATTCTCAATCCTTTTGAACTGTATACTTTACCCCTTGAAGATTGGATTACTTCGGGAGTTAACTTCATTGTTGATAACTATCGCCCTTTTTTCCAAGCCATTCGCCTTCCCATCAGCTTCACTCTAGAAAGTATACAATCGTTATTCCTGGCTATTCCGCCGTTAATTTTCTTAATTTTACTTGGTTTAGTGGCTTGGCAAATAGCGTCCGGTAAAATTGCCATTTATAGCCTTATTGCCCTAAGTTTGATTGGCTTTTTTGGAGCTTGGGAACAAGCAATGGTATCCCTATCTTTGGTGATAACTGCTGTGGTTTTTTGCATGGTAGTTGGTATTACAATTGGTATTCTCAGCGCGAGTAATGAGCGAGTGGAGAAATGGCTGCGGCCTTTGCTGGATGCCATGCAAACCTTACCTTCATTTGTTTATCTAGTACCGGTGGTGATGTTGTTTGGTATTGGGGAAGTTTCCGGAGTAATTGCCACCTTTATTTTCGCCGTACCGCCGTTAATTCGCCTCACCAACTTGGGAATTCGTCAAGTATCGGAAGAGGTAGTGGAAGCAGCCACAGCTTTTGGTTCCACCCCCAGACAAGTGCTGTGGGAAGTACAAATTCCTTTGGCTATGCCCACCATATTAGCAGGGGTGAACCAGGCGATTCTGTTAGCTTTATCCATGTCAGTGGTAACCTCCATGATTGGTGTGAAGGGATTGGGAGGTATGGTATTGCAGGGTTTGGGACAAGTCAATGTCGGACTCGCATCTGTGGGGGGATTGAGCATTGTCCTAATTGCGGTTATGCTCGATCGCATGACTAATGTTGTTGGTAGCAGCAATCAAGTATCCTGGAAAGAACAAGGTCCCATAGGCTTTTTTGTTTTCGGCTCCAATGTCAAAAAAATTATTGGTGTCTTTGGGGTAAGTATTATATTGATTTTGTTGGTTGGTTCTATTTTGGGACAACAAGTCCCCATTGTTTCCACAACATCCACAGGAGAATCTTTGCCAGGTAAGGGTTTGGTGGTAAAATCTGCCCATAGTAGCTTACTGGAAGAACGATTTCAAACCGAAGTGATTAATATCGGTTTGAGAAAACTTGGTTACAAAACTCCAGAACCCAAACAAATTGAATATACTACCATGCACCTAGCTATAGGACAAGGCGACTTAGATTACACGGGTGTCCATTGGGAAAAAGGTCATACATCTTTCTTTGAAAAAGGTGGTGGTGAAGAGAAATTACAAAAAGTCGGGGTTATCACTCCCAACTTGTTGCAAGGTTATCAGATTGATAAAAAAACCGCAAATCAGTACAATATTACTAGTATTGCCCAATTAAAAGATCCAAAAATAGCCAAACTTTTTGACTCAGATGGGGATGGTAAAGCGAATTTAACCGGGTGTAATTCAGGTTGGGGTTGTCAATTAGCGATCGATCATCACCTTAAGGTTTACGGATTAGAAGATACAGTTGAGCACGATCAAGGAAGTTACTCAGCGCTGATTGTAGACACTATTGCTCGCTACAAGCAAGGAAAACCAGTTTTTTATTATACTTGGACTCCTTACTGGATGAGTGCAGTATTAAAACCCGGTAAAGATGTTACTTGGCTTTCCGTTCCTTTTACTTCTCTACCAAAACAACTGGGAGAATTTACAGAAAAAGATACTTCAGCCCTTGGGATAAATCTCGGATTTGCTATTGATAATATCCGAATTGTAGCGAATAAGGAATTTTTGGCTGATAATCCCGCTGCTAAACGTTTGTTTCAACTGGTTCAAATTCCCGTTGATGATATCAATACTCAAAACGAACTACTTAAAGAAGGTGAAAATAGCCTAGCAGATATCCGTCGCCATGCCGAAGAGTGGATTCAAAATCATCAAGAAAAGTTTGACGGCTGGATTGAAGAAGCAAGAATTACTTCAAATAATGTTTCACAAGAGTGAACTACACCGGTTTATGATTTTTGATTGCACCAAGGTTTGATATGATGTTCGCCAAATTACCCATAATATGTCCGAAGGGAGGATCGCTAGGTGGAACGACGCATGAGCGCGAAACTGCCGCTCATCGCAACACGAAGGCGATTACTTGACGCAGAAGTTGGCTGCGTACCCTTCGGGAAGACTAACGTCAACGTAATGACGGTTGTTTAACCGGACATCATATGAAGCAATATTTTCTCACATCAACTAAAATTCAGAGCACAAATGTGGAAAATAAAACTTCAAAACCTTTGGTGCGCTTGGGTTTTAGCCTAACGACCAAATATCTTAGCAGTTTCGTTGGGTTTAGGGATTCCCCGAGCAAAAGTTGTTATAACTGCATAAGATAAAAAACCTGTCCGGTATGAAATATTGGAAGCGGTTAAAACACCGCTAAGGAAATTCATCCCGAACAAGGATAAAAAAATGCTTACTTCAACTTTAATAGATTTATGTGAAATAACCAACTTGCATCCTGGAAAGAAAATTACCATTTTGGGTGCAGGAATTGCAGGATTAGTTGCAGCTTATGAATTGGAACGTTTGGGCCATGAAGTTGATATTATTGAAGGTAGTTCTCGTATAGGTGGAAGAATTTGGACTCATCGCTTTGGTAGGGAACAAAATGCACCTTATGCTGAGTTAGGAGCGATGAGAATTCCTAGTAGCCATCATCACACTTTACATTATGTGAATGAGTTGGGATTGAGCGATAAACTCTGTAAGTTTATGACTGTATTTGAAGAACAAAATGCCTTTATTAATCTAGAAGGTAAAATCTTCAAGATGAAGGATGCTCCTCGGATTTTTCAACAACGCTATCAAGGAATTTTTACTGATACTCGTTACAGTGAAGAAACTCGTTTGTTTGCTGCTTGGTTGAAAACTATTGTTGATACTATTTCACCGGGAGATTTAAGAGAAAGTTTGGATAACGATCTTAAATCTCACTTGATGGATGAGTTGGAAAGATTGGATTTATCTCGTTATTTTCGCGAAGATAATGAATCTATTGATTTACAAGCTTTTATTCAAGAAAATCCCGGTTTCCGCGCTCGTTGTTGCAAAGCATTAGATATGTTTTTTGAGGACATTGTTGTTGAAACTGGAAAGGATTTATTACAGCTTCAAGGTGGAATGGAGCAAATTATCGACCGTTTAGTTGAATCTATTAAATCTCCTATTAAGTGCAATCAAAAGGTAGTAGCGATTAGAGTTAAACCCGAATTTACAGAAGTTGATTATATTGAAAATGGCGAAAGATATACCCGTCGTTGCGATTATGTATTGTGTACAATTCCTTTCTCAGTAATGCGAAAAATGGAATTGGAAGGATTTGATCAAAGAAAATTGAATTCTATTCATAATACTTATTATTGTCCGGCGACAAAAGTTGCTTTCCACACCAAAGAAGCATTTTGGCAAAAACAAGGTATTCGTGGTGGTGCTTCCTTTAGCGGTGAAGGTGTTCGTCAAACTTACTATCCTTCTGTTAAATTCAATCCCGAAAGCGGTAGCGTCATGTTAGCTAGTTACACTATTGGTGATGATGCCGACAGGATGGGAATGATGTCCGAATCACAACGTCATAACTATGTTAGAGATGTTGTGGGCAAAGTTCATCCAGAATTGCGATCGCACTCGATGGTTGTGGAAGCAGCATCTATTGCTTGGGGTAATTATGAATGGAGCGCTGGTGGTTGTGCGGTACATTGGCAAGATGAGGCTGTAAACACTTCTAATTATTTAGAAGCTGGTAGAAGACAACATAAATTATTCTTTGCTGGGGAACATTGTTCTAGATATCCTGCTTGGTTACAAGGTTCTATTGAGTCTGCTTTGGAAGCTGTTTACGATATTCTTTCTGATAAGAGAAGGAATTACGTTGCTAGAACTTCTGTTAGTCAAAGAAAAGATGCTTTGACTGTGCGAGCAGTTTAAAATCATTATAAAAGGATGTAGTAGCGGTTCTGGCGGTTAAAACCCGGAGGCGGAGCGTAGGAAGGCTCTGCGCTACTACACAAGCAAAGTCCACCTAATGGTGGACTAGTAAATTTTAAACCCTTGGAGACGGGTTTTGATTGTGTAGCCGCACCTATTGAACGCATTTTGATGTATATAATTATATTTTACAAACATCCTCCAATGAATGTTGTATCTACCTCTAGTTAAAACGGATTTTCTTTCAAGTACTAAATTTAAATTTATGATGAAAAAGTTTGGTTCATAAAACCTGAATGAGCCAAACTTTTTTCACGAGTTCAAATGTTACAAATACCTGGGAGTGCATAAGTTCTATTAAAATCAATCTAATATATATTATATTGTGAACAGAGTTCTAGCTGATGACCGATGAAGAACTGCTACAGGTAATCGAACGAGCAGCGGCAGAAGGGTGGGAAGAATTAGACCTTTCTGGTCAAGAATTGATAGCTTTACCAGCAGAAATTGGACAACTTACCAATTTGCAATCTCTCGACCTCTACAACAATGAACTTAGTAGTTTACCAGCAGAAATTGGACAACTAAGCAATTTGAAAATCCTCTACCTCGAAGACAATGAACTGAGTAGTTTACCAGCAAAAATTGGACAACTGAGTAATTTGCAATCCCTCTTCCTCTCCTACAATGAACTGAGTAGTTTACCAGCAGAAATCGGACAACTGAGCAATTTGAAATCCCTCGACCTCATAAGCAATGAACTGAGTAGTTTACCAGCAGAAATTGGACAACTAAGCAATTTGACATTTCTCTATCTCTCCTACAATGAACTGAGTAGTTTACCAGAAGAAATTGGACAACTGAGCAATTTGCAATCTCTCGATATCATAAGCAATGAACTGAGTAGTTTACCAG
>DESS01000031.1:33165-40711 GCA_002361335.1 Richelia sp. UBA3308
AAATTGGACAACTGAGTAATTTGAAATCCCTCTACCTCTCCTACAATCAACTGAGTAGTTTACCAGTAGAAATTGGACAACTGAGTAATTTGCGATCCCTTGACCTCCAAGGTAATCAACTAAATAGTTTACCTTTAGAAATTGGACGTTTACATTCATCCCTAAAAGAATTGACGCTTAATAGTAATCCCCTAAAATCCCTTCCACCAGAAATCCGAAGTAAAGACTCTCAAGCAATTTTAAACTTTTACAAGCAACAGTTAGAACAAGCAACTGACAGTCTCTACGAAGCAAAATTCTTAATTATTGGGGAAGGGGGAGCAGGTAAAACTTCTTTAGCAAAGAAAATTGAAAATCAAAACTACAAACTCAAATCTGATGAGCAATCAACTCAAGGTATTGATGTAATCCAGTGGAAATTTACACTTGATAATGGTAAAGAATTTCGGGTTAATATTTGGGATTTTGGCGGACAAGAAATCTACCATCAAACCCACCAGTTTTTCCTTACCGAACGTTCTCTTTATGCTTTAGTTGCCGATTCTCGGAGAGAAGATACTAACTTTATATCGCACCACAACTACTTGATTTTGAACCACCATCATATACCTGGGATAAATCCAATAATCTCATCTTGCGCTACAAATATGAATTCATGCCCAAAGGTATTATTACCCGCTTCATTGTAGAAACACACCCTTGGATTGAACAACGAAAACTTGTTTGGAGAAGCGGTGTTGTTCTTAATAAAGATCAAACTCGTGCTGAAGTAATTGAAAATTACAATCAACGGGAAATTAAAGTTCTGGTATCGGGAAACCATAAAAAAGAATTACTCACAGTCGTTAACCATGAAATGGAAAAAATTCATCGTTCTTTTGAGCGATTACAATATCAAACTTTGGTTCCCTGTAATTGTAGTGAATGTGCCGGAAGTGAGAATCCTTATGCTTATAAGCTAGAAAATTTACGTAGACGTTTAGAAAAGGGTAAATTTGAGATTGAGTGCGATCGCAGTTTTGAAATGGTTGATGTTCGGAAATTGATTGACGATGTGAATTTGTCGCAAATCCAAGATACACCATTACAACGGCAATTAGAAAGCGAGAGAAATTCAAATTTAAATCGTGGCCAAATACTAAAAGAATTAAGAAATGCTATTATCAGTGCTTATCCAAAAAAAATTAATTTAAAGATGATGCTTAGTGATAAATTAGACGAAAATCTCGATTCAATATCTACGGGAGACAATATACAAGAAATTGTTTTTGAATTAATTGAATGGGCTGAATCGCAAGGTAAGTTAGAGCAATTCGTGAAAGCTGCTTGTGAATATAATCCCGGTAATCAAGAATTACAAAAGATAAGGAAGGAGATGAAGTTTTAGGGTACCCGTAGATACAGCAATTCAAGAAACTCGCAATGCTATTGGGTACATCATATGATTCATCGCCATAATTGTTACAAACTCAATTTATATAATCCCGGCTTTTTCTCAATAAAATTACTATTTTTGTGCTGAGAGAGTAGTATTAAATACTTTTGTTTTTCAAAAGATATAGAAAAATTACAATATAGGCATTGGTGCGTGAGGGCAATATCTATAGTTATATCTGATGATTTATCCTAGCCGTCACACACCCTACAATACTATGAAAAAGCTGGGTTTTTTAGTCCTTTAAGGGCTTTGTAGCTGTAGCAAAGCGGCTTTAGCTGCAAGGGGGGTTGAGGGATAAATTGCATAAGCCTCAAAAACCCACCCCTATAAATAAGTATCAGATAAAAACAATGGAAGCTAAAACAATTCCACGAGGTAAAAAACATGATTATTGTTACCCAATGCGGAACTCCTGAAGTTGAAATTGAGCGTATTATTGAAGAATTAAGGGTTTATAACGGAACTGTTGAAAAAATTATAGGTAAGGAAAAGGTTGTAATCGGTTTGGTAACCGATACTTCTGATATTAATCTTCAATCTATTCAACAAATTAGCCCTTTTATTGAACAAGTTTTCCGAGTTGAACAACCTTTTAAACGAGCTTCTTTAGAATATCGTTACGGTGAATATTCTCAAGTTGTTGTACAAACCCCCAATGGTGCGGTAACCTTCGGTCAAAATCATCCTTTGGTTGTTGTGGCTGGCCCTTGTTCGGTAGAAAATGAAGAAATGATTGTGGAAACTGCTAAGGTAGTTAAAGCTACTGGGGCACAGTTCCTTAGAGGTGGTGCTTATAAACCCCGTAGTTCGCCTTATTCTTTCCAAGGCCATGGTGAAAGTGCTTTACATTTGTTAGCTAAAGCTCGTGAAGTTACTGGTTTAGGAATTATCACCGAAGTAATGGATACCGCTGATTTAGATAAAGTTGCAGCAATTGCAGATGTGCTACAAATTGGCGCACGCAATATGCAAAACTTCTCACTGTTAAAGAAAGCTGGTGCTATCGGTAAACCTATTTTACTGAAGCGCGGTATGTCTGCAACTATTGAAGAATGGTTGATGGCGGCTGAATATATCTTATCTACTGGCAATCCTAATGTGATTTTGTGCGAGCGGGGAATTCGCAGTTTTGACAAGAAATATACTAGAAATATTCTGGATTTATCCGTAGTACCGGTATTGCGGAATCTGACTCATTTACCAATTATGATTGATCCTAGTCATGGTACTGGTTACTCTAAATTTGTTCCTACAATGGCTAAAGCTGCGATCGCGGCTGGTACGGATTCGTTAATGATTGAAGTTCATCCCAATCCTGCAAAAGCTCTTTCTGATGGGCCTCAATCTCTCACACCCCATGGTTTTATAGAGTTGATGGAGGAAGTTAAGTCTCTTTCACAATACTTTGGACGTGGACATTATTCTGATTTGACAACTTCAAGTGTTATCTCCAAAAATCGATTGAAAATTAATGGTTGATAAACATGGCTTGTAGAGAGAGCATGCACCGGGTACAACATCTTACCTTTCCCGATGTTGAAAAAATATTCAGGGAGGAATAAGTGATGTTAATAAACCCGGTTTTTTTATGCATTTGTGGTGTTTTTCATTAAGATATGTAAACTATTTTCCCAAACTGCATAAATTAAATTCACTGACTCCTATACAAATATAAGAAGGCTCGAGAATAATATTATGCAATTTTTTGAGACAAATTCTTACACAACTGGCGGCGGTATATTTGTATCGCGTTCGGTTACAAATACTTCTATTGATTCTGCGATTGAAGAAGTGTTGATGCGTCTGGATTCTCAACGGGGTGGTTTACTCGCTAGTAGTTATGAATATCCAGGAAGATACAAAAGATGGGCTATCGGTTTTGTCAATCCACCAATAGATATAGTTACTCGCGATCGCACTTTTACAATTACTGCTCACAACGAACGAGGTGTGGTTTTACTGAATTATCTGGCAGAATTGTTATTTGATAAAGTATATATTGAAAATATAAATAGAGAAGAGAATTGCATTTGGGGTTCGATAAGACCGAGCACTCGTTTATTTTCAGAGGAAGAGCGTAGCAGACAACCATCTGTATTTAGCGTTATCCGGGAGATAATTTCTGCGTTTTACAGTCCCTTGGATGAAAATTTAGGGCTTTACGGTGCTCTTGGTTATGACTTGGTTTTCCAATTTGAACAAATGCCCAAACTTTTGGAACGGGAATCAGACCAAAGGGATTTAATATTATATTTACCTGACGAGTTATTAGTTGTTGACTACCATTTACAAAAAGCGTTTCGGATGCAGTACGATTTTGTGACTAGAAATGGTAGCACTAGAGATTTACCCCGCAAAAGTGAAACAATAGATTACCGGGGAAAACGCCTCAATGTTGCTCAAGGTTCGGATCACGCAGCGGGAGAATACGAGCAACAAGTTACCAAAGCTCTAGATTACTTCCGACGCGGCGATTTATTTGAAGTGGTTCCTTCTCAATGTTTTTCTGAAACCTGTGAAAAATCCCCAACTGAATTATTCCGTGCCTTAAGAAAAATTAATCCTAGTCCCTATGGATTTATCTTTAACTTAGGTGGAGAATACTTAATTGGTGCATCTCCAGAAATGTTTGTTCGCGTTGACGGTAGACGTGTAGAAACTTGTCCGATTAGCGGTACAATACGTCGGGGAGAAACCGCAATTGATGATGCACAACAAATTCAAAAGCTGTTAAACTCCCGCAAAGACGAATCGGAACTGACAATGTGTACCGATGTTGACCGCAATGATAAATCGCGGATTTGCGAACCTGGTTCTGTAAGAGTTATCGGTCGTCGTCAAATTGAATTATACAGCCATTTGATTCATACAGTAGACCATGTAGAAGGTATTCTCAAACCAGAATTTGATGCTTTAGACGCATTTCTTACCCATTTATGGGCGGTAACCGTCACCGGAGCGCCAAAACGTTCGGCAATGCAGTTTCTCGAACAAAACGAACGTAGTGCTAGACGTTGGTATGGTGGTGCAGTAGGAGCTTTTAACTTTAGGGGTGGCTTAAATACTGGATTAATTTTACGAACCATCCGACTTAAAGATTCAATTGCCGAAGTAAGAGTCGGTGCAACAGTTCTTTATGATTCCGATCCCGAAGCAGAAGCACAAGAAACCATTACTAAAGGAAGCGCTTTATTTGCTGCCCTTAATCGCAATCACCCCCAAGAAGTCAATTTGTCAACATCTGGACAATTTGATATTCAAGAAGCAAATCCAGCAGCAGGGAAAAAGGTTTTACTAATTGACTACGAAGACTCCTTTGTTCATACCCTTGCTAATTATATTCGTCAAACTGGTGCCACAGTGACAACATTAAGACATGGTTTTCCCGAATCAGTCTTTGACGAACAAAAACCCGACTTAGTAGTATTATCACCCGGGCCAGGAAAACCCAGCGACTTCAACTTAGAAATGGCGATCGCTGCTTGCAAAAAACGTCATATTCCCATATTTGGCGTATGTTTGGGATTACAGGGAATAGTTGAAGCCCATGGTGGAAAGTTAGGAATTTTAGATTATCCCCAACATGGTAAGACTTCTTTAGTGAATGTGGTTGATAAAAGTTCTGTTGCTTTCAAAGACTTACCGCAGTGCTTTGAAGTTGGTAGATACCATTCTCTTTATGCCCTGCAAGATAGTTTACCAGAAGAATTAAAAATTACAGCCATTTCCGATGATGGAATAATTATGGGTATCGAACATAAAACCCTACCCATAGCCGCCGTACAATTTCATCCTGAATCCATCATGACTTTAGTCGGAGGCGTTGGCTTACAAATTGTGACTAACGTAGTACGTGAATTTATCTATTCCGTTAACGAATCGGTTTTGACATCTTGAGTTAGGAGAGACGAGGAAGGGGGCATGGGGCATGGAAGGGGACAAGGGGAGCAGGGGGAGAAGAATAAACGATAAATAATTTCTTCTGAATTCTGAATTCTAAATTCGGGCATTCTAAATTCGGGCATTCTAAATTCTTACTCCTCACTCCTCACTTTTGACTTTTGACTTTTGAATTTTGACGAACGCAAGCGGTTATGCCCAATACTCATTTACCAATTATCAAAAATGTTAAATTATCAACTTTCCAAAACACGTAACATTCTGGATAAAATTGTAATTCAGAAACAAAAAGAAGTTGCAGCAATGAAAGCAAAATTACCTTTAGAAAATTTAAAAACAAGGGTAGAATTTGCTCCTTCCGTGAAAGGTTTCTTAAATAATCTGCGACTAAATCATGTTAAACCAAGTATTATTGCAGAAGTAAAAAAAGCTTCACCAAGTAAAGGCGTAATTCGTGCTAACTTTGACCCAGTAGAAATTGCTCAAGCTTATCAAAGAGGTGGTGCTAGTTGTATTTCTGTATTAACAGACAATAAATTTTTTCAAGGAAGTTTTGGAAATTTACGGTTAGTTAGAAAAAGTGTAAATTTGCCACTACTATGTAAAGAATTTATTATTGATCCTTATCAAATTTATTTGGCAAGAGTCAATGGTGCAGATGCTGTTTTACTTATTGCTGCTATCTTATCTGATGAAAAATTACAGTATTTTCTGCAAATAGTACAAAACTTAGGTATGACAGCATTGGTAGAAGTTCATACTGTTTTACAACTTCACCGAGTTTTGGCATTATCAAATGTACAATTAGTAGGAATTAACAACCGTAATTTAAAAGACTTTACTGTTGATTTAAATACAACAAAAAGCCTGTTAAATCTATATCGGCAAGAACTGAAAAATTTAGATATTACAGTTGTCAGTGAATCGGGTTTATATACATCTAATGATTTAAAATTTGTTGCACAAGCCGGTGCCGAAGCTGTATTAATTGGTGAATCTTTAGTTAAGCAAGCTAATATTGAACAAGCGGTGAAAGAATTAAGGAGAATTAATTAAATAAATCTAAGACTTACAATAATTAGAATTAGACCTTTGGTGGGTGAGGGTACAAGTTTTATTAACACCTACAAGATTTATCATCAAAGCGTCACACACCCTACAACTGATATCAAATAAGGGATTAAAAGAATTGGCAATTATCAATATCCCATAGCCAATCCAAAATCCTGTTAGCGAAAATTCTGTTAGCGAAAATTCTGTTAGCGAAAATCCAAAATCATCATGACTTCCATATCTGAAAAATTCGCAAATTTACGCGCCGAAAAGCAATGTGCTTTAATTCCATTTATTACCGCTGGCGATCCTGATTTAGAAACCACATCTGAAGCTTTAGAAATATTAGAAGCCAATGGTGCTGATTTTATAGAGTTAGGTGTTCCTTATTCCGATCCTCTCGCAGATGGTCCAGTAATTCAAGCGGCAGCTACTCGTGCCCTGGAAAGAGGAACTCGTTTAGATGACGTTTTGCAAATCGCACAGTCAGTCACCCGTAAAATCACAGCGCCGATTATCCTGTTTACTTATTACAATCCCATTTTAAATTTAGGGATTGACCAATTTCTCAAACTAATAGCTGAAGCCGGAATCAAAGGTTTAGTCGTACCTGATTTACCCTTAGAAGAAGCAGACAATTTAATACAGGCTGCCCAGGCTAAAGGAATCGAAGTCATATTATTAGTGACTCCTAACACCCCCGACGACAGAATCAAAGCGATCGCCGAAAAATCTCGTGGATTTATTTATCTAGTCAGCGTCACTGGGGTAACAGGAGTCCGTTCTCAATTGCAGACACGAGTTAAAGATGTACTGGAAAATATCCGTACCATTACAGATAAACCCATCGCCGTTGGTTTTGGTATATCCTCCCCAGAGCAAGCCCGTCAAGTCAAAGAATGGGGTGCAGATGCAGTAATTGTCGGTAGCGCCTTCGTCAAACGTCTAGGAGAATCCACATCATACAACGGATTGCGAGCCATCACTGAATTTTGTCACGACTTAAAAACATCAATCCGTAGTGAAAGGTTAGTGGTTAGTGGTTAGTAGTTAGTGGTTAGTAGTTAGTGGTTAGTGGTTAGTGGTTAGTGGTTAGTGGTGAGGAGTTTAAGGTTTGAAATTTTTTCTCCCCATGCCCTTTCGGCCCTTTCGGCC
>DESS01000040.1:0-10770 GCA_002361335.1 Richelia sp. UBA3308
GCAATATTTATTACTTATTACTTTTTACTTCGCGACTTTTGCCCGAAGGGCTGAGGTAAGCTTAAGGGTAATTGATTATTCAATTAAAATGTATAATCATGAGCGACAGCAAAAGTACGAAATAAATCTACAAGCTCAGAATTTAGCTCAGCTTTCCATTTAATACCAACTTGACGACAGAGATTAAACTCAGAAATCTTGATATATTTAATTCCAGATAAATTGCTCCATAGTGGCATAAAACTCATTCCTAAACCTGTTTGAATTAAATGAATTACCCATTCTTCTTGGTTCGCTAAATAAACTATTCGAGGTTTTGCTCCAGCAGACTTATAAATTAATGGATTTTCACGCCAAAACTCACAATTCACTCGTTCTATATATGGCTGTCCATCTAATTCCAATGCAGTAATTTCTTCTCTTTCTGCAAAGGGATGAATTGAAGGAACAGCTAGTAACAAATGCTGTTGAAATAGTTTTACAGAAGTATTTGGATTTTCTTCATTACCTAATACTGTCAAAATTAAATCAACTTCTCCTTCCTCCAACCAATTGTTGAGATTGCTTGCATAACTATCCTTTAGTTCAATAGTTATATGGGGATGTATAACTCGAAAAGCACTAACCAAGCTAGAAATAATTGAAATACGTAAAGTACAAAGAACTCCCAATCTTAATGTTGGATGTTGTTGAAAATCTTTTAAGGTAGAAAGTGCAGATTGATACTCACTAATAATATTACGAGCTTTTTCCAAAAATAACTTGCCTGCTGGTGTCAAAACGGCTCGCCTCCCGCCTCGTTCAAATAGTACTACACCCAATTCCTGTTCTAGTTTTTTAATACCTGCTGATAAAGAAGGTTGTGAGACAAACAAACTTTCTGCTGCCTTGGTAAACCCATTTGTTTCAATAATAGCGAGAAAATACCGAATTTGAGACAAATCCATTGATAAATAATTGATAGATATTAGCTATGACTTCAATAGTCAAAATGCTCTTGCTATTTCACTAAATATTAATTAATTTATCAGCAAGAACATTATTAGTTATTAGTTATTAGTTATTAGTTATTAGTTATTAGTTATTAGTTATTAGTTCTTACTCATTACTCAGATAAGATATGATAACTGTTTAACCGCATATTATATCATGATTTGTGAGTTAAATAACAATGACAATCTGGCCTTTCAATTAACGAACCCACTAAAGCATTTAAAGCCACAGCGGCTAACAATCCACCACCAAGAGTTCCTACTGTGGTAATATAATCCACCACTCCATGCATTAAACGGCGTTTCGCACCATGGGCATTCCTATAATCAAAGATGGTTTTATTAAGTTCTTTTTCTACAAGTTTTAAAGCCGACATCAACACCGACGGCGCATAACCAATAACTAAAATACAACCATCTGTTAACAGCTTTAATTTTTCAAGCCATTCTTTATCTTGCCAAAACTTGATTTCAGCTTCATCAACACTATGTATGTGAGGATCGTCAAATAAAGTCTTGACATTATTGCCTAAATGTGCGAAAGAAACACGATCGAGTGCTGCGAAAATCGGAGAAACATCGGCGACGATTGGGCATTGGGAATTAAGAATTAAGAATTAAGAATTAAGAATTAAGAATTAAGAATTAAGAATTGGGAATTAGTTATGGGGCATTGGGCATTGGGAAGTTAATAATTAAAAAAAATAAGAGCGGGCAAGATGCCCACCCTACAAGAGTTGTCTTATTTTTAGATATGTGAGTTAGAGAAAAAGCAGAAGACAAACAAGATAAAAGGTAATTAATTTCAATTGATGATCAATGCCCTATGCCCAATGCCCCATGCCCTATGCCCAATTAATGATGATGATGGTGATGAGCAACAGCTTGTGAAGGATTAATTGTTGTTGCTTCTTCTGACAATAACTCTTCAATATGAGAGTTTGCCCATTCTGCAGCCATAATCATAAATTCATGATGCTCGTTGACGCAAGCCATTTGAATGTAGTTTACATTCTTATGCTTTTTCTCTAGATCGTGAATAATGTGATGTACGTCTAAGAGAGTTTCGTGATTCTCTGTAGCAAAGCCGATGGGCATAAATATTATTGCTTTGGCACCTAGTTGAATTAGGTTTTTAGCAGCTTGCTCACTGTTGGGTTGAGTCCATTCAATTAATGGTGTATCGTGATTAAGCCAACCTACCGAAATTAATGGGTAACGGTTGATTAATTCTTCGCGTACTAAATCATAAAGTATCTGAGATTCCGTAATTCCCGAAGTAAATCCCTTGGCTTTATGGGGACAACCGTGGTTCATCAATACGATACCAATTTCCGAAGGTAAATAAGCATTTGCTAATTCGGCCGATATCTTCTCTTCTACAAGTTTCGCCATTAACTTGACATATTTGGGTTCGTTGTAGAAAGAAGGAATGTAGCGCTGTGCTTTTACCCAATGCTCCTTATCATTAGACATCTGGGATAAAGCATTGTTAACTTGTTCGATGGCAATACCGCTGGTAAATATCGAATCCACTACTAATAAGGGGTAAATTAGAAGTTTATCGAAGCCTTGGTTGTGAATTTCTGCTAAAACTTGATGGGGAAGATGGGGAGCGCAGAAGTTGAAAGCTTTGAAAACCTGTACTTTATCTCCCCATTTTTCTTGTAATTGTTGTTCAATTCCGGCACGTTGCTTTTCAAAGATGCCGTTGTGGGGTGAAATAAAATTATCGTGTGTATGTCCCCACTCGTGTAAGTCAAATAACGCTAGCATCTTTGCTAGAGGTGGGTAAATCCAGGTTGGTACTGGTGCGAACTTTGCTGTAAGTAGATTCAAAGCTTGCTCGTTATAATTGGCAAAATCTTCGTAGCTTTCTACTTCACCGTAACCCATAAGCAGTACGGCAACTCGATTTTGTCTTGGTAGATGCTCGTTGGAGTATTCAACTTTTTCTGGTGTAGCTACCACAATTAATTCCTCTATGCAACCTAGATATAGCGTTTTATTTTTCCAGTATAGGTAATTATCCCATCGGGGGGGATAGGATATTTCAAAATTATATATTTAGAGTTTTAATTAAATACCCCGTTATCTTTTGATAAAAAAATTTACTTTTGCTTGTTTAACCGTAATATTTCCGTGAAAAATCCCTACCTCAATAACAGATACCACAATTAATATATATTTAATTATTTGGGTAGATGTTACAATTCGCGCCACAGTAGCTCAAACACGATTACTCCCTTCCTGGCTTTATGATTACCGGTTAAAAATTTCTCCCTCCCTCTCTCCCTCCCTCACTCAACGCCGGTAATCTTCTCGCGGGGAGTATTATTGTCTTCCCCCCAAACGCTTCTGTAGTGCAGCAGGAAGCACATTTAGGGAAATTGTCGCATAGGAACCCAATTTTTGACCGATTATCATAAATCTAATAAAATCTGCCAAACCTTCCAACAAACGCGCATTCCGCAAATCACCACAATCAACTGGGTTAAATCCAATATCCTCTGCAAGGGCGCACGCCATGTTTCTCGCTTCCTCATCATCCCCTGCCACAAAACAAGAAACGTTGTAATCTTTCAACGGTGTCGGCGCAAGTTCAAATACTTCCTGCGCCATGGTATTAAATGCTTTGACTACACGGGCTTTCGGAACTTCTGACGCTAACTTTTCAGCTAAAGATTTTTCAATGGGTGGATAAGCAAAACCTTCGGGAATATCAAAGTTATTACAATCAATCACAACCTTCCCTGAAAACACTTCTAGCTCGGAAACAACTTCCGCCGGATTCACGCCACGAATGGTGTAAAGTAGTACCTCTCCAAAGGCTGCTGCTTCATCGTTTGTACCGCCTTGAGTTTCTTTCCCTGCTACCTCTGCAACAGCTTTACCTTTTTCTGCCGTTCTCGCACCAAAGTATACTTGATGCCCTTGTTCAGCCCAAATAATACCGAGGGAACGCCCCATATTCCCACTGCCGATAATGCCTATTTTCATGGTTTTACACTCCTGAATTTACATTCCTGAAATTAACAAAAATCAATTTTTATTTAAATTAAATAACAATACAGACAGGTCTGTATTGCTTAAATATATTTGAAAAATAACAGACAGGTCTGTATCATGTCAACAGTAGATTTGTTCTAAGGAAATGCCCAAAAAAGCAACAAAAAAAGCTAATAGTTCAGCGCGAGAACGTATATTAGAAGTAGCAAGCGAGTTGTTTTACCAGTACGGGATTCGGGCTGTGGGGGTGGATAGGATAATAGGGGAATCGGGGGTTGCGAAGACGACATTTTACCGTTATTTTCCGTCTAAGGATGATTTAGTAGTGGCATTTTTACAAGAGCGCGATCGCCTTTTTTGGGAATATTTCGATGGGGCGGTGAATAAGTATCCAGATAATGCAAAGGCGCAATTATTAGCAGTATTTGAGTGGATAGATGAGCTGTTAGTAAAACCAGAGTGCTATGGCTGTCCGTTTTTGATAACTACCGGCGAATTTCCTCAACTAGATTATGCCGGGCATGTCTTAGCAATTGCTCATAAAAAAGAAATGCTGCGGCGCTTAATTGTGCTTGCTAAAAATGCAGGTGTTTCCAATCCGCAACAGTTGGGTAAATATTTATTGTTGTTGGTAGATGGGGCATTTTCCCAAAGGCGATTATTTGGGTTGAGTGGATTTGAAAGTAATTTGAAAAATGCAGCGGAAATATTGATAAATACTCAACTGTGATTTAAAAATAATTGTTAAATCATCAAAATGCCTAATATCAAATCTTTGGGCATCGGGATTATATATTTTAAACGCAGAGGAGCGCAGAGGTGCACGCAGAGGGACGCAGAGTTTTTTTAGCTAATTTTTGAAATAATTCCGATGTATCCGATCGCTACAAAGACGGAGTTTGGTTTATTGATTTGCGCGATACTGATTCTGTGGGAACGCTAATTACCAATATTCAACAAAGTCTGGAATTAAGTAGTTTTGCTTTAGCAAGAGAGTTAAGAAATAGTCGAGTGTTTTTGATTCTCGATGATTTGGATAAATTGATTGAGAAACAATCCGATGAATTAATTGAGCTTTTGAACTCGCTTTTAGAACAATGTCCTAATTTAAGATTGTTATTAACTTCCCGCGGTTCTCTAGTAAGGGATATTCTTTATTGTCATCAAGAAGAAGTTTACAGTATGGGAGCGTCAGAAACGAAACAGATATTTAAAAAGTATGCTCCACCAGAAGCAGAATGGGGAAATAATGATGATTTAGAAGAGGATTTTAATCTTTTAATCAAATTTCTTGATGGCTATCCCTTACCGATTAAATTAGCAGCATCTTATATGGTAGAAAATCAATCTACTCTTAAGATGTTGTGTGAAGACTTGAAAATTGAACCACTAGAAGTACTTGATACTTATTCTCCTCAAGAAAGAAAAGAAAGGAGTCTACGGATAACTTTAGAGCTTTCTTTTGAAAAATTATCGGTAGAAGCTCAAGATATATTTCCTCTGCTTGCTTTCTTTCCCAGTGGATTGAGTCGCGATTTAGCTAAAGCTATTCACGGTAGAAGTGGTCAAAAAGCTTTGAATGAATTGCTTAAATTTTCAATGGCAGAAAAATCTCTTACTGCTTCTGATTATCGAGTAACTTTACCAGAACCTGCTCGGACTTACGCAGAAAGTAAGTTACAGCAGGGAATAAGAATTGAATATCTGGCTCCGAAAGTTTTGGATTTCTATTATGGTAATTTCTGTGACGAAATTATCAAGCTTTTTGAAAGTGGAGATAATCGCAAGGGACAGCAGCAGCTTTTACAAGAAAACTCAAATTTAATCTTGTTTCTTAAATGGGGTTATGAAAATGAAACGAATTCGGATAAAATCTGCCGTAGCGCTAGGATTACAGCTTCATTAAGTCCTTATTGGCGTTGGATTGAACCGAACCAAGATCCTTTGATTAGATTAGATTTGGCTTTAAAAGCAACCCAAAGAAATCACGATCAAGTAGGAGAAGATTTAGTTAGAAGTGCGATCGCTGATTTTTCTTGTAGAGGTGAATTTAAAGATATTCAATCTTTGGCACAAGAAGATGATGAGCTACAGTCCTTTAAGTTTGAAACCGTTACAGTTAAGCCTAGCGGTGAAGAAATCAACCGAGAAACCAAACAAGCTCAATATTTCATCGAATACATAAGTGAGGACACCACCTTAGAAATGGTTGCCATCCCTGACGGAACATTTATGATGGGTTCGCCAGAAGGGGAAGGATATGATTATGAAAAACCCCAACATGAAGTTAGCATTCAATCCTTTTTCATGAGTAAATACCAAGTTACTCAGTCACAATGGAAAGCTGTAGCTGCTCTACCTAAAGTTAACCGTGATTTAGAAGCAGAACCATCTTATTTCAAAGAAGATAACTTACCAGTAGAAACTGTTTCCTGGTACGATGCAGTTGAATTTTGTGCTAGATTATCACAGCATACAGGAAAAGAATACCGTTTACCAAGCGAAGCAGAATGGGAATATGCTTGTCGTGCTGGTACAACTACACCGTTTCATTTTGGCGAAACAATTACCGGTGATTTAGCTAATTATAATGCCAAGAAAACTTTTGCTGACGAATCCACAGGAGAATACCGCCAACAAACAACTCCTGTAGGACAGTTCCTACCCAACGCCTTCGGCTTGTACGATATGCACGGGAATGTCTGGGAATGGTGTCTTGATGATTGGCACTCGAACTATAAGGGTGCGCCAACAGATGGCAGTCCTTGGTTTAATCTCACTGAGAATGATAATCTTTTTCAAAAACAAGGTATAGCTTTACTGCGGGGCGGTTCCTGGTACAACATTCCAGGCTACTGCCGCTCTGCGTCCCGCGTCGGCTACGATAGGGCGGAGCGCGACAACATCAACAACAATATTGGTTTTCGTGTGGTGTGTGCCGTCGGGAGGGCTTTTTAATAGCCGAACAAGCCAAAATTGCTGGGTGGGGATAAGCAGGGGGGAGCGGGGGGAGCAGGGGGAGAATTCTAAATTCCTTACTCCTTACTCCTCACTCAAAAACTTCAGATAATCGCTACTTAATTCTTTAACTGCTGCCTCATAAAATTGTTTACCATGTTCCGGTGTTGCTAAAGCTGGATTTGAACCCATTCTGCCATCAGGATAATGTTTACGAAAGTCGGCGGCACCGTAAATTTTGTGCCCGCTGGCTACTTCTGATGATAATAAAGCTTGTTTGATCGAATCTGGATAAATATATTGCGTTAAAGCAACTTCAGAAGGTGTGGCATGGGAACCTTCTTCATCGCCGTATAATTCCTTAGCGAATTTGTATACAGAACTGCACATAAACCAGTTGCCCATTCTGCATTTTACTTTTTCAGCGTTGGGTATATGCAAATCTGTTAAATGAGCGTATGTTTCAGAAAAAGCAGCTTTGAGAGTCGCCATATTGCCACCATGCCCGTTGATAAAGAAGAATTTGGTGAAACCAGCTTTTGCCAAACAAGTTATATATTCTTTGACAACTTGAATCATCGTACTGGGGCGCAAGCTAATACTACCCGGAAAAGCCATATGGTGTAATGCCATTCCCACATTGATTGTCGGTGCTACTATTGCTTGAGTTGCTTCACCAACACCATGGGCTATAGATTCAGCACATATTGCATCGGTACCGATTAATCCTGTAGGTCCATGTTGTTCGGTGGAACCTATAGGAAATATAATACCTTGAGATTGCTGTAGATAAGTTTCAACTTCTTGCCAGGTACTAAGATGCAGTAACATTTAGTTGTTAGTTGTTAGTTGTTAGTTGTTATTTGTTAGCAGTTCATTGTTAAATAATTATTCCAATGCCCAATGCCCTTCGGCACTTAGAAATCTGAATATTTCAATTGAAATAAGATTATTACTTTGAGACCCAACTATTTTTCATATTCTTTATCTTATTTTATAACTAATTAAACATTTATATTCTTAACTATTAAAAATTATTTTTATAAAGAATATACAAACTGTCAAAGGTCAAAGTTAAATATTTCTGAGTATTTGATTTTTGACTTTTGACTTCCGCAAAGCGGTTGACTAGATTTATCTTAAGCATTTACTTTTAATTCTAAATTCTAAATTCTAAATTCTAAATTCCGAATATTTTCACTTTTAATTCTAAATTCTAAATTCTAAATTCTAAATTCTAAATTCCTTTAATGATTTCTTGAGCGTCATAAGCCAAAAGAAATTAGGATAGTCGTTTTTGCCAAATTCCTCATTGAAAAACATCCAATTAATTCAGACGTTCTGAAAAAGCTTGACGCTCAATTTTTATTTCCAATATTTTAGCTGCTATTCGATGTTGCTCGAAGTAGACTTTAACAGTAAGATTGAATATCTTCACCGCATTGGTCTACTAAATAACATAAAGCCCGAAAACGCAAGCTAACGAATTGTTCGTAAAGTGGATTTATTTTGCATAAAGGCGGAATATGAGCTAGTTTCCGTCCAAGTAAGACGATATCTCGTTCAAAAGGACAGTCTGCTGGAATTAGTTTGGCAATAAAATGCGCTGATTTACGATTATGAATTTCTAGAGAATCTAGCCATTTACGTAAAGGTTGTAAAAAGTCAAATTTTGCCTGAATTAACTGCTTTTGACTTTTAGGTTGCTTGTTTAATTTCCTTGATTTAACAAGACTAGAAAAAATCAAAAAGTTGTTGATTATTTGTAACATAACTATTGCTAGCTTCCCCTCAGATTGTTCCGAATAATCCAAAAAATTTCTACAAAAGCATTGAGATAATATTCGATAAAAAATGCTTATGTTATTGATTATTTAACCTCACCATCTATTTAGAAACTATTCTGGTTACTACAGAATTAAAACTTTAGATAAAGTTCCCGGTTTTTAAGTAATGGTGTTTTTAGAACAAATTAATTACGACTAACTTAATGTAAAATTGCTCTTTTCTAAGTCAGTACTACCTTTAGATATAATTCCTCTAACAAAAATTAGTTTTTTGGTCTTTCTATAGCTAGATTACACTCCAATCAATCTGCTTTTTTCCTACGATTTTAGTCTATTACCTATTCAGTTAAATGTCATGCATTTCATAAATATTCATATTATTAATATTTCTTTAACAACTATGTATATTAATTAATAAAAAAATGAGCGAACGCTATTATTCGTTTACAAATAAAAATTATAGTTTTCTACGAGAATGGGTGAAGAGTGAGTGGTGAAGAGTGAGTGGTGAGTAGTGAATGGTGAGGAGTGAGGAGTTAATTGTTAATTCTTAGATTTCCCCTTGTCTCCTTGTCCCCTTCCTTGTGTTCTAATCGATGCATACCTCCGAAGATTAATAACCAAAGTACAACTACTAGCCAATGGATAAAGATCATTATCCATGCCGAACCCGTGAGAGCATAAGTTATAGTGCAAGTAAGCCCTAGGAGAGTTGTTAAAATCAGAAAAATAGGGTCAAAAAAGGTGGGATATCCATCTCGATAAAAGGTTTTGGCGTTCAATGGATGATAAATAATAAACATCAGCAGACTTAATGATGCCCATAAACTCCATTTTTGCCAGTTGATAACTTCTGTAGGATGAGGAAGAAAAAAGACTCTGAAAAAGAATTCTTCAGTAATCGCCGGTGTTATTAAGCAACGCAATATCAAGAATAAATAATTAATGGGTTTAGTTGTATATATTTGTAACTGTAAAAATCCAGTGGAGAAGCCTAATGGTAAAGCGATGGCTGCATATGTCAATACTGCCAAAATAAAAATTAACCAATCATCCAAACTTGGAATGAATAAGGAAGCTAAAATGCGGTTGAGAATAATTGAAATTAGAGACATGTTGACAAAAGAAAGTTTGGCGGTTTTGACTTGATTTAAATACATGCTTATGGTGTTATTATCAGCCCACCTTAACATTTGATAAATTTACCGCCTGATGGTCGTCAACCGAAAACTGATGTAGTATATTAAAGGATTTGAGATAAGAATATACGAGTTCGTTCTTCGCTAGGATTACAAAAAAACTTATCGGGGGTAGCTGCTTCTACAAGAGTACCGCCATCCATCAAAACAACGCGATCGGCAACTTCGCGAGCGAATCCGACTTCATGGGTTACAACTACCATTGTCATACCTTCTTTGGCAAGATTTCGCATGACATCGAGTACTTCTCGTACCATTTCCGGATCTAAAGCTGAAGTGGGTTCATCGAATAACATTATTTTAGGTTGCATTGCTAAAGCACGAGCGATCGCTACTCGTTGTTGTTGCCCTCCGGATAATTGTCCGGGATATTTCTGTGCTTGTTCTAGAATGCCGACTCTGTCTAATAGTTGCATTGCAAATTCTTCGGCTTTTATTTTAGGTAAACTACGTACCCAAATTGGCGCTAAAGTAATATTTTTTAATACATTAAGATGAGGAAATAAATTGAATTGTTGAAACACCATTCCCACTTCGCGGCGAATTGTTTCAATATTTCGTAAGTCATGAGTGAGGGAAATACCATCAATTTCGATTTCTCCTTTTTGGTATTCTTCTAAAGCATTAAAAGTGCGAATAAAAGTTGATTTACCAGAACCAGATGGTCCCATTAATACTACTACTTCTCCACGGTTTACAGTTAAATTAACACCTTTGAGAACGTGAAATTTATCGTACCATTTGTGAACATTTTTCGCGATGATAATCGGTTTTTTTTCTGACATCATTTACTCCGAATAAAGGGAATTTAGAATTTAGAATTTA
>DESS01000040.1:10876-19537 GCA_002361335.1 Richelia sp. UBA3308
GGATTACACTGATTACACTGAAATCAATAACAACCAACAACTAACAACTAACAATTAACAATTAAATTCTATTTTCTAATTTACGAGATGCTATAGACATGGAATAACAAAATACCCAATAAATCAAGCCGATAAATAAATAAACTTCTGCATAACGACCTAGGAATTGTGGTTGCGCTAAAATGGAACGGGCAATTCCGGTAAATTCGAGTAAACCGACTAAAGATAGTAAAGAAGTATCTTTGAAAAGTCCAATAAATTGACCTACAATCGCGGGAATTACTGCACGTAAGGCTTGCGGTAATACGATTAACAATAATACTAAAGCAGGATTGAGTCCCATGGCTTTAGCAGCTTCTATTTGCCCCCGTGGAATTGATTGCAATCCTCCCCTGACATTTTCTGCCATATAAGCGGCGCTGAATAATATTAATCCTGCCACAGCACGCAATACTCGATCTAAACGGATTGGTAAAAATAATGGCAGCATGACTTGGGCTAAAAACAAAATTCCAATTAATGGTAATCCCCGGATAATTTCAATGTAAAGGATTGAAAACCAACGCACGACTGGTAAATCGCTGGTACGTCCTAAAGCGAGTAAAATTCCGATGGGGAATGATAGTACAATGCCGATGGCTGACGTTAACAAAGTCAACAACAAACCATTCCAATTAGAAGTAGATACCCCAGGTAAACCCAATCCACCACCAATTAACCATAAAATTATTGGGAAAGACAGCAACCATTTTAAAGTTAACCAAGGTACGATAATTTTGGCGAATTTTTTCCCTAATAAGAAACTAGTAAATCCTAAACTGCCGATAAGGAGTAACCATAAACGAGAATTTAAATCTATGGGGAATACTATCAATAAAATACTTAATAAAAAAGCTGTAATTAGTACTGTTATTTTTGATAATTTTTGCGTTATTGAAAATATACCTATAGTTAAACAAGTGAGTGTAGAAACAATTGCCCCTGCAATCCAAACTCGCCAATATAAAGATTGTGGATATCTACCAACAAAAAACAAACGTAAATTAGCTTCAATTACCGTCCATTGTGCTTGATTAATTATCCAATTTAGTAAATTCCATCCGACGAATAATATAAATACTAAGCAGATAATTGTTAATAAGCTGTTGTACCAAGTGTTGAATAAATTTTTAGGCATTAGTTATTAGTTGTTGCTTGTTAGTTGTTAGTTGTTGGTTGTTAGTTCTAAATTCTAAATTCTAAATTCTAAATTCTAAATTCGGGCATTCCCTATCTTTCTTTAATTTGTACGGTTTTATTTAAAAAGTTCATCACTAAGGAAATAGTCAAACTAAAAGTAAGATAGGTAAGCATGATTAATAACATTACTTCTACTGCTTTTCCAGTTTGATTAAAAGTAGTGGAAGCAACAAAATAAATATCCGGGTAACCAATAGCGATCGCCAAGCTGGAATTTTTCGTCAAGTTTAAATACTGACTTGTCAATGGTGGAATAATTACCCGCAAAGCTTGGGGAAATATAACCAATCGCATTATCAATCCCGGTTTTAAACCTAGCGATCGCGCTGCTTCCCATTGTCCTTTTGATACTGATTGAATTCCACCACGAACAATTTCAGCAATGAACGCACCAGTATAAAAAGTCAATCCGATTAATAAAGCAGCAAACTCTGAAGAAAATTTTAATCCCAAAAATTCTAAACCATCTTGACTTAGATAAATCAATCCCCCAAAAGATATACTATTATCTATTTTGGGAAAACTCAGGAAAACAGCAAAATACCAAAATAGTAATTGCAGCAGTAACGGCGTATTGCGAAATATTTCTACATAAATTAAAGCAATGTTTCGCACCAACCAATTATCGGCAAGTCGTGCTATACCGGCACCTATCCCCACAATAGTAGTCAGAATAATGCCTGTTATGGCGACTCGCAAGGTGTTTAGTAAACCCACCCATAAAGCACGATTGTAAGCGTCGGTAGGTTGATAAGCAATGGCAGTTTCTCCGATATCAAAAGAGGCTTCCTGTTGGAGAAAATTAAATCCAAACTGGATACCTAACTGCTGTAAATTACGACTAACATTAATCCATAAAACTATTGCGATCGCGACTGCTAAAATTACTGCGATCGCTTGTGTTGCAATCCGCCAAAAACGGGTGTCGCGCCAGAATAACATAAAGTTGTAGATTTCTAGGGTGTGTATGCCCAGAGTAAGGCACCAAAGGCAAGTTTTATGGTATCCTACTCTCAGTTTTTATACACTCTACAATACTTCCCTAGAATACCTAATTGTTTCAAAAATTAAACCGGATTCCTATACATCTGGAAACAGAATCACGTTGTACAACAAATAGAGGATGTTTTGTTAAGGTTCTGGCGGTTAAAACTCGGAGGCGGAGCGTAGGAAGGCTCCGCGCTACTACAAAGGCAAAGTCCACCTGCGTGGACTAGTAAATTTGAAACCCGTGGAGACGGGTTTTGATTGTGTCGCTGCGGTTTCAACCGCCAGTTAAAGTATGAAATTAGACTTTTCAAACAACTTCTAAGGGGGATTTAGGGGGATTGACATTATTCTGGGGAACATCTGCTTATTTAAGGAGTTAAATAAAATGGAACCAAAAGAATTATCTCTTGTACCGCAAATGAACTGTATGCGGCGTTCGTTTGATTTAAATGCGCCAGAAAATTTTTTCACTCCATGTTTTATCACAAAGAATGGTATGGAAAATGTATATAATCATTTTTTAAATAGAGATAGTGATATTTATGTCACAACTTATCCAAAGTCTGGTACAACTTGGACTATATCAATAATTGAACATTTAATGAACAAAGTTCCTCAAAAAGGACTTTCATTTGGTGCTAGTACAGTGGAACTTTGTTTGTGGTTAGATAGGGCTGCAAGTAGAGAAAATTGGCGTTTAATATTTTCTGAGTTGGAGAAAGTTTCATCTACAAGATTTTTTAAATCCCATGCTAGTGTAGGTTTGATAAAACATCCTGCAAGAATAATTCAATGTATTAGGCATCCTCTCGATACGTTTGTTTCTGCATGGCATCATATTAGAGGAAAAAAACAACTTTTTTATTATAACGGTTCTTGGGATCATTTCTTTTCAGAAATAGTACTTTCAGGAAAATCTGAAAATGGTGATTGGTTTGACTATCACGAAGAATTTATGAAGGCATCTAGAGAAGGAAAAATTGATGTCTTATTTTTAAGATACGAAGATATGAAAAAAGATCATGCTATTTCTGCTATACATCAACTTGCTAAGTTTATTGGGGTTGAATCCTATGATGCTGAAAAAATATCTAGAGCAACTGATTTTACAAAGATGAAGGAAAAATCTATTGCACAGGGACATCTCGATGCGGAAGGAAATTTATGTAATAATTATGTATCTGAGGAAATTGGAGATAAAAATAATCCTTCTAAGGCTCATATACGTCAAGGAGTTGTAGGTGATTGGGTTAATTATTTGACTGATGAACAATTAAAAATGTGGCGAAATTATGTCTATATAAAGAAAGATTCATGTCCCCATGTTGTTGATTTTTTCTCTTTAGATTATTTACTTGGTAATTAAGTCAGTCAGCGTTAAAAAATCAAGCTATGTCATTGCGAGTGGAACGAAGTGAAGCGAAGCAATCACAAGGTTTTCAACTCAATTTACAATCCTTTACATAGTTACGTTTATTTGTGCTGACCTACTTAGTTGATTGTTAAAGTTAAAATCACCCAATTTTAAATTGTTGGCAATTAAATCAAAACCATAAAAAAAAGGCATTCACATTCTTGAGGTATCGCAACGTTGAATCGCCCACAGTATCCCAGAATCGCCAACAGCCCACAGCCTAGAAGGCTGGGGCTATAGTTACAAAGCCCACCTGCGTGGGCTGAATTAAGCGCATTTTTATAAAGAAATGGTATAAGTATAAGTCTAGTGCGATCGCCAAACTAAAACATTTCCAGCGTAACCACCACTAACTAAAGTTTTTCCATCGGGACTAAAAGCAACGGACTGAACATAGGATGTATTTCTCGTAAGTGTTTGTAACTCTTTCCCAGTTGACAAATCCCAAATTTTAACTGTTTTGTCGTCGCTTCCACTAGCAATCAATTTACCATCGTTGCTAACAGCTAAGGATGTTACATTGTCAGTATGTCCTGATAAAATTTGCTTAATTTTCCCGGTTTTAAAATTCCAGAGCCTAATGGTTTTATCATTACCTGCACTGATAAGCGTTTCTCCATCTGGACTAAAAGCTACAGCCCGAACCCGATTTAAACGTACAACCCAAAACCGATTTGAATGTTTTGCTAAAATGAGTTTACTCGAAGGCGGACAATTTCCAGATTTGATATCCCAGAGTCGAACTGTAGAATCATTGCTTCCGCTAGCGAGTATATCTCCATCAAGACTAAAAGCAAGCGATCGCACATTATCTACGTGTCCGCTAAGAGTACAAACTAATTGTCCAGTTTTTATATCCCACAATTTGACAGTATTGTGATCGCTGCCACTAGCAATAGTTTTTCCATCAGGGCTAAAAGCAACCGATTCTACATCGCTATCGTGTCCTTTAAGAGTAAAAACTTTTTGTCCAGTTTTTACATTCCACAATTTGACAGTTTTGTCATCACTTCCACTAGCAATAGTTTTTCCATCAGGACTAAAAGCAACAGTGTTAATCCAATGTGAATGTCGAGAAAGTTTCTTGATTTCACGTCCAGTTGCTAAATCGTGTAAAAAAATTAATTTATTTTTGTAGCCGCCTGTACTTGCTAAAGTTTTTCCATCAGGACTAATTGCCATCGAGGAAAAATGATTGCTTGTATGAAAAGAATACGCAAAAGAAAAATCTTTAACTTTAGGGTTAGAATTTCTTTGATTAGCGTAGTTTTTGTCCAGCCAAGTAAACCTCTCCGTAAAATTAATTTTGTTCTCAATACCTTTGATAAAGTTTCGGATAGCTTTTTGGTAATCAGTTGAACTGTTATAAATTCGCCCAAGAGTAAAATAAGCTTCAGCTAAATTAGGATTGAGTGAGATAGCTTTTTCGCAATCTTCAATAGCTCGATCAAAGTTGTTTAGGACAAAATAGCTGATACACCTTTTATTGTAGGCTGGGGCAAAGTTTGGCTTTGAACTAATTACTTTTGTATAGTCAGTTACTGACTGTTGCCAATTATCAAGCTTTAAATTGACATATCCACGGTAATAGTAAGGATCAAAATTTTTGGGATTGCGTGAAATTTCCTTGTTCAAATCTTCTAGTGACTTCTGATACTCCTTGATATTTAAATAAGCTAAACCACGAGGATAATAAACAACTGGATACTGAGGATTGTAATTGAGTGTTTGCTCGAAATCTTCAACCGCTTCTGCATAGCTTTCTTGTTTGCTATACAACAAGCCTCGATAGTAATAAGCATCTGCGTAATGCTTAAAGTCGTATCTGGTTTTATTAGGTTTAACTGCTGAAGAAAAAGCTTGAATAGCTTGTTTGTCTTTCCCCAATCTCAGATAAATTAGTCCTAAATTGTACCATGCATCATTATAATAAGCGGCTGCATCTGGTTCCTGGCTGTTGGTAACATCAAGAAAGTCCGAAAGAGCTTTTGTATCATTCCCCAATTCGACTTGAATTAATCCTCGTGCAAGGAGTGCAGCCGGATAATCAGGTTTGAGATATATAGCAGTATCGAGATCCTTAAGCGCCAAATGGCGTTCGGCCGAGCCGTGCGGCTTCTCGCCTAAATTAGAAACGTCTTTAGTATCGTTATTTTTAGTATATATATCAGCTCGTGCCAGATATGCATCGTAGAAATCGGGATTTTTTTGAATAACACGATTTAAATCATCAAGTGCTGCTTTATCCTTACCAAGTTTTCTATATACAGCAGCACGCCCGAGTAAAGGCTCAACAAATCGACTTGGATCTGGTGCAAACTTTGGCGGTTTTTCTAAAGCATCTGTGTAGCTTCGTATTGCTTCCTCAAGATGATTATCACCCCATTGCGAGTAGACACGCCCTCTAGCAACATAGGCTTCGGCAAAGTCACCATCTTTTCTCACTGCATCACTGAAATAACCAATTGCTTTTTTAAAATCACCTTCTTGAGATGCATCGATACCATTTATATAATCTATTACTGGCTCTTCTTCATACTGTTGCTTCAGCGCTTGTGTTTTGTTTTTAGTTTCATCCGATTCTAAATAATAATTAGTTCGGAATAAGGAAAGGTTGGGGAATCCAAAGTCAAGATTAAACTTAAATACAGAAGGTGCAATATCAAATTTTCTTCCAAAAACCCAACGTGCTACTTTTACTCCTGTAACTTTAGGAGAATCTACTTTAACTTGAGGAGCGGCTAAGGCAATTTGAATAGGAAATAGACAAATAAAAATAAAAATACTAAGCCAATTAATAGCTATAAAAACAAGTTTACAGATTTTTTTGATATTTAACATACAATGTTTCCTAAGATAAACCAACCTCATCTTTTCTCATCGAACTACATTATTTTGTTTAATTGACAATTAGGTATTAATTCACCTAATTGGGAGCATCCCAATTTTGAATAAATATTTGATCCGACACCCGCTTAAGGGTGCGGCTACACAAACAAAACCCACCATTAGGTGGGCTTAGTAATACTAGCCCCAGGCTTCTAGCCTGTGGGCTTTTTCTGAAAAGGATGCTCCCACCTAATTCTCAAATTATTTAATGTGTAAACAGAACCCAAATTCCATGCACAAGTCCTGGAAAATAACCACAAAGAGTCAAAACTATACTAAGCCAAAAGTGAAAACCTAATCCAACTACTAAAAATACTCCTAGAGGTGGAACAAAAATAGTACAAAGAACTATAGTTAACTCCCAAAGCATTTGTATACCCATTAGAACTATATTTTTATAATAATATTTAAACTTGGGATATATCGGTTTTTATAAATACATCTCAACATCAAATATAAAATCAAAAAATATATCCTGTATATATACTAATTATTTATAATAACTAATGGGAATTTTAAACTCTAAAAAAATCAAAATATAATTTTTATTGAAAAGTATTTTCTATGAGGATGTTTATAAAATAATTCTAAAGTAGGGTGTGTTATACCATTTTTTTATAAAGATGCGCCCAATTCAGCCCGTGTAGACGGGCTTTGTTTCAATAGCCCCACTCTTGCAGAGTCAGGGCGATTAAGGGCAACCTCATACAGAATTGGTATTACGGCTTTTTAGGATTGCATGGGAAAAATAACAGCCTGCTTATTTGCCGTAACGCACCAAGCGTTATTGGTGCGTTAGATGTATTAAGATTATATGTTTTACAGATTGATTGTCGTGCATCTAACACACCCTACAATCTATATATAATCCCAATGCTAATAAATTTGATTTACCTAAACGGCGGAGAATACATCAAGCCACCTTTTGTCCAAGGTTGATTGCGTTTATCCCGAGGTAAATTAAGTTTGGTTTTCGATCCAAGATTGCGATCGTAAATTTCGCCGTAGTTACCCACATGTTTAATTACTCTTGCACCGAAGTCTTTTGGTAAACCCATTGCTTCACCTAAATCTCCTTCTACTCCTAACAAACGCCGAATTTCTGGATCTTTACTACTAGTTTTTAACTCTTCTACATTCTGGGAATTAATACCTAATTCTTCGGCTTTAATAATTGTATTTACTACCCATTTCACAGTATCTCCCCATTTTGCATCTCCGTCTGCTACTGCTGGTGCTAAAGGCTCTTGTGATAAGGCTTCTTCTAAAATTATGTGTTCTTGTGGTTTCGGTAAAGTGGTGCGTCGGGAAATTAATTGGGATTTATCAGCTGTCATCGCCTCGCAACGCCCTTGTTGATAGGTGGCGTATGTTGTGTTAACATCTTCAAAAACTACGGGTTTGTAGTTAATACCCCGTTTTCGCATTTGATCTGCTAAATTCTGTTCGTTGGTGGTGCCGGTTTGGGTGCAGATTGCTTTGTCTTTGAGGTCTTCTAAGGATTTGATATTACTGTTTTGACGTACCATCATTCCTTGACCATCGTAAAATACCACCGGTGCAAAGTCCATACCCACGGAAGTATCGCGACTCATTGTGAAAGTTGTGTTGCGGCTGAGTAAGTCAACTTCTCCGGTTTGTACGGCGGTAAATCTTTCCTTGGCGTTGAGATTACGAAATTCAACTGCATCTGGATTATCAAATAATGCTGCTGCAACAGCACGACAGATATCTACATCAAGCCCGCTATATTTACCATTAGTATCAACAAAGCTAAAACCAGGCAATTGTCCACTAACGCCACAAAATATTTGATTGCGGCTTTTGACTGTATTTAAACGGCTGTTATTTTCTGCTGTTGGTTCTGCAACACAGGATGATATGCTAATTATCAGTGGTAAAGATAAAAGTAAATGTTTGATTTTAGACATAAATATTTACATAAGCTCAGTATTGCTTTGTAAACAATATCAGATAGTTTTGAATTCCGTAAATACAAAAGAATAAATATGAAAATTAAAAAACCCGGTTTTTTCTAAAAACCAGGCTTCTCAATATACGAAATTCTGACAATTTACAGCATATTTCATGTTTTGATCGGTACATTTGGACGGGCAGGGATGCCCGTA
>DESS01000040.1:19578-30667 GCA_002361335.1 Richelia sp. UBA3308
ACTCAAAATATAAACGAGCGTGCTGTATTTGAAATTACTATATTAGACCTCTTGCAAAAATAAAATCAACCTTTTACCTTTGAACAATTGAAAAAAATATTGTTCTTTCCCTGCTTGTAGAGAGGCAATGAGCAAAAGGGGGGTTTCTTGCTACTTATTCAAGAGGTATATTATAGAAAAATTTGCTATTTTAACTAAATCTATATCTTAAAAATAATCCTCCTTCATTAGAATCGACTATTTCATAATCATTTTTGAGAAGCCTATTTAGCTTAATTGCTAATAAAATTAAAATAGCTGTAAATAGGATTATTTCTGGTATAATTAAGACTTTGATTCCAATAATTAGAAATCCAAATGCCAATGCATTGCTTAATAAGGTAGTACCTAATAGTAAAGCTGTACCTATAATGTAGACTCTATTTTTGAATTGACGCTCACTATCAAAACTGAGTCTTTCGATAAACTTCCCAATATCCTTGGCTAATTCCCCGTCAATAACAAGAATTTCTTCTTCTTTGTTGATAAGAGCGTTCTTCAATTCATCCTTCGTGCGTACTACTACAACCATCGGATTCTCTCCTTCTAAGTAAATGATTGGTTTGCGGAGAAGGCGGATTTCAGTTATTCGATTTTTTGAAGCTGATATATTTATTCTAACTTTCTAATAACTATTTTATGGTTTTGATTGTGACACTTAAGTATATGGTTGTCAAATTTTAAACATTTCATTCCGTTTTGTTAAGAATAAGTTAATTTTTTCTATATTTATCAATATATAGACTCAAGTATTTTTATTATAAATTAGGAAAAATAACCTAATTGATTAATTCTATTTTTATCCTTCATATATTAATCACACATTAATTGCTTAGAACTATAAAGTTTTTTTTTCAAAAATGAAATGTTAATTATATAAATTCATCAACAATTAATTGCCTAGGAAAAAAAATAGTAAAATTATTTTAAAAAAGGAAAAGAATCCAAGTCCATTTAAACTTAGATTCCACAAGAGAATAAGTTTGAAAATACGGTTGTTTAACTCGAACAGTTAAATTACACCTAAATTACACCGCAAAAATTGTATCTAGATCGCTACTAAAAGTATTTGCAGATTGTCCCACAACAACTGCAAGTAAGTCATCTTCTTGGAAAATTTCAACCCCTAAATCGCGATCGCTAAAAGTAAGATTATCCAAGTTAGCTACTCTCAACTTAGTTGCACCTAATTGGAAGTTGTTGATAGTATCGAAGCCTTCACCTTTATCCAAGATTACGGTAGCTTCTCCCGTACCAAGGAAAACAGTATCCAATCCAGCACCGGAGTTAATTAAGTCTGCACCACCGTTACCAAAAATGTTATCGTCACCTTTACCAGCTTCAATTACATCGGTGTCGGAACTACCATAAATATTGTCGTTGCCTTTACCACCAATTAAGGTATCCATTCCACCGTTGCCAAAGATGTTGTCGTTACCATCAGTACCAACTAGATTCTCATCTTCTCCGGTTCCAAATATTTCGTTAGGTTGAATCGGTTCGACAGTTTCGGCAAATAACCTTACGTTATCAAATTCTACGTCTTCTCCTGGTCCAGCTAAAAGGTTAACCAAGCGGATTTCTAAATTTTGTCCTAGGAAGGGTTCCGTTTCCTTAGCAGTGAAAGTTACTGTTGAGGTTTCAAATGTTCCTTCTGCAATGCTAATAGTGTTATTATCCCTAGCGAGAACTTTTCCACCTGCAAGTAATTCAACACGATAACCGGGGAAACCCTCATAGTTAAAGCCGTCATCTGGATTATTTTCCGCAGTATTACCTACTTCAACTTGTAAGGTGTATTCAGTGTTAGCTTTTAATTGGGTATTGAGGGTTTGAGTTAAACCAAAAATTCCACTACCAATAGCCGCTTGCGAGTAAGCATATCCCGTATTTTCACCTTCTGGAGCTTCTTGGGGAAATACATTTGGGGTGGGATTAAAAGCTCCGATATCGGTAACATTTTCACCAATCAGCGCATCTGGATCGAAAACTTTCCAACCGGGAATAAATTCACCCAAGCTTGTTTGGGTAAATTGATCTTCTGGTAATTGAGGTATTTCAAAACCGGGATTTTCGATCGCGATCGCTCTACCATCTGTAGTATCTTCAATGGTAGTAGTAATTTTACTAAAATCTGGGTCAATGGAATAATTTTCGTTCTCTAGCAAAGTAAAGGAATAAGTTTCATCACCCTCTACTTTGTTATCTGAAAGTGGTTTAACAGCAACAGTTGCCCTCGTTGCACCTTCAGCAATTGTGATACTAGAAACAAAAATACCATCTTCAAACGCCCCACTGAAATCAGTAATATTACTGAAAAGTTCCAAGACATTCTCTGTATCTCCTCCTTCGCCGTCGGAGTCTTCTAATTGTAATTTTATAGTCAAACCACCTACTGGTGCTGGTTCGCTGAGATTAAAGGTAATAAGTTGTGTTTCTCCACCTTCGGAAATTACTGTTTTATCAGCACTAAAGTTAACTATAGGTAAATCGGTGATAATGATATTTGCTGAATTCTGGTTAGAATCAATGGTGTAACCCTCTCCTTCTAAAATAGTAAATGCCGAAATTTCTTCTCCTTCTGGTACACCGTCAGGGATACCTGTAAACATTAGTTTTGCTTCAGTTGCTCCTGGTTCTACAATGATAAAACTAGGACTATCGCCTTCGGTTATGATTTCGATATCACTAATATTCTCTAAGGCAATTTCTGAATCTCCTTGCATCCCATCTTCATCAAAAGCTTCAAATTTAATCTTAAGTCCTTCTTCTGGAGCGGGTTGCGAGAGAGTTATAATAAACGAACCCATCCCACCATTTTCAGCAAAAATTGTTGGCTCTGCTGTGACGCTAACTATAGGTAATTCTAAATATGAGAAAACTTCTCCAGCGTCAAAATTAATGTTATCAAAACTTGGATCTAGGGAAACTAAGACATTTGCAGGTGAACCAGAAACCGCTTTGGTTTGTCCTTGATTTTCTCCCGGTGCTGATTCGGTGTCTACATCAATATGTAAAGGAGTTTCCGGTGAGAAGTCTGGTTCAGAAAGGTTGATGGCAGCAACTAAATCCCAAACAGGATTAGGATCGTTGTCACTTTGAATCACTGTTAAAGCAAAGTCTAATAGTTCTGCTGCGATCGCACTTTCTGGTGTTCCGGTTTCTAACCATTCAAGATAGTCTTGACGATCAAATTCAACTTTATTTGTAGCGTCAAGTGGTGTGAGTTGAATTTTCAGACCTTTTTTACCTGCATCAAACACCTCTTGGGCTGCAACTGGATCTAGCCAGATATTAAACTCAGCTGTTTCGTTAGTAGAAAAAGGTGGCTCGGGAAGTACGGGTAAGTTACCAGGAACAAAGACTGCTCCCCCCATTATTTGCACAATCGAAATATTATCAATAATTGATGGGTCTTGACGGAAAGCTTCTGCTATATTTGTCAAGGGACCTGTTGCCAGAATTGCTACTGGTTCTGGTGAGTTTTTGATAGTTTCGATGATAAGATCTACCGCAGGCTTAGTCTCAATGTCTGGTACTTCTTCTGGTAAACTCACAAAAGGAGACCAGAAATTATCCGATCCATCTCTAATAAAGTCGGGAAATTCATTATTTCCTGACAAAGGTGTTGAACGTCCTACTCCAATAGGAATATCTGTATCTCCCAAACGTCCCAACATCCGCTTGAGATTATCATCAAATACTTGTGGACGAGCGATTCCATTGACGATGGTAATGGCTTGGGTATCAAATTTAGGATTTGCCAGTATATATGCTAGGGCCGTCATCCCATCTTGACTACCGTCATCATCGAAAATCAGCGGAATCGGGTTTACGGGTATATTGGAATTCTGCGACATGTTTAATTTTCCTGAAGTTACGGTTAGTTATGCATGAAAAATTTGCACTGCTCCTCTTTAAGCAGCAGCAATATAGTTGAGCATTCAATCCTGGTTAAGGAAAACTACGGTTTTAATTGCTTTTAACAGTAGTTTGAATCATAAGGAAAAGAATTTATCTTGCAAGAATTAGGATTAAATACTTCAGACAGAGAGTTATATTTATCACTTAATAACAAAGTGTTTTTACTTATAAAAACAATATTTGCCATCAGTAGGTCTCTGACTAAGAATTACTGATAATAATGAATTTTTCCTTAAAATTCAAAATATCCGACAAATATTATTTTATTTGCGGCTATTGAGTGCCAAGTTCAACCCTAATTATTTATACCTTTAATATATACGCAAAACCACATATTTTGTGCATGAAGATTTGATGAAGAATGTCGCTAAATATTGGTAGGAAAAATCTGTATATTTAACTTACAAACTTTTCCTACTTTTCCCACTTTTTGGCATTTATTGTCCAAATCGGGCTTTTCAATATATAGGAATCCTAATTGAAAATTGAAAAATACGAGCGTACACATTAATAGAGCTGAAACCCTTTTGCAAGACAGCATGACAGCAAAACGGCCTACCCACACAAATAATTATGGCTGCGCCACCCTGCGCCTTCCAAAAATCAAACCTGATTCCTATATTTGCTTAAGTATTTTTTTAATAGTGCACTTAAAGTCATAAATAAAACTCCCAGACTTTCAGATCCCCCAAAATCTCCCGTTTGGGGGACTTTAACCCCCCTTTATAAGGAGGGGAGATAATAACTATACTTATTAAACATTCTCTAAGAGGATTTTTGAAAAGTTATAGGCATTACGCATCTCGGCTCAATGCCATTAAGTTTCATAGAGAACACAATTGTCCAAAAATGTGGTTTGGGCATCCCTGCCGGTTACAAACACGCGGTTTCAACCGCCAGTTTCAGAGTTACAAACACAAAGTATTTTCATATCTAAATCGAATTATTAATACCGCCTCAATTGCTACATTCAACTATGAGGTGAATATTATTTAATTAAGATTATGAATAATTCATTAAATCTCGGATCAAATTTTGAAAATTCTTACTTTTTTGCAGTTGATGATTCATTAAATCAAGATGTTTTCTCTCTCAATAATAATTTTACGGGAAGTTTTCAACAGCCTATATTAAATACATCTTATGAAGCAAATTCTCTCATCTCAGAAGAAAATTATACAAGGGAAATGTCAGCAAGATTTAACAACTTTTATAATCCTCAACTGCAAGGCAATGTAAATACAAATATCATAAATAATAGCGCTTTCAATGTCGATGAAACGGGTAAATTTACTGTTGATTTATTATTTCATGCCGATGGTTATACAAAGGAAATCCCTATTTTTTCTCTTGCGGGTATGGAAGATTTAAACCCCAGTTCTGATGAATACATTAAAGAAGCGGCGCGTCGTGCTTTGACTAATCCAACTGAAGGTTATATTTTTCAAGAGTTAGGTAATTCTAATAGTTGGGATCAAACTGAGTCAGGAAAACACTTAATTGAATTTGCTGGAAATAATAATAGTTTTGCTGCCAACTACAATCCTAATGCTGGTAAATTAGAATTTGAAAAAGCTGAATTTAATACTTTTGAATTAGGAATTCCCACCCTATCTGCTACAATTATTCGCACAGACGGGAGTTTAGGACAGGTTAGCGCTACAGTTCATTTAACAAACGGTACTGCGATCGCCAATAAGGATTTTGATGATACTCCCATTGTGGTTAACTTTGCTGATGGAGAAATGGAGAAAAATATTACTATTCCCATCAAGAGTGATAATTTAAAGGAGGGTAGGGAAACTCTTAATTTATCTTTAGGCCATTTGAGTGGCGGCGCAAGGCTTGGGGAGCAAAATACCGCTGTTGTTAATATTGGTGATGAGGATACGAGTAACCTCATTTCCAGCAGTCACAGCGATGATTCAGCATTATCTTTAGATACAGTTAATGTCTTTTTAAAACCAGGGGAAGAGATAAGTTTTGACATTACTGTCACAGCCCTTAGTAATATAACTACGGCTGAAAATGTAAATAATTCTCAAATTTCTCAAATAAATATTTTCCCGGTGGATGATAATTTTGGGTATATTAAAGAAATTTCCCTGAAAAAAACTGTCGGAAACAATTACACTTATACAGTGAAACTTTTATCCGATGGTACTGGTGGTAATCAAACTATAACTTTGCGAGTTGAGGGTTATGGAGATACAACAGTTAATGCGATCGCAGGTTTTCATGGTCCGTTTAATCGTCCTCCAAATCCCCAACAGCCCTCTGTTTATTTAGACCCTAATATTTTACCAGTTCAAGGTGTTATTACGGGAGGAAGTGAAGAGGGAGTTTTACTCAATCAAGAGATCGAAAACAATAAGAGCATCCGTCGGGTTGGCTTTAGAGAAGTCAATAATCCAATTGATGCACAACAAACCTGGGTTATAGTACATGGATGGAATGATACACCTGATGGAAGATTTACAGATTTAGCAAGAGAAATTAGTATTACAAATAAGGGCTCCCAGCCCCGCGGCTCCGCCGAACGCATTTTACTATTGGATTGGAGAGAAGCAGCTTATAATAACTCTGAAATTTTAGGAGTTGAATATGGAGTGCCAGGTGAGGGGAATTTGCGTGCTGCTACTTGGATTACCAGTGTTGCAGAATTTGCTCTCATTGCCTTAAAAAATTCTTATGGAATTGATTCTCAAGTAGCTGCTCAAAGTTTAAACTTAATAGGGCACAGTCTCGGTTCTTTAGTAACCGCTGAAATGGGACGAATTTACCGAGACGGAATGATAGTAGACAAGGAAACCATAGTAACAGCTAATAATCAAGGTGCTAGAACTATTACTGCCCTCGAACCTCCATCCGCACGGAATCGCGATCGCAATCCATTTACTGAAGATCCAAATCAGGATATTTACGATGTAGATGGTAGAAAAAAGGGTATTCAGGCTCCTGAAAAATTTGCAGATGTATCGGTGTTTTCTAGAGCCTATGTTGGTGAAAAAAGTATTGCGGGAAATCGAGGATTAACTGTAACTGCTGATGAAGCTTTTCAAATGGATTTTGCAACTGAATATGATTTTGTCACCGATTTCGGGGAAGAACACGGTAGAGTGGTGACAACTTTCATTAATATTATTAACCAACAAGGTACATTAGGTGACTTACTCGGTATTAAGGCTTATGAATCCATAGATAAATTATCTATCGATGACTTTGACGAACTGAGAATCCGTCGAGAAGATAACGGAGGTTATACAGGAATCATTGATGTTAGCAAAGACGATCGAGCAAGTTTATTAATTGCAAAATCAAAAACAGGTAAGCAAGACGATATAGTTATCGGTAGTGTTGTCAATCAAGAAATCGACGGCAGTGATTTTTTCTATCTTGGGGGAGACAATCGCTACACCGGAAATGGAGATGATATTTTCTTCGGAGAATCAGGAAATGATCTTATTATCGGGGATGACAACAATGATATTCTGTTCGGCGGTATTGGTCAAGATACACTAAATGGTGGTTCCGGAATCGATACATTTGTTTTAAAACCCGGTGGCGGTAATCTATTTAAACAAGAAGCTGATATAATAGAGGACTTCCAAATCGGAATCGATAAAATTGGTCTGATGCAGCTTAATTTTGAACAACTAAGCTTTCAAGAAGTTCCCAGTGGATTTTTTGGTATTTCCAGAGATACTGCGATCGTTGCCAACTCAGAAATAATCGCATTGCTCAAAGATATTAAAGTAGAAGAAATTCAAAAGCCAGAATTTTTTGTATTTATTGATGAAGATGAACTTCGAGTTAGTTAAGGATTGTAAATAAAAAAAAGCTGCGCTACTAAATCAAGAAACCGTAAGGCATTCGGCTGCTTAAACATCTGCGCTCGTCAGATTTTGCCCCAAATTTGCTTGAAATTATCGCGAATGTCAGTTGAATACAATACACGAAACTACCCCCCTTCCCGTCTCCGATGCTTTGGAGAGAGGTGCCCTTAAGGGCGGGCGTAGTTACCTGTTGTATTGCACGCCTTGGCGGAGCGTAGGAAGGCGACACTCAACCGAAAACTGCTATATAGCCAAATGTTACAGGAAGAAAAATCACCTGGCAACACCCCTAGGAAGTAACCTGATTAAAACCTCTCCAAAAAAAAACTTAGTCTGTGATAGGTGATAACCTTCTTGCACTATTAGCCAGTTGTGGTAAGTTGAAAGAAGTCAATAAAAATCAACCCCATTAATTGGAAAAACATAGTACTTTGTTGAAGCTTGGTGTTCAAAATCATCAAACTTCAAAAATTTTGCAAATTTCTACACACTCTTGCTGTAGAAAAACACTTTCAGCATAAAATACAGCAGCTTTCAGATAAATGAAGTACAGTACTATATTTCAAAACTGTTGTGGTAAGGGCATCCGGGGCTGGTGCCAATTTACCTCATTCAGATGAAATTTGCTGTAATACCATTTTGGATTTTTGACAGTTTATCCTACTTTTATTTTAATAATCCATTTGTCAAACAGTTTTGATCCAAATGGTACTAATTGAAGTTGCCAATTCATTCTTCTCATATGTTGTGAAGTTAACGGATTGAAAAATTATCCGTGCTAAACTTCAATTACCACGCGATCGCTGTTCGGGCGTATTTTTTGGGTAGCATTTACTTACAAGGAGGTATCGATGAAACGCCTATTTTATGAAGATTCAGTATCCTACAAAGGATATTTAATAATACCATTTGTTTTCGGAAAAGTAGATAATTACGAAATTTATTCGTATAAGCTATTATCTCAAATTGGAGCAAAAAGCCAGTATCATAAAGCAGAAAATCCGGCAAAAATATATGGTAGTAGTGTTGAGAATATCATAAATATTGCGAAAGAACACATAGACCAACATTCAGATTTTCAGTACGATGATGATACATTTAAACATCGCTACACCTTCCGCAACAACTTAATAATAGTTTCTCACGAAGCTGGTAAATATTATTATGACCATTATCTACCAGATTCATTAAACAACATTGCTGCACCAAAGTTATTTAAGTCAGAATACGAATGTTGGTGTTGGGTAAAACAGGGAATTGATGGGTTAAATGTAGGACAAAAAGTAAGATAGAAGTTCGCAATTAGCCTTTTTCTGAACCGAGGGAGAGGTGGGTAGTCTTAATGCGATCGCCTACCTCTATATTTAGTTATTAGTTGTTAGTTGTTAGTTGTTAGTTGTTACTCAGAGCAAATATGATAACTGTTTAACCGGACATGATATAGTTTATCGCTGATTACGGTAGCCAGAAATCAGGGATAATAGATTTACCAATTTCACGGACAGTATTATTAATATTTCTGGCAGCTTGAATATGTGCTTCGTCTGCTTCAACAGGTAAAATATTTGCCTGTGCGCCTTCTCCTAAATAAGAAACTACTAAATTCGCAGCCTCCAAACCTGTTACGAAAGCCTTTTCTTGAGACCAAGATCCATGACGGCTAGTAATCCAATCACCACTCATAAATAGATTACTAAAACTTGTCTTTGCTGGCAACATATTTTGATAGCTACCGGGTGAAAAATGTGTTACAGCTTGGGGTAGACGAATGACGCTGCTATCAATTACTTTGGCGTTAGCAAATTCCGGTACACAACTTTTTAAATATCTTTGTACGATCGCAATAATTTCTTGATTTTCTAAAGCAATAAATTGATTGGCGTGATAAAAATCAACTTCTACAACTGTTCCCGGTTCGTTTTTATATTCATCATGAATTGCATTTAAATCAAAGAATGTCCATCCGGTAGTTTTATCAAAGCCAAAACAAGCATTAGAAGGGAGAGGAATATTGATTTTGCGATCGAACCACAGACGAGTTGCTAATACGTCAATTGCGTTTAAATTGCGTAAATTGCGGAATTCTGCACGATTTTGTAAGCTTTCGCTGTTAGAAACAATCTTTTTCATGCCGCTAATACCGACACTGAAAACCACAGCATCGGCATCAAAAACTTCATCACCGCAAACTACACCCTTTACTTGATTCCCATCAGTAATTAAATCGGTAACTCCCTTATTTGCAAGAATTTTTCCCCCGGATTTTTCAATTTTTTCTACCCAAGGATGGAAGATTTTTTCGCCAACAGTTCCCCGACACCAAACCACATCAAAATCGGGTTGATGAGCCAAAATAAAATAATAAAGCATTCCCAAAGTTGCCGCCGCCGAACATTGTTCCCCTGGTGCAAATAAACCCACCAATAACATTGCTTCAAAAGCATCGCGGTAAAGTCGCGCCGAAACCCCAAATTGTTTAAATAATTCTCGCGCCGTGACATAATCGTACCGTCGCCAAGCAGCATCGGAATTATCAAAATCCACAACAGCATAAAGTAAAGGTAAAGCGCTGAGTCGATCGATTAACGGCAATCGTTTAAACTGAGTGTAAATAAAAGTTCCTAAAGGCGTGGGAAGTTTGGGTAAATCTTGAAAAATCGGTGACTCAACCTCCAAACCTGCGGGAGAATACTGAGATGAACGAGTCCATGTAGTGAAAGGATTGATGTTTAACTCATTTATCAGTGCAAAGATATTTCTGTAAGGATACCAAAATCCGTGAATCCCCGCTTCCACAGATTTACCACCATTAGTTTTCCAACCCGCAACCAAACCCCCTGGATAAGAGCCAGCTTCCAGAAGCGTCACATCGTAACCTTGTTTTGCTAAATGGTGAGTTGCACCCAAACCAGCCCAACCCGCACCTACTACTACTACCTTTTTAGTTAGCGACGCTTGTGTCATTGTCAATTATTAACGATCAATTATCAATTATTAATTATCAGTTGTCGTGTTCCTATTTTCAAATTTTTTCGTATTTACTACTGGATAAATTGCTTTCGGGAGTAAATAAATAAACAGTTGTGAATCTTGACTGGGTTAAATTCCTGGTAAATCAGCCAATGATTTTTTTATATCATGTCCGGTTAAACAGTTATCATATTTGTGGGGGTTAATGAGTAATAAGTAACGAGTAACGAGTAACGAGTAACGAGTAACGAGTAACGAGTAAGGAGTCATGAGTAAGGAGTAAGGAGTAATGAGTAATAATTTACATATTTTTTGACAAG
>DESS01000309.1 GCA_002361335.1 Richelia sp. UBA3308
TGTCTATAGTTACGTGAACCCCATCTCTACTCTCTTATCCTGATTACTATTTTCAATGCTGACCTACTTATTAACCGGAGATGATATTACCAAATTATCTTTGATCAAAGGCTCTACCGCAAAGCCTTGAAATTTATCTATAAGCAAAAATTACGAATTACAAATACAATTATTTAATTTTTGCAATAATTGTACTTTTCAGCTTCTAATTGCTCAATTGTTTGCTGCAATGTTTGAATTACCCCGTACATTTCGATAGGATCGAAAATTCGTAATAGACTAGTTAAAGTTACAATTCCCAGCCCTTCCAATTCCAAGACACAACTAATCGACCCACTTGTCGCCGTTGCATTTCTTGATGAGCACTCAATCGCGAATCTTGACTCAAAAGAAACAACGGCGAACTCATCACATGATGGGCTGAAAGTTTTTCTAAATTCATCTGTAGCCCTTGAAATCTCATAATATCTCGTTCGGTAATAATACCGACTGGATTCCTGGCTACAGCTTGCGAATTTTTTTCTCGATTTTCTTCAGTAATCACTATACAACTAACCCGATTTTCTCCCATTAGTTGAGCTATTTCTAACACCGAAGCATTCATTAAAGCGCTAATTACATTAGCTTCTATTAATGGAGCATTCAAATTCATCAGATCCGACCTTTAAAATCCAGGGGGAAGGAAATAAGGATAATAAATTTTATCTTAAAATTGTTTCACAAAATCATTCTTGGCAAAGGTACTACGTCGATCTCTCAATAGGGATGTAACGGATATAAGCTTGAATAGTTTTATTTATATAGACATTACACCAGTAAAGGTTTATGATTAGGGATGTTAGAATTTAGAGGTCATAAAAAGATATATAAGAGGCTTTTGAGGTATTTTAGGTTATAGAAGTTGAGTATCTAATACTTGACTAATATTTCTATTTAAAACAGATTATCAGCTTTTGATGCCGGATATTCTGGGATTTTTTCCATAAAGACGGTCGAGAACCCGCTTAACAGAAATGCGTTGCCATTGACTACCGCGTTTAGTTTTAAAGCAATGATGGTTTAACCAGTCTGCTATCTGTTGCAAAGATTTGCCAGACTTGTGGTGACGGCGAATTAATTCAATGATTTCTTGTTCTTTTTCATTGTTGACTAATTCACCATTTATAGATTCTTGACCAAAAGGTGGGGAACCATAACCTGCATAGCCACCATTTTCAGCTTTAATCTGTCTACCTCGTTCTAATCTTTCTCTGATTTGATTTAATGGTAATTTGTCAGCAGTCATTGTTTTTGGAATAAAAGAAGATGCTCTTAATTTGTTCTTATTTTAGCGATGACAATCGATTTTTTGTCAAATAATTACGGATACTTTTTTTACTCACAATTAAGGAAAAATCATGGGTACAGTAGCTACAGTTCCAGAATCTGATTTCGAGACACTTTTAAAATCTGAAAATTTGCTTGTGGTTGATTTCACTGCTACATGGTGTGGTCCATGTCGTCTAGTTGCGCCTTTAATGGAACAGCTGTCAGAGGAATATAAAGAACGTATTAAAGTGATCAAAATTGATGTAGACAAAGATAAACCCCTGGCAAAGAAATATGAGATTCGTACTATTCCTGCGGTACTTTTTTTCAAAAATGGCGAGTTAGTTGAAACCATTAAAGGTGTTTCACCATACGAAGAATTTAAAGATGCTGTTGAAGTTAATGTTTAAATTTTCTATTGATTGAGTTTTCTTGAAATAGTTCGTCATAGTTATGAAAGTTATGAGTTATAAAATATTATTTAATTGCTAAAAAAATAACTCATAACTATTTTTTTTGGTAAATCTCTAGAGAGGTTGTGAATAAGGCATTATTTGATTTTGGGTAAATATCTAATTAAGAGTCTAGTTGAGTTTCTTGATTACCCTTGGAATTGCCAACCGAGGCAGTAATGGAAAAAACATAGTTAACAAGAGGTAACAAGAGGTAAGAAAATTTATTTTATTTGATGCTACATTTTTAAATAGTTAAAATTTCATCTTGGTGGTATGATTTCTTCTGCATACTTAAACTAAGTAATTGTAGAAATATCATCGCTCTTGCAATAAGCACACAGAGTCGATAAAAATCTATGCCTACTACCACCTGGACTCGTCATCATATACTTTCCCTGGCTGACTTCACCGCTACTGAATACAACGCAGTTTTACAGACTGCTGCTAGTTTTCAGGAAGTGTTATCGCGGCGAATGAAAAAAGTGCCCACTTTACAGGGACAGGTAGTGGCGAATTTGTTTTTTGAACCTTCTACTCGCACTCGCAGTAGCTTTGAACTCGCCGCCAAACGCCTGAGTGCAGATACTTTGAATTTCTCCGCAGCTAATTCTTCCATGACAAAAGGAGAAACAATTTTAGATACAGCCAAAACTTATTTAGCGATGGGTACTGACATCATGGTGGTGCGCCATCAACAAGCAGGAGTACCAAATGCGATCGCCACGGAAATGGATCGTTTGGGTGTAAAAGTTAGCGTACTCAATGCTGGTGACGGACAACACGAGCATCCTTCCCAAGGGCTGTTAGATTTGTTTACTATCTGTAGTCTGCTTGACGAAGAGGAGCCTCGTATAGAATTGTTGCAGGGTAAAAAAATTGCCATTGTGGGGGATATTCTCCATTCTAGGGTGGCGAGATCAAATATTTGGAGTCTTACGGTCGCTAGCGGTGCCGAATTGCATTTAGCTGCACCACCGACGCTTTTACCGAAGTTATTTGCTGATTATGCTAAAGATAGAGCAGGTAAGTTATTTATACACTGGGAATTAGAACCAGCTTTACAAGATGCGGATTTTGTGATGACACTGCGATTGCAAAAGGAACGGATGAGTGGTTATTTACTGCCTTCTTTACGGGAATACCATCAGTTGTTTGGGATTACACGGGATAGATTGGAAAATTGTAAGGAAAATGTGAAAATATTGCATCCTGGTCCAGTGAATAGAGGTGTGGAAATTAGCTCAGATTTAATGGACGATCCGGAGTTTAGTTTGATTCAAAATCAGGTGACGAGTGGGGTAGCGGTAAGAATGGCTTTGTTGTATTTAATTGGTAGTGGGAAAGCTCAAAATTAACTAGTGATAATCTAAATTGCTCCCAGGCGCGAATCCTGGGGCTATAGGAACAAAGCCCACTTTACGGTGGGCTTTGCAATGTGGTTAGTAACCGTAATAACACGTAAACTAGATAATTATGTTAGTAACATAAAGGCGATGGGAACCATAATTCCAGAAGATAAAAATATTTTTACAACATGAAAGGGATTGCGTTTCTATCTGGATTTATAAGTGGTTTACTAACTTTGGGGATTATTTTACCGGCTAATTCTCAGGTGGTTTCTGATGGTACTACTAATACAACTGTTAATTTAGACGGTAATAATTTCAATATTCTTAACGGTATTCAAAAAGGTAATAATTTATTTCACAGTTTCCGGGAGTTTTCGATTCCCACGGGAGGTTCGGCAACTTTTCAAAACTATAGCGCTATAGTTAATATCATTAACCGGGTAACTGGTGGGAATGTTTCAAATATCGATGGATTAATTAAAGCTAACGGTAGTGCGAATTTATTTTTGATTAATCCTGCGGGAATTATCTTTGGGAAATTAGATATTGGTGGTTCGTTTTTGGGTAGTACGGCAGATAGCTTTTTGTTTGAGGATGGGGAATTCAGTGCCACTGATTTAGATAATCCTCCACTATTAACGATTAATGCTCCTATTGGGTTAAATCTACGAGATAATCCTGAGTCAATAGTAAATCGCTCATTTGTGGAAAATAATGCAGGTGAACAAGTAGGTTTACAAGTAGCACCAGGAAACACCCTAAGTTTAGTAGGTGGAAATATTAACTTTGAAGGTGGTCAAGCTACAGCAATAAGTGGCAACATCGAGTTAGGTGGTTTAAGAAATGCGGGAACAGTTACTTTCAGTAGATCGAAAAAACCAAACTAAGTCTTTAATAAATAGTTTAGATAAAATATTTATTTTCAAGATTCAAGACAAGAATCAGATGTAAGATAATTAAAACTTATCTTGTCCTTAAAACTATTTAAAATCTTGAAAAACCAACTTGAACAAATTGTTTTAACTGATGAACAAACTCTAAGTGAAGTAGTAAATTGTCTAGCTGAACATATCCCGATAAATTCAACAGGAGCAGGAGACCCTGAAAATTTATTTAAAATTTTAGTAAGAGCAGCAAGTAAACAAGATACAATAGAAAATACATCTAAAGAATTAAAAAAATCTACTTGTAGCAATAATATTAGATATCATCTCAATAAAATATCTAACTTCAAAGAATTAGAAATTAAACTTAATTCGGCTCTTAAAAGTCAAATACCTAAAGGTTTAAAAAAGAAGAATTTAATTCTAGCAATCGACCTAAATTTAATCCCTTATTATGGGAAACCAAAAGATTCAGAAAAGCCATATATTTATCGAAGTAAAGCCAAAGATGGTACTTGCTCATTCTATGCTTACGCTACTTTATATACCATTAAAAAAGGAAAACGAGTAACTTTAGCTATTAGGGGTGTTAGATGGCAAGACACTAAAGTATGTCTTATAACTTGTCTTTTAGCAGAATTATATAGTTTAAAAATTCAAGTAAAAAGACTTTATCTTGACCGAGAATTTTTTACTGTTTCAGTCATTAGATGGCTAAAAGCTTTAGATATACCTTTGACTATGCCAGCAATCAGACGCGGTAAACAAGGAGGTATTAAACAGTTTCT
>DESS01000025.1:0-15299 GCA_002361335.1 Richelia sp. UBA3308
TTTTTCATGGGGACTTCCTTCTTCCTTCGTTTTAATTATTTTTCTCTTAATACAACCAAATTACTAAGTTATGTAACAAAATTTTGATTTAGTTTTGGCATTGCTGCCTAATCGGGGCATAATTTACCTTAGTAGTAATTATTCTCATCAATAACATGATTTTATGAGAATATTAACCATCATTTATGTATGTTTGCTAATTTCATTTGGGAGAAAAATTTAATGTTCCGATAAAAGTGATTGTCATAGCTTCTTAATTATTGTTTGCAATATTATCACCAGAATGCAAGCAAACCTCTATCGTTTCAATGTTTTTTTGCTATTATGAATGTTTTCTGGAAACCTGTATTTCCCGTACTGGGTTGGTCTCTAAATGAGCAGCAAACTGGAGCGCCTTTACTGGGTGGTAATGCTCGGTTTATTAATTTATCAGGACGGCTTTTAGGTGCCCATATTGCCCATGCAGGACTGATTTTGTTATGGGCTGGGGGAATGACTTTGTTTGAGTGTTCCCGATTCAATCCAGACTTGCCGATGTACGACCAGAATTTGATTTTGCTACCCCATTTAGCTACTTTAGGATTTGGTCTTGGTGAGGGAGGACAAGTAGTTGATATTTATCCCTATTATCTAATTGGAATGTTGCATCTAATCAGTTCTGCTGTATTGGGAGCAGGGGGTATTTATCATGCTGTTTTAGGTCCAGAAGTCCTTGATGAAGAGGGATTTGGTTACGATTGGAAAGACGGCAATAAAATGACCAGTATTTTAGGTTTTCATCTAATTATGCTGGGTTTGGGAGCTTTATTGCTGGTTTTGAAAGCAAGTTATCTGGGTGGAATTTACGATCCCCTGGTAGATAAGGTGCGACTAATAGAACCAAATTTAAATCCAGCAAGAATTTTTGGTTATCTAGTAGGTTTGAGTCCCAAGGGTTGGACAATTACTGGAATGGCTAGTGTAGATAACCTAGAAGATGTAATTGGCGGACATCTGTGGGTGAGCATTCTCTGCATTACAGGTGGTGTTTTTCATGTGTTTTCTAAACCATTTGCCTGGGCGAAACGAATTTTAGTTTGGTCTGGAGATGCTTATTTATCCTACAGTTTAGGTGCTTTAGCGATTGCTGGTTTCAGCGTCGCTTGTTTTGTTTCTGTCAATGAAATAGTCTACCCCAGCGTGTTTTACGGAGCAGTTGGTGGTGGCGCTCCTTCAACTAGAGCAGCCTTAGCTAGCGTTCATGCAGGGTTAGGGTTTATAGCATTGATTGGACACCTTTGGCACGCTTATAAAGCACGAGCTGCAAAGCGGGGAGTGGAATACAAAACCTTCTTTGATTTTGTATCAGAAGCAGCAAACCCGTCTACAATTATACCTTCACCTGTGAATATTTCTAATTAAGTAATCGTCGTTCGGGAGAAATAGAAAATAAATGACTGTTGCAACAGATATGAACGGACAAATTCCGTGGCGAGCTGGTAATGCTCGATTAGTTGATTTGTCCGGTAAATTACTGGGTGCCCATGTAGCCCATGCTGGTTTGATAGTACTTTGGGCAGGAGCGATTACCCTGTTTGAAGTGTCACGATTTGAGCCTTCACTCCCCATGTACGAGCAAGGATTGATTGTGTTACCCAACCTTGCACGTTTGGGAATTGGAGTCGGTGAAGGTGGGGCAATTGTGGATACCTACCCCTATTTTGCAATTGGAGTTATTCACTTAATTAGCTCTGCATTTTTGGGAGCAGGTGGAATATTTCATGCTCTGAGAGGGCCTGACAAACTAGAAGGTAAATTTAAGTTCTTTGGTTATCGTTGGGATGATGCCAACAAAATGACCACCATCATTGGAATTCATTTGGTGTTACTGAGTTTAGGCTCGTTATTGCTCGTTATCAAAGCCATGTTTTACGGTGGGCTTTACGATGCAGCGATTCATAACCTGCGTGTGGTTACAAATCCAACTTTGAATCCCTTGAAAATTTTTGGTTATCTATTCGGTACCGAAGGTCGGTTTTGGCTTGCTAGCGTAGATAATCTAGAAGATGTTGTTGGCGGTCATATTTGGATGACAATAATATTGGTCGCTGGTGGTATATGGCATATCCGCACTACACCTTTTCCTTGGGCAAAGAAACTTTTTGTGTGGTCTGGTGAAGCATATCTTTCATATAGTATTGGTGCTGTGAGTTTAATGGCATTTGTCGCCACATTGTTTGTGTCAGTTAACACTACAGTATTTCCCACAGAATTTTTTGGTCCAAGTTTAGTATTAAAATTTGACCGCTTCCCAGTATTTGCCAGTATAGATGGTGCTTTAACTTCACGAGTTTGGTTAGCAAATGCTCACTTCTGGTTGGGATTCTTCTTTTTACAGGGACACTTATTTCATGCACTACGAGCAGCAGGCTACAGCTTTACTGAAGGTAAGATGATTGCATCTACAAGAGGAGAGGTGAGCTAATTATGACAACTACACAAGATAATATCCTCAAGCCCTTCGGCTTCTCCTCTGATGCAGCCCTCGGGACTAACTTTGTCAAGGATTCAATGGATCCCTACTCTTGGTGGGCAGGTAATTATCGGTTTGTTAACCTGTCTGGCAAGTTGTTAGGAGCGCACATAGCCCACGCAGGATTGATTGTACTCTGGGCTGGTGCAATGACCTTATTTGAAATATCCAATTACGACCCATCCGTACCGATGTACGAACAGGGATTGATTTTGCTACCTCACCTCGCAACCTTGGGTATTGGTGTGGGAGCAGGTGGACAAATAATTGATACTTATCCCTTCTTTGCAATTGGAATTTTGCACCTAGTTAGTTCCGCCGTTTTAGGTGCTGGTGGTATTTATCACTCCACCCTTGGACCAGATAAATTGGATGAAAAAGGTTTTGGCTATCGCTGGGAAGATGGTAACAAAATGACCAGTATCCTGGGAATTCATCTGGTACTTTTGGGAATAGGAGCATTACTCCTGGTGGCAAAAGCAGTTGCTTTCGGGGGGCTTTACGATCCAGCAGTGGAACAGGTGCGGCTAATTGAAAACCCGAATTTAAATCCGCTGACCATTTTTGGATATCTGGTGGGAATTACTCCCGATGGTTGGACATTGAAAGGAATGGCTGCTGTAGATAACTTAGAAACAGTAGTGGGCGGTCATGTTTGGGTTGGCGCACTGTGTGTATTAGGTGGTATCTGGCATATCCAAACAGCACCAACAAAATGGGCAAAAGGATTATTTGTTTGGTCTGGGGAAGCATATTTATCCTATAGTCAAGCAGCCCTTGCTTATATGGGATATTTCGCCGCTTACTTCGTATGGGTAAATGATACAGTTTATCCCGCAGTATTTTATGGGCCTGCTGAAACCTTGAGAATTGGTGGATTGATTACACCACGTACCTGGTTAATGCTGTTCCATATCATCTTTGCCAGTTTATTATTGGGGGGTCACTTTTGGCACGCACTAAGAGCAAGAGCGATCGCGTCGGGATTTGTGTTCAGCGAAATGAAATTTAACCCCGAAGCTCTTTTGGGCGACAGTCAATTTAACAACAAACCAGTTTTTGAAGGTATCGTACAACCCTTTCAAAATAATCCCCAGCAAGGTAGTTTCGCTACTCCCATCAACACTGATGGAGTTCCCACAACTTGGATTAAAAATCTGCCGATTTACCGAGATGGATTATCTCCGGCTACAAGAGGGCTAGAGATAGGTATGGCTCACGGTTATTTACTGCTAGGTCCATTTTTAAAACTCGGTCCCTTACGCAACAGCGATCAAGCTCTTTTAGCTGGATTCGGTAGTGCATCTGGTTTAGTTGTGATTTTAAGCATTTGTCTCTTCATATATGGAGCATCAGTATATCAGAGAAATAGTAAGCCTGTAGGTGTTTTACCTGATAATCTATACACCTACAAAGACTGGAGCTTCTTCACCTCTGGCTTTTTAGTTGGTGGTGTTGGAGGTGTGATTTTTGCTTGCTTTATTCTCCTTGAAATTGCACGAGCAGGTTTTGCTTAGTTAGGCATAGGGCCGAAGGGAATTAAGAATGGCCGAATTGGGCATGGGGCATGGGGCATGGGGCATAGGGCATGGGGAATCGCAAGAGTTAGGAATTAGGAGAACGGAAATTAGGAGTTATTAACCAAGAATCTATCAATTCCCACTCATGCAGAGCGTGCGGGCTATACCAATGCCCTTCGGCCCAATTCCCTTCGGCCCTTCGGCCTAATTCCCAATTCCCAATTCCCTTCGGCCCTATTCCCAAGTTCTTAATCTTGAAAATTTATAGAGGTAGTTAAAATGTCACTTTCTTTATTGAGTTATCCGCTTTCGAGCCAAAATCAGCGTGTGAATGGTTATGAAATACCGGGTGATGAACAACCGAGAATTTTCACTACAAATAATTTACCGAAAGGTTCCGATGTAGATGAAATTATTTGGGCTTGCTACCGACAAATATTTAACGAACAACAAATTCTTAAACATCATCGACAAACTGCATTAGAATCTCAACTTAGTTCTGGTCAAATAACAATAAGGGAATTTATTCGAGGTTTATTATTAGCTGACTCCTTCCGTCGTCTTAACTACGAGTCCAATAACAATTACCGATTTGTCGAAATTTGTATTCAGCGAGTTCTTGGACGCAATGTTTATAACAACCAAGAAAAATTATCCTGGTCAATTGTTCTAGCAACCAAAGGTTTAAAAGGTTTCATTGATCAACTATTGAACAGCGACGAATATATAGACAACTTTGGATACGATACCGTTCCCTACCAACGCAGAAGGATTTTACCGCAGCGACGCATGGGTGAACTACCATTTGCTCGTATGATTCGTCATGATAGTTACCACAAGCAGCGCTTTGTCGGTCTTGTAAGCGATGATAGTGCTGGTGTCTATCGTAAAGTGCTTTTACTTGTACCAACTTTTGCCGTTGCTGCGCTAGTTGCAACAATCATTTTAGTTGCTGTATAGCGAATAAACTCCTAGTAGTTCATTTCATTAATTCCAATGAGTTGTAGAGACGTAGCAATGCTACCTCTCTACATGATTACCGGAAAAACAAACTAAGTACTTAGGCAAAATTAATTGTACATTTTCGCCCGTGGCGAGTTGAACGGAGTAACGATTAGCAATGCTTCACGCCCTTCGCTATGATGGTTGTTTAACCGGACATGATATGACACAAATAATGAACCCAGGGGATTCTAGTTTCGGTCAAAAAGGTCTATTTTTTTATTGCTAAGTTATTTTATATCAAATCGATCCAATTCCATTACCTTAACCCAGGCTGCAACAAAATCGCGCACAAATTTTTCTTCTGAATCACTTTCTGCATAAACTTCAGCCAGCGCACGCAGCTCGGAATTAGAACCAAAGACAAGATCGACACGTGTTGCAGTCCATCTGATGGCTCCGCTTGCGCGATCGCATCCTTCAAACTCAGTAGCTTCATCTGAAACTGGCTTCCACTCTGTTGCCATATCTAGCAGGTTGACGAAGAAGTCATTGGTAAGAGTTTCGGTTTGCTCAGTGAATACACCGTGGTTGGAAGCATTGTAATTTGCACCCAGCACACGTAGTCCGCCGATAAGTACCGTCATTTCCGGAGCTGTTAGCCTTAAGAGCTGCGCTCGATCGATCAACATATCTTCTGCGGTGAGTGTGTATTGTGTCTTTAGGTAATTACGGAAGCCATCCGCCATCGGCTCAAGAACAGCAAAAGATGCCTCATCAGTCTGCTCCTGCAACGCATCACCACGGCCCGGTGTAAATGGTACCGTAATCTCATACCCAGCTTTTTTGGCGGCTGCTTCGATGGCCGCACAACCACCCAACACAATTAAATCAGCGAGTGAAACTGGTTTCTCGTAGTTTTCCTTGATCCCTTCTAAAACACTCAGAACTTTCTCTAAGCGATCGGGCTGGTTGACTTCCCAGTCTTTCTGAGGTGCAAGGCGGATACGTGCCCCATTAGCACCGCCACGCATATCTGAACCACGGAAGGTAGAGGCGGATGCCCAAGCAGTTGAAACCAGTTCTGTAATGGTAAGGTCAGAGGCAAGGATTTTTTCTTTCACGGATACATTTTTTTGTCATTTATATCCCACATTCCGCACCCCAAAACCTCCAAAATATGCTGGCACCAATTAAACGAAGGAAGTTCGTTTAATCGCGATCGCATCCTGAAATAACCTTTTTCCCGTTGCTCCCTCCCCTCCCCCTGCTTACCCCCACCCAGCAATTTTGGCTTGGTCTGCGTACTAGTCCTGCAAAGGGTTCTAAGTAAGTCGGCGTAAAAAAATCTGACTATGTTAAGAAAAGTAAATTAAACTGAAACCCTTGTAACTATTGCATGACAGCAAGACGGCAAGACGGCCTTTTCTCAACTATAATTTTCCGTACCAACCTACTTATAATTGCGATTTCAGACAGGGGAGTAAATGCTAAAAATCTAATTTGCGCCGCCAACTTTACAATATCTGGTTCACATTTAGAATGAAATAACCCTGCCGAGTGAACTACATTTTCCTTACATCTATTATATTTGGCTTTCAATAAAATCTTTTTGTAGAGTATGATTTTGTTGCTTTTTCCAAAATTTCAATACTTCTTCGCAGACTAAATCTGGATAAAAAGAATGGAAAAAATGACTACCTTGAGGACATTTCCATATAATATCTCCAGGCTTTAACCATTCCTTCCACTTGTATAATTCTAGATAACTTAAAATTGGGTCAACTTGACCCCCACATATCATCAACGGCATGGAAACACCACCCACAGGTAGTTTTTCGATATCAAATAGTGAGTGCATCAAAGGTAAATTGTCTAAATCCTTATTAAACTGATTAATTAACTTCTGTGGATGATAAGTTATTTCTTCCCTGAATAAATTATTAATCGTATTCAATAAAGCTTCCGATCTACTTAGAGAATAAATTTGACGTTGTTGATAATAATTTACGTGCCAAGTATTTGCAGGTTGTACAGCAACTGATAACAGGGTTAAAGACTTAACAAATTGAGGATATCGACGAGCAAATATTAGTGCAATAGTACCACCAATACCATGACCTATTAAATGCACGGCAAATGGTCTAGTTATTAGGTAATTATGTAATAATTCTACCGCCGTATCTATACACCCGGGTTCATCTAAAGTTTGAAAATACTCCCATCCGGCAATATCTGTATGCCTTGACAATCTTTTTATCAGAGGCATACTAAAACATCTCAAAGAAGGGCTACCGCTAACCCAAAGGACATCAAAAGCATCGCGAGATATAGACATGGAGACTCTCTCAAAGCAAACTAACTGAACAAACTAATAATTTTCGCAATACATACATTGCCCCCACAATGCAGTAAGCCCTCACAGTCTAGATTAAATGACTTAAAGGATGACTGTTAAATGAGGATTAATTGCAATAAACACTAATTGAATAATATAGTATTTAGATACAAAATTAAAAAAAGTTTAAATTTTACAAATAAAATTTTGGATAAAGAATAATTGGTTACAGATTTATATAGGGAATTTGGCGTTGGGTGCAATACCACGGGAGGCGGAGCGTCTCCGGCGGAGCAGAGAATTAGTAGAATTCGGACGAGCAGGGTTATCACAAGAATGTATTCTACGGTAGGCGGAGCGTCTCCCCTGCAATACGTTTAAAACCTCACCCTGACAACATCGGACATCTCTCTCCAAAGTATGATCGAGGGAAGAAGGGTGAGGTAAAATTTGTATTCCATCAAGGGTGAAAAGCGCTATATTTTGCTAATTACTTAATTTTCACACATATTCTTCAATTTATTTAAATACGGTAAGCTTTCCATTACATAATCATAATCCTGAACAAAATCAATCAAACAAGCGAGTTCATTAACTCCTGCTTTCTCAAGTTCTTCGATTAACGGACGACAACTTTCTGGTGTACCAATTAAAGACCTACCTTTCATAAATCCTTCGACACCAAATAGTAATAAACTGTCTAAATCATCTTCGGAAAAGTCTTTCAAACTAACGTTTAAACCCATTCCTTTAGCAAGATTATCGAGTAATTCATAATGGGTTTTCAAGTAGTTACAAAATGGTCTTCTCACTTTTTCTTTGACTGTATTAATATCATCACCTAAAAAGGTATGAATCATCAGAGAAACTTTACCCGATTGGGGGTGATGACCGTGTTTTTCTAAGGATTTTCGATAGAGTTTAATTTTGGGGATAATATCATCTAATGTTCCGGTAAGTAAGGAAGTTAAAACATTGGTACCAAGTTTACCTGCTTCCATAAAAGTTTCATTGGATTGACAGGTCATCCAAATAGGTAATTCTGCTTGAATGGGTTTTGGTAATGTTTTAATAGTAAAGGATTTTCCTGTAGCGTCTTGACGTTCAACAGCTTCACCTTTCCAAAGTTTTTTAACAATATCTACACCCTTCCACATATTAGCTTTGCGGTTTGCATGACTATCTTTTGCTAACACGAAATCATCAACTGTCCAACCGGATGCAAAAGCTATAGAAGCTCTTCCATTAGAAAGGTTATCTACCACAGCCCATTCTTCAGCTATTCTAACTGGATCGTGTAATGGTAAAACACAGCTACCAGCACGAAGTTGGACTTTTTCAGTAATCATAGATAAGGCTGCTGCTGTTAAAGATGGGTTGGGATATAATCCACCAAATGCATGAAAATGTCTTTCGGGTGTCCAAACAGCAGTAAAACCATTTTTATCTGCGAATTTTGCACTTTCAATAAGTAGTTTATATTTATTTGATTCGGCTAAGGAGCCATCACCATCGAAGTAAAATAAGCTAAAGTCCATGAGAGTAATGAGTAATTGATAATTTGTAATTTGTAGGGTGTGTTAGGCGCAGGACAATTTTGATTTTTTATTAATATCTATCAATTTCGCCTAACGCACCATTTTAATTAACTGGTAATTGGTAATTAACAATGAAAATGATGGTGCGTGACGCTCAAAACAAAATTATGATTACGTATAAAATTTCTCGAAGCGTCACACACCCTACAAACACCATTTTATTTCCGGTTAATTGGTAATTAACAATGAAATTTATGGTGCGTGACGCTCAAAACAAAATTATTATTACTTATAAAATTTCTCGAAGCGTCACACACCCTACAAAAAAATTAACTTTCTAAATCAGTATTTCTCAAAATTTCTTCTACTTGCTCTGTTTCCATTTGTTCTATTTGTTCTAAAACATCGGCAATTTCTGATTGAACTGTGTCTTGATTGAGATTTTCGCTGATTATTTTGGCAATTCCAGCAACAGTTGGAGACTCAAATAAAAATTGTCGCATTGGTAATTCAACATTCCATTCTTGACGGATTCGAGATACTGCTTGAATTGCTAATAATGAATGTCCTCCCAATTCAAAGAAGTTGTCGTGAATTCCTACTTTTTCTATTCCTAATAAGTCTTGCATTGCTTCAGCAATTTTTTGTTCAATTTCGTTTCGGGGTGCTTCATAAGGTGTAGATAATTCGGGACGACTATAAGTATTTGATTGCTGCTGAGTATCAGTTAATTTTGTTTGGTTAGATTCTTTGATACGGGTTTGTAAATCTATGGGAGTGACAACAATTTGAGGGATTGCGGTTTGAGATAAAGTTCTTTCGGTGACTTCCCAAACTTCTGCAGGTGTCATTGAATTGTCAAGTAATGCTGAACGAGTAGAAGTATTTTCCTCTGATTCTTCTTGTTGACAAGCATCCCAGTTAATGGATATCCATGGCGTGGAACCCTGTTTATTGCGCTCTCGTGCTAGGGTATCCATGAATATATTTGCACCTGCATAAGCTGCGAAACCGATTCCACCGACAATACAGGAAAGGGATGATTGGAGGAGGAAAAAGTCTGGTTTTTTGTTTTGTAATGCTTTTTCTAGAGTCAGCAAACCATAAACTTTGGAATTGAATTGATGTTCTATTTCATCGGTGTTGAGAGAATTTATCAAACAACTTGCTAAGTCACCCATCACTCCAGCATGGATTACTCCGTTTATTTCACCAAATTTTTGCTCTCCTTGATTGATAATTTCTTGGATTTTGGCTTCATCTGTTAATTCTGTGCTGAAAAATAGTAAACCTTGACCAAGAGCAACTAAACCTTGTAATTTACGAATACAGTTACTAATTACATCATTTTGACCGTGAGTAGCTAACCATTTTTCCCAATCGTGTTTTTCTGGTATGCCAGAGCGTCCAATTAAGATAAGTTTAGCTTGGAATTTTTGGGCTAAATATTGAGCAAATACCAATCCTAAACCTTCTACTAAGTCTCCTGCAATTAAATAAACACCATTATTTTTTAAAGTTTGATTTAAGGGAAGACTGTTTATCTTGACTTTTGGAAGTGGTAATGGTTCAAAGGTTTGTATCCAGCGATGATGATTTCTGTAAGCAACGATTGAATCAGGTGTAGGTGTTGTTAATTCTGTAATTAAATGTTTTGCAGTGCTTTCTAAAGATGGATTATTGTTGCTGGGAATAACAACATCAATATTTTGACAGCGAATCTGGGGATACTCCTGGGGAATTACCTTACATAATCCCAAAATTGTTGTATCGCTTGGGTTAATTGTTTCTATTCCGACAACATCATGCAATTGATTTGTCACCACAGAAAGTTCCACAGTTGTGGAATCTTTATTTAAAGTTTGATTTTTCGCAATTGCTTGTGTCAGGAACAGTAAACTGTGAAATCCCCACTTTTGTTGCTGTTCAAAATCAGAGAATAACTCTTTGTCCGTTGCTAATTGCCATAAGTGTAGAATTTTTTGGGGATTTTTCCCAGATTTTCGCAAAATTTCAAATAATTTATCGTAATCTTCTCGATTATCGACTCTAATCGTAAAATTTTCATCCTGCTGGGAAAATTCCTTACCAGCTTTAACGATAATTACATCTTGTTCTAACTGCTGTAATTGTTGAGCGAGTTGTAAACCCAAACCGGATTCATCAACAAGTAACAACCAACATTTATTATGAGTGTAGGGAGAATTGGTTAGAGCTGCACAACGTTTCCAGGAAGGGAGATAAAACCAATCAGCAATATCTGACTTTTTAGTCTTGTGTAAATTATCTTCCTGTGATAATGCACTATTTTTTTCAAGTTCAACCCAATAGCGTTTGCGTTCAAAGGGATAAGTAGGCAAGGGAACTCTTTGTCGTTTCTCAACCCCATGAAAACCCTTCCAATCAACCTTGATACCCGACTTCCACAACTGTCCCAATGTATTTAAAATTAAATCATGGTCAGATTTTTTCTCTTGGGGATGTCGTAATGAAGTAAATGAAGAAGCAGATTGTTTTTGATACCTTATAGCTTGTTTCGCAATAGTACTTAAAGTTCTTCCCGGTCCTACTTCTAATAAAATTGGTGATGACTGCTTTATACATTCGATAATTCCATCAAAAAAACGTACCGTTTTACGTAGATGATTTCCCCAGTAATTTGGATTTGTTGCTTGTTGAGGAGTAATCCAAGTTCCTGTAACGTTAGATATAAAAGGTAAAGAAGGTGGATTTAACTTTATTTTTCCGATCTTTGTTACCAACGGTGTTACAGCCGATTCCATCATGGGAGAATGGAAACCATGGGAAGTATGTAGACGACGACAAGTAATTCCTTGAGCAGTTAAACTTTCTTCTAATTGCGCGATCGCATCATTGGTACCAGATACAACACACATATTTGATGCATTAATCACCGCAATTGTCAAGTCTGTATTTAAATATTGCTTAAGCTGTGATTCGGTTAAACTAACGGCTAACATAGCTCCAGGAGGACATTTTTGCATTAATTGTCCCCGCATAGCCACAATTTCTAAAGCATCTTCTAAAGAAAATACATTCGCGATCGCAGCTGCAACATATTCCCCAATACTATGTCCGATAGCTGCTTGGGGACGAATTCCCCATGACATCCATAACTTCGCTAAAGCATATTCTATGACGAAAATGGCTGGTTGAGCGTAGATGGTGTCTGTAAGGGAGTGAGGGAGTGAGGGAGCGGAGGAAGCGGAGGGAGCGGAGGGAGCAGGGGGAGCAGGGGGGGTAGAGGGGGAAGGATAAATAAGAGTTCTTAAATCGAAACCGAGATGGGGTTTTAGAATTTTGCAGCAGTTATCTACAGTTTCTTGGAATACTGATTGTGTTTCGTATAATTCTCGTCCCATGCTGGTGTATTGACTACCTTGTCCGGAAAACATGAAAACGAGGGTTTTATTAGCAGCTTGAGAAGTTTGAGTGATTGAGGAATTATCGTTAATATTACTCAGAGCTTGAATTGCTTGTTGATGATTTTGACAAACAATAAATCGTCTTAACTCTAGCGCTTGTCTTCCTATTTGTAAGGTATAAGCAATATCAGCTAAGTTTGTATCTGGATGGGATTTTAAATATTCTGAGAGATTATTTGTAGCTGTAGATAATGCTGTTGGGGTTTTAGCTGAAATTAATAACAGTTGCCAATTTTGGGAATGTAGAGACGCAAGGGTTCGCGTCTCTACAGGTTGCGGGGGTTCTTCCAATACCATATGAGCATTCGTACCCCCCATCCCAAAAGAACTAACAGCAGCTCGTCGTGGTGTACCATTAGTTTCCCAATCGCGGAGTTGATTATTAACGTAAAACGGACTGTTATGAAAATCTATTTGAGGATTGGGAGATTCAAAATTAAGACTGGGGGGAATTTTGCCATATTTTACTGCTAAAGCTGCTTTAATTAATCCTGCGATTCCCGCAGCTGCATCTAAATGTCCGATATTACTTTTAACTGAAGCGATTGCACAAAAATTTATTTCTTGAGTATGTTGACAAAAAACTTTATTTAATGCTGCAATTTCAATGGGGTCTCCTAATGCGGTTCCGGTTCCGTGGGTTTCAATATAACCAATAGTTTCGGGATTAATTCCAGCCTTTTTTAAAGTTGCTGCGATAACTTCTGCTTGTCCCGTGACGCTGGGAGCAGTTAACCCGACTTTTTGCGAACCGTCATTGTTAATTGCCGAACCTTTAATAACCGCATAAATACAGTCACCATCGGCTATGGCATCACTGAGTTTTTTTAATACGACAATACCGACACCATTACCAAATACCGTACCTTCCCCACGAGCATCAAAAGAGCGACAATATCCATCGGGGGATAAGACACCATCTGCTTGATAAAGATAACCAGATTTACCGGAAGCACCAACAGAAACACCACCAGCCAAAGCCATATCACACTCACCATTGAGCAAACTTTGACAAGCAAGATGGACGCTGACTAAAGAAGTAGAACAGCCAGTTTGTACCCCGCAACTAGGTCCAGTAAGATTTAATTTATAAGATACTCTTGTGGGCATTAATCCCATCACATTACTGACAACAGCTTGGACGTTATCAGTATTTGTTCTTAAATTTGAATTTAAATAAAGGTTAATAATATAACTATTGAGCGACGAACCGCCATAAACACCAATTGCACCATCGTATTGTTCTGGGTCATATCCAGCTTGTTCCAAAGCTGACCAAGCACACTCTAAGAATACACGATGCTGGGGGTCCATAACCTCAGCTTCCCTGGGAGAATAACCGAAAAAACTAGCATCAAAACCATCAAAATCCGGGAAACTAGAATAAGCTTTGACGTAATTAGGACTATTTAAAGTATCAGCATCAACACCAGAATTCAAAAGTTCTTCATCAGATAAAAATTGAATAGAATTGACACCATTACAAAGATTTTGCCAAAACTCATTAATATTATTAGCACCAGGAAAACGTCCAGCCATACCAACAATAGCTACACGTTCATTCTTGGATTTTTCAACAGCTTCGAGTTTAGTTCTAGCTTCCTTTAAAGCAGATAAAATTCGGTCTTGAGTAAATTCCTTAGTCATCTTGATTTTCCCCCAATAATTTCTCTAGCGCTAGTAATTCTGCTATCACCTCATCTTCTTGTGTATTGGGTATTGGAGCAGATTGATTTGATATTTTTTGTGTTTCCCCATCAGACATTTGCGAGGTTTGAGAGGTTTGAGACGTTGTATGTTGGGAGGTTTGAGACGTTATATATAACGTCTCTACATTAAATACTTCTCCAACTAAATACTCAGCCAAATCCGCAATAGTTGGATATTCAAAAATAACGGTAGAAGGGATAGAAATTCCCAAACTAGTTTCTAAACGGTTTCTCAATTCCACAGTCATTAATGAATCCATCCCCAAATCAAAAAAGCCTTGTTGTAAACCAGGTAATTGATTAGAAGGAAGTCCGAGAACTTTGGCGACTTCTGCTTGAAGATGTCCCATCATTATAGAAGGGCGATCGCCAACATTTGCTCTTTCTAATTGTTGTAATAATTGGGATTGTAATAATTGAGATTCTGGCTTGGGTAATTGTGATTTTGAATTAAAAAAGTCTATAAAAAATGGTGATGAAATATTTTGTTGTGAAAACTTGTCCCAATCAACGGGGATTACTCCAACTTGGGGGGAAGATTGAGCAAGTAATTTTTCAAAGATTTGTAATCCTTGTTCTGCCGTAATTTCACCTACACCACGTAGCTGCATTTGTTCGCTGACACCACGTTTTGCTGCGGCTCCAATTTCCGACCAAACCCCCCAATTAATGCTTAATCCGGGCATTCCAAGGGATTGACGATACTTTGCTAAAGTATCTAAAAATGTATTCGCTGCAACATGATTACCTTGTCCAGGAGAACCAAATAAAGAAGCAGCAGAAGAGAACATAATAAAAAAGTCTAGCGGTAAATCCTGGGTTAAAGTATGTAAATTCCAAGCTCCTAAAAATTTGGGATTGAGTACGGTAGTAAATCGTTCCCAAGTTAAATGTTGTAATACTCCATCATCCAATACACCAGCAGCATGGATTATTCCCCGGAGAGGAGGGAGGGAGAGAGGGAGGGAGGGAGAGAGGGAGGGAGTGGGGGATTTGATGTTTGATATTAATTGAGCAAGTTGGGATTTATCGGTGACATCAACTTGAGCCACCATTACTCTAGCGCTATAGTTTTCTAAAGCTTGAATCCGTTGTTTAACTTCCTCATCAACATCACGACGACTGACTAATATTAAATTTTTGGCACCCTTTTGTATTAACCAATCAGCAAATAATAAACCTAAATCTCCCAATCCACCTGTGATGAGATAGGTAGCGTTTTCTTCCAAATTAATAACCTCACCCCGATAAAGCTGCGCTTCATCTCCCCTCTCCTTGTCAAGGAGAGGGGTTG
>DESS01000025.1:15372-37760 GCA_002361335.1 Richelia sp. UBA3308
GAGAGGGGCTGGGGGTGAGGTTTGGGAAATTACAACTTTACCAATATGCTTGGCTTGCTGCATATGACGGAAAGCTGAGATTACATTTTGAATAGAAAACACTTGACGTGGTAGAGGTTTAAGTTTGTCATTTTCAAATAGCTGCATCAATTCTTGTAACATTGATTGAATTAAATCTGGGTGCTGTTGAGCAAGACTCATCAAATCGATTAAAGCGTATTGTGCATTTGGTTTAACTTGTTTTACCTGTTCCAAACTCCAAACATCTCGCTTCCCAATTTCGAGAAAACAACCATCAGATTTTAAAACAGAAAAACCCTTATCAATAAAATCTCCAGATAAGGAATTAAGAACAATATCTACTCCCTCACCTTGGGTTACCGTCATGATTTGATCAGCAAAGTCTAAAGTACGAGAATTAAAAATATTTTCCTGCTTAATCCCCATTGCTTGAAGTTTCTTCCATTTGGGGGGACTAGCTGTTGCAAATACTTCCGCACCCGCTTGCTGTGCGATTTGTACCGCAGCCATTCCAGTTCCCCCAGCAGCAGCATGAATTAAAATCCGGTTTCCGGTGGAAATTTTGGCGATTTTATTTAAAGCGTAATAAGCAGTCAAGAAATTCGCGGGAATAGTAGCTGCTTCCTCAAAGCTGAGATTTTCCGGTTTGAGAATAACCATCCGAGCATCAGTTGTGACAAACTGACTAAAACTACCCGGAGCTAAAGCAATTACCCCATCACCAGGCTGAAAATCCTTTACCTCATCTCCAACCGCAACAACTTCACCAGCACATTCCACTCCAAACCAATTACGCTCAAAAGGTAACAAACCCAAAGCATCAAGTACGTCAATAAAATTCAAACCCGTTGCTTGTACTTGAATTTCTACCTCCGTAGCTTGGGGTTTTCTCCTTATACAAGGTTGTAATTCCAGATTTTCCAAAGTTCCCCGCTTTGATATACCCAATTGAAACGGTTGTGGACTTCCTTGTAATAATCCTTTACCTTGGAAAGGTACCAACCTAGGAACAAAACGCTGATTTTGACGAAAAGCAACTTGTTCTTCCTTACTATTAGATAGTATTTCCGAAATCAACCCCGAAGCTTGTTCCTTCAACGGAACAGTTGGATCTAAATCAATACAGAAACCACCCATTCCCGGATGTTCCAAATTAATAACCTTTCCTAAACCCCACAAAGGAGACTGAATTACACCATAGGCTTTATCATCTCCAAGATTAACTACCCCTTGAGTAACCAACCATAAAGATTGATTGCTATTGATAGATTGCACCAAATGTAAAACACTAGCACAACCCAACTGCGAAGATAACTGTACTTGCTCGTCAGTAATTTGGGAAGCTGTAGGAATATCCAAACTCCACAAATGCACAACTTGTTGTATAGCAATATTTTGTGTAACCCTTTCCCACAACCGTTGAAAATCATCTTTAAGTAAAGGGTTAACTTGATAACGGTATTCATCTAACTGCTGATAATCACTTCCAGCAAAAACCAAAACACAATTATTATCTCCCGGTGCTGATAACTGTCGAGCTAACTCCTCACCCAAACCGTGACTATCAGCAAAAATCAACCACTGACTAGAATCTATTTCTTTATCAACTAATTTCTTGGTATTATTCTGGGCTACAATCACCCCTTGCGGTTGCGTATCAAACCCCGCAACTGATTCAAAACCACACTTCAATAAAAGCGATCGCCATTTTTCAAGAGATATTAAAGGATAGTTGTGACGTAAATCAGTATCTGTAAACCTCCACCAACCATCAGTCAAACCAAAAATCAAATCCAACCATCGCTGTGGTTGAGTACCTTCCAACAATACAAGTTGTCCCTTTGGTACTAATAATTGTTGTAGGTGAGTCAAAGTTTGTTCTAGATCGCAAGTCGCATGTAAAACATTCGCTGCAATAATAATGTCATACTGCTGTAATTCCCAACCTTGATTGCTGGGAGATTTTTCAATATCTAAAATTTGATAATCGACAAAATCATATTCGGAAAACTTTTGCTGTGCTTTATGAAGGAATAGCGGTGAGACATCGCTAAAAGTATATTCAGTAATATTTGAATCTAAAATTGGTAGTAAATAAGCGGTTGTTCCTCCGGTACCAGCACCAATTTCTAATATTTTTACTTTTCTATTTTGAGGTTTATTTTCTAATAACGACTGTACAACCTGCTTTACCAAAGAATTCATTAATTTAGCACCAGGTGAATCTTGGTAAAGTTGAGTAGCAGTAGTTAAATCACCATTAAGAAAAAGTAATTGCAAGGGGTCAATTTTACCTTGCAATACTTGAGCCAAGCGAATTCCACAACGATGTAATAATGTTAATTCAGCAATAGCAGTTGGATACTGAGATAATAATTTTTGATATTCAATTTCAGGATTTAATATTTGGGGTTGTTTGACAACTTGAAATTGCTCCCCCTGCTCCTGGAAATAACCAGATTCCACCAGTATTTCTAAAAGACGTTTAGTTAATTGCTGATGTTGAGGTACTATTTCCAGACTTTGAATTAATTCAGATGTTGAAAAAAGTTGATTAGGGATAAATTGAAAATTTAAAGAATCAAAAGCATTTAATACATAAGCAATACTCAATTCTTCGAGTTGCGGTAAAAATTCTTGATAAACTTGTATTTCAGGTTGTGCTAACGACTTTTCTAAATTTGGCAGTAAATTATCTCGTACTACTGAAGGAATTGGGAAATAATCAGGAGAAACTTTTTCAATATCTCCTTGAATTCGCCATTCTACTTCATAAAGCCAATCTTCAAAGGATTCTGATTTTGATTTATTGTCATTACTGACAAAAACAGCTTGAGGATTAGTTTTTCTCAGTTGTAAACCTGATATTTTAACCAGAAGTTCCCCATCATCAGCAATTAATTCTACATCAGCTATTAACAACCCAGGAAAAGAATTTTGTTGAGGACGAATTGTTACCGAACTCCAGAAAGAATCATTTATATTACCATAGTGAGTTAAACTCTCTAAACCCATAGGTAAATAAATATCCGTAAATTCTTCCCAATTTAAAGCGGCTCCAATCACCTGAAAAGCAGCATCTAATAGTACGGGATGGAGTTTATAACCATTATTTGTTAATTCTGGAGGTAACTTAATTTTTCCTAAAGCTTGATTTTCGCTACCAAATAATTCGGTTATAGCTTGAAAATTTTCTCCGTATTTAATACCGCGTTTTTCAAACTCTTGATAATAATTTGGGATGGGAATGGGTGGTGTAGAGACGCGATATATCGCGTCTTCCTTATGGATTTGGGAGACGTTATGTATAACGTCTCTACATTTTGTTATTTTTCCTTTTGCGTGCAATACCCATTTATCTGATGCTATGGGTAAACTTAAAATTTCAAATGTATATTCTTGTTCTTGTTGCGGTACTAAAACAACTTGAGTGAGAGTGCCTGCATCATCAGATAATATCAAAGGTTGGAGAATCTCAAGATTTTCTAAAACTAAATTATCCGTTTTAAATACGATACTTGCTGCGGCTAAAGCCATTTCTATATAACCCGCACCGGGAAGAATCACTTTTTCAAAAACTTGATGCTGTTGTAGATAAGCGGGATTATTTGAATTAATAGAATGTTGAAAATAAATTGTACTAGAACGAGATAAATCTAGTTTTTCCCCTAATAATGGATGTAAAATATCTCTTTGATTAATAGTTTTAGTTAATTTAGGAGTTACATCAAAATAATAAAGCTGTCGCTGAAATGGATAAGTCGGTAATAAAACGCGATTTCGATGATAATCTTGCTCAAATCCTTGCCAATCAATATTGACTCCATTAACATACATCTGAGCCAAACTTGACAGCATTACCAGCCAATCATTATTATTTCCATCTTCTGCCAAACTTGACAATAATAATATTTCTGTTGATGATAAATTTTCTAATAAAGTTGATTTTGTACCTAATTCTAAACAAATATCACAATTATTTTGTTTGAGATGATCAATAATTTTATTAAAACTAACTGATTGCGAAATATGTTTACACCAATATTTAGGATTTGTAATTTCTGAATCAACTAATTTTCCGCTAATACTAGAAATTATTTCAATTTGTGGTGAAGAATATTTAATTGAATTTGCTATTTCCTCAAACTCTGTTTGACCAAGATTTATTACTAATTTTAATGCATCTTCTAAACTAAAAACTCCCGCAACAGTAGCTGCAACATATTCCCCAATACCATCTCCAATTATGATATCTGGATGTACACCCCAAGATGTCCATAATTTGTATAGAGCGTATTTAATTGCGAATTGGGCATGGGGCATTGGGGTAGAATTTTCATTCACTGTTGCCTCTTGGCTATCTCCTATTCCCTTTTCACCAGGATAAATAAGATTTAGTAAATCTATATTTAGTAATGGTTTTAATATTTCGTTGCATTCATCTATAGCTTGTTTAAAAGTTGTTTGGCTTTGATATAATTCCCAACCTACATTTAAGTTACTGCTTTTTCCAGTGAATAAAAAGGCGATTTTGGGACGTTTATTAGATGTTGTACCTTGAAATAACCTCACCCCCATCCCCTCTCCTTGGTAAGGAGAGGGGTGCTCAAAGTCGGGTGAGGTTTTCCCCTCTCTTTGATAAGGAGAGGGGTGCTCAAAGTCGGGTGAGGTTTTTTGATAATTCGATAATTTCTCTATTGCATCTTGTGTAGACTCAGCAATAAGAACTAAGCGATTTTGAAAATGCGATCGCCCTGTATTTACACTAAAACAAATATCCGCAAATTCAATATCACCATTATTTGTCAAATATTCTTTGTAATTATTTACAATCTCTGATAAAGCTTCCTCAGTCTTCGCTGATAATGTCAATAAATGCAAAAGACGTTCTGTTGTGTTTCCTGATTGCTGATGAGACGTTATATATAACGTCTCTACATCTTCCTTCTTCCTTCTTTCTTCCCTTCTGCCCTCTGCCTTCTGCCCTCTGCCTTCAATTATTACATGAGCATTTGTACCGCTAAAACCAAAGGAGCTGACTCCTGCAAACCGTGGTGTATCGGAAATTAACCAAGGTGTAATTTCTGTGGTTATTTGAAATGGTAATTCTGCCCAAGGTATATAGGGATTGGGTTGTTGAAAATGTAGGTGAGGAGGAATTTGTTGATTTTGTAGAGATAATACTAATTTAATTACTCCTGCGATTCCAGCTGCGGCTTCTAAATGACCAATATTTGTTTTAACTGAACCAATTTTCAGAGGATTATCTATATTATGGTAGTTGCCAAAAACCGAACCTAATGCATTAATTTCGATTGGGTCACCTAAACTTGTTCCGGTGCCGTGGGCTTCTATATAATTTATCTGGGATGGTTTAATATTACTGTTTTCTAAAGCTTGGGAAATTACCGCTTGTTGTGAAGGCCCATTAGGAACAGTTAGTCCACTACTACGACCATCTTGATTAACTGCTGAACCTCGAATTAATGCCAAAATTGGATTTCCGTCTGCGATCGCATTACTAAGTCGTTTGAGTATAATAATTCCGCATCCTTCTCCTCGTACAAATCCATCTGCGGCTGCATCAAAGGTTTTACAACGTCCATCAGCAGCTAACATTCGGGCTTTGGAAAAGTTAATGCTAAACTCTGGCGATATCAGTCGATTTACTCCGCCAACTAGTGCTGTATCGCACTCCTGATTCCGTAAGCTTTGACAAGCGAGATGAATAGCAACTAAAGATGAAGAACAAGCTGTATCTACTGCTATACTTGGCCCAGTTAAACCCAAAGTATATGATAAACGTCCGGCTGCAGTACTGTGAGAATTTCCTGTGGCTAAATAAGCATCAATTTCTGTTACTTCCCTGGTAAGTAACTGTTGGGAATAATCATTACTGCTAATACCAACGAATACACCAGTTTTACTTCCTTGTAAATTAGCGGGAATAATACCCGCATTTTCCAAAGCTTCCCAACTGACTTCCATTAACAATCGCTGCTGGGGATCTAAAGAAACAGCTTCACGGGGAGAAATTCCAAAAAATGCAGCATCAAACTCATATAATTGCTTAACAAATCCACCGTAGCGAGTATTTATTTTTCCTGGTGTTTCCGGATTTGATGCAAAATAAGCATTGATATCCCATCTATCTGGGGGAACTTCAGAAATAGCATCAATCCCATGACTTAATAATTGCCAAAAAGCTTGGGGATTATCAGCACCAGGAAAACGACATCCCATACCGATAATGGCAATTGCTTCGGTTTTTGCTTGTTCTAATGCTTGTAATTTCGCACGCATTTCTTTGAGTTCGTGCAAAGCTTTCTGCATTAGAGAGCGATAATCTCTTGGTTGTTGCTGATTCATGATTCCTTACCTCGCTCAATATCCATTAATTCTTGAGCCAGTAAATCAGCAATTTCATCTTCAGAAAGTTCTTCTGATTCTGTCTCTGTTTCAACTGGCTTTTGTTCTACCTCGTCATTTTCCAAACCCATTTCTTCAACGAGATAATCTAATAATGCATTTAAATTTGGTCTATCAAAAATTACAGTTGAACTTAGAGAAACTCCCAAACTTTTTTGCAAGCGGTTTTTCAATTCCACTGAAGTTAAAGAATCCATTCCCAAATCAAAAAAGCCTTGTTCTGCATCAATTTCATCTGGTTGAAAACCAAGAATTTGTGAAATTTGAGTACGTAAATGTATTTCTAAAAGATGACGACGTTCTGATGGTTTGGCATTTTGTAGAGAGGTTATATATGAAGACGCGGTATGTAGAGACGCGATATATCGCGTCTGTGTAAAATCAGCGAAGAATGGTGAATTGATGCCTTGTTGTAAGAAAAGCGACCAATTTATGGGTAAAACACCAATTTGAGGAGCAGGAGATTGTAATAATTTTGCAAATAAATCGATGCCATCTTGCGGTGCGATCGCATTGATTCCTTTAAGCTGCATTTCCTTGTCAGCATTACGTTCAGCCGCCGAACCCACATCCGACCAAATTCCCCAATTGATACTCAATCCAGGTTTTCCAATACTTTGACGATAATGAGCTAAAGCATCTAAAAATACATTAGCAGCTACGTGATTACCTTGTCCGGGGGAACCAAGTAAAGCCGTTGCAGAAGAAAACAGTACAAAGAAATCTAAAGGACAATCTTGAGTTAAATCGTGAAGATTCCAAGCACCGATAACCTTGGGATGAACAACATTAGTAAATTGCTCCCAACTCATATTTTGTAAAACACCATCATCTAATACACCAGCAGCGTGGATTATTCCCCTTAAAGGAGGGAGAGCGGGGGGAGCAGGGGATTTGATGTTTGATATTAATTGAGCAAGTTGGGATTTATCGGTAACATCAACTTGAGCCACCATAACTATAGCGCTATAGTTTTCCAAAGCTTGAATTCGTTGTTTAGCTTGACTATCAGGTTGACTCCGACTAAGTAAAACTAAATTTCTCGCACCTTCAAAGACTAACCACTCAGCAACTAATAAACCTAATCCACCATTACCACCCGTGATTAAGTATGTACCATCCTTTTCAATAGAGGTTGTAGAGGGGGTATAGGGAGTAGAAATACTATTAACCTTATTTCCCATGCCCAATGCCCCATGCCCATTACTACAACTTTACCGATATGCTTAGATTGCTGCATATAACGGAAAGCATCAACGGCTTGTTCAAATGGGAAAACGGTATAAGGAAGAGGTTTGAGTTTATTTGCTGCAAATTGGGATATTAAATCTTGCAGCATAGTTTGGATTAAATCGGGTTGTTGACGACACAAGTCTACTAAATCAACTTGGAAATAAGCAGCATTTGGTTTTAGTTGAGAAACTTTAGTGAAATTCCAATCTTGTGTTTTACCCAACTCTACAAATCTTCCGTTGTCTTTAAGTACAGAGAAGCTTTGATTAATAAAATCTCCAGATAAGGAATTGAGAACAATATCTACCCCTTCACCTTGGGTAAGTTTAATTATTTCCTCTGCAAAATCAAGGGTACGAGAATTAAAAATATGTTTCACACCCATTGACTTTAAAAATTCCCACTTACCAAGACTTGCTGTTGTAAATACTTGTGCACCAACTTGTTGTGCGATTTGAATTGCTGCTTGCCCAACACCACCTGCTCCTGAGTGTATTAGTACCTTGTCACCAGGGGAAATTTTTGCAAGATGATGTAAACCATAGTGTGCCGTTAGGAAAGTAACTCCAATTGTGGCAGCTTCTTCTATGGTGAGTATCTCTGGTTTAATTGTCACCATGAGAGCATTGACGGTGACATACTCGCTAAAACTGTTACTGGCGATCGCAATAACTATATCACCAATTTTTAAATTTTTAACACCATTCCCTAGCGCTACAATTTCACCGACACATTCACATCCCAAAGCACCAGCATCTCCCGGATATAATCCCAAAGCATTTAAAATATCCCGAAAGTTGACTCCTGTAGCTAGAATATGAATTTCAACTTCGTTATCTGCTGGTTTATTTCTAACAAACGGTTGAAATTCCAGGTTTTCTAAAGTTCCTCGTTCGGAAATAGTTAATTGTAGAGGTTCTTTTTCTACTTCTGTTTGATATCTTGCCAATCTAGCAACATAACGCTTGTCACCTCTGAAAGCAACTTGCTCTTCTTTGTCTTCCGATAATAATTCAGTTAATAAAGCTTGTACTTGTGCTGATGCGGTATTTTGTGAATCTAAATCTATATTTTTAAACTGAAAATCTGTCTCTAGCGCTCCCACCTTACCAATACCCCATAACGGAGATTGGCTAAATCCAGATATTCTATTGCAACAAACTGGTTGAGCGTTTTGTGTAACTAAATATATTGGAATATCAAATATTTTATCTTCCTTCTCTTGCCTATTGCCCCTTGCCCCTTGCCTCTTGCCTATTACCCCTTCCCTTCCTTCTAACAAAGCCTGAATCAAATACAAAACGCTAGCGCAATAGTTTTCCAAATCGACTTCCAGCACTTCGGAATTAAGATTTTCAACAGGAGTCGCATCCAAACTCCAAAGATATACAACGGAATTAAGTTGATAATTATCCAAATTTTGAATTAATTCGGAAAAATCCTGGGAATTAGTCGAACAAACACTGAATTCTTCCTCGTTGTGTTGTTGGTACTCTTCACCCGAATAAACCAAGATAGATTTTTCACCTTGGCTTTGTAACTGTTGCGCTAACTCCTTACCTATACCAAAATTGCGATCGCAAAAAATCAACCAAGGTTTATCGCTAACTTCCACTCCCCTCTCCTTACCAAGGAGAGGGGCTGGGGGTGAGGTTTTTTTCCTAGCAACAATCACAGCTTGCTGACTAAACAAATCCGAATCATCCAACTCAGGAGCTATCGGTAATGTTTCCTCAAACCCACAATCATGTAAAACTTCCTCCCACTTAGCAACGGATAACAAAGGATAATTTTCACGTAAATTTGTATCTGTAAATCTCCACCAACCCTCAGTTAAACCAAAAATTAAATCTAGCCAACGTAAACGACGAGTTCCTTCTAATAAAACTAATAACCCATTGCGAGCGAGTAATTCATTGACATTACCCAATGTTTCCCGCATATCTTGAGTCGCGTGTAAAACATTAGCAGCAATAATAATATCAAAGGAATTTTTTAACTGATCATCAACTGTCTGCTCAATATCTAACAACTCATACTTCACAAAATCATATTCTCCAAATCTCTCCCGTGCTTTAGTCGTAAACAGTGGAGAGACATCACTAAAAGTATATTCAGTACTAGACGCATCAAGTGATGGTAATAAATATGCTGTAGTACCCCCAGTACCCGCACCGATTTCTAAAATTCGTAAAACTCTAGCGCTAGACTTTTGAGCAATTGACGTACTAATAACTTGCTCTATCAAACTATTCATCAACTTAGCACCGGGAGAATCTTGATAAAGCTCCGTTGCTGTAGATAAATCCCCTTCCGGAAACAACAACTGTACTCCATCAATCTCTCCCCGCAACACTTTATCTAGCTTCAAGCCACAACGATGCAGTAAAGTCAACTCACTTCCACCAACAGAATATTTTTCTAATAATTGTTGATATTGAATTTCAGCTTCAGAAATTATTGGTTGTTGTATTGGTTGTTTTACAACTTGCCATTGATTATCTTCTTTAATTAAAAAATCCACCTCAACCAAAATCTCTAACAAACGCTCCAATAAACGTTCGTGTTGAGAAGCAATTTGTAATTTTTCAATAACTTCTACAGTAGAAAAACTTTCATTGAGAACAAAATTCCAACCCAAATTATCAAATGATTGAAAAACATAGGCAATACTCAAACTTTCAAGCTCGGTTAATAATTGCCGATAAATCGTGATTTCCGGTTGATTAATTTGCTGTGGTAAATCAGGAATAATTTGTTCGCCAATTGTTTGAGGAGATAATAAATAATTTGGCTCACTAAATGTATTTTCTATAATCGCCTGTTCTCGCCATTCAATTTGATAAAGCCAATCTTCAAAAGACTGCTTTTTATTTATCTGATTGAAAACAAATTGAGAATCAACTAATTTTAATTTTAAACCTTCAATTTTAGCAACCAAACGTCCATCTGGTTCTACAATTTGTACATCTGCCATCATCACAGATGAATTATTATTTTGATTCTCATCAAGTTCTACATAACTCCAGAGAATATTGCTTGAAGTTCCAGAAAAAGTAAATTTTTTGATTCCAATAGGTAAATAGGTTTGACTATCTGGTAAAACAGAACCCACAACTTGTAAACTCGCATCTAAAAGTATTGGATGCAATTGATAAGTTTGAGAATCATAAGCTGTAAAATTAATAAATTCTTGAGGTAAACAAACTTTTCCTAAAGCTATTTTTTCACCATTCTCTAGTTGATGAATCCCTTGAAAGCTTTTTCCATAATTAATTCCTTGTTCTTTACAGCTTTGATAAAACTTTTCTATCTCAATTACCTGATTACATTCAGTTTGTTTTTTTGATAAATCAACTTTTGGTAAATTAGAAGTTGCAGCAGTAATTTGACCACTCGCGTGTAATATCCAAGTTGAACTTTTAGATTCTGTTACTAAACTAAAAATTTCAAATTTATATTCTTGTTTATATTCTTGTTTATATTCTTTATTTTTTGATTGAACAATAGGAGTCAGAATTAATTGTACAGTTGTCGAAAAATCTTCTAAAACCAAAGCTTGATGAATTTCGACATCACTTAATAATAAATTATTTTGTTCATAATTATTTATTTCATATAAATCCGAAGCCGCAGCTAATGCCATTTCTAAATAGCCAGAGAAAGGCATAATTACAGCATCAAACACTTGATGATGTTGTAAATAAACAGGATTTTCTTGACTTATTTGATTTTCAAAATGAATAGTTTCTAAATTTGCTATATTAATTTTTTGTCCTAATAAAGGATGTAGATTTCCAGTATTTATCCTTGATAAATTATTATAATTAGCAGCTTCAATCCAATAACGCTGACGTTGAAATGGATAAGTTGGTAATAAAACGCGATTTCTAGAATAATCTTGCTCAAACCCACGCCAATTAATATTAACTCCATTGACATACATTTGAGCCAAACTTGAGAGCATTACTTGCCAATCTTGATTATTATCATTTCCTCCCAGACTTGGTAAACATAATACTTCTGCTGGTGCTAATTTTGAAGATGTTATTCCTATTTCTACACAAATATCACAATCAGATTCTTTAAAATTTTGGATAATTTTATCAAAATTTTCTGTTGGTGAAATCGGTTTGCACCAATATTTAGGATTTGTAATTTCTGAACCAACTAATTTACCAGTAATCTGAGAAATTATTTGAATTTTAGGGAAGGAATAATTAATTGAATTTGCTATTTTATCAAATTCAGTTTTATTGCTACTTGCGACTAACTTCAATCCATCTTCTAAACTAAAAACTCCCGCAACAGTAGCAGCAACATATTCCCCAATACCATCTCCAATTAATACATCTGGATTAACACCCCAAGATGTCCATAATTTATATAAAGCGTACTTAATTGCGAATTGGGCATGGGGCATTGGGGTAGAATTTTCATTCATTGTTCCCTCTTCCCTATCCCCTGTTCCCTTCTCACCAGGATAAATAAGATTTAGTAAATCTAAATTAAGTGATGATTTTAGGATTTCGTTACATTCATCTAAAGTTTGTTTAAAAGTTGGTTGAGTTTGATATAATTCCCAACCTATGTTTATATATTGACTATTTTGTCCAGTAAATAAAAATGCGATTTTAGGACGTTTACTGGTGGATATTGTACCTGTGAATACAGACACATTGTGTAGAGACGCGATATATCGCGTCTCTACATTTTTGATATATAACGTCTCTACATTTTTGTAATTTGCTAATAACTCCAATGCATCTTGTGTAGATTCAGCAACAATACTCAAACGATGTTGAAAGTGCGATCGCCCTATATTCCCACTAAAACAAATATCCGCAAATTCAACGTCACTATTATTTGTCAAGTATTTTTGATAATTCGTTACAAGTTCCGATAACGCTTGCTCTGTCTTTGCTGATAATGTCAATAAATGTAAAGGACGCTCCGTGGTGTTTTGTGATTTCTGGGGAGACGTTATGTATAACGAGGGAGACGTTATATATAACGTCTCTACATTTTGTAATACCACATGAGCATTAGTACCGCTCATTCCGAAGGAACTAATACCAGCTATACCACTGCTACTACCAATATTCCAAGGTGTAGCTTCACTTGGAACATTAATAGGTAATCTTTCCCAAGGGATATGAGGATTTGGTTGTTGGAAATGTAAATGCGGAGGAATTTGTTGATTTTGTAGCGCTAAAACTACCTTAATTATGCTCGCTACTCCCGCAGCTGCTTCTAAATGTCCGATGTTGGTTTTTACCGAACCTATTGTTAGAGGATTATCTCGATCTCGATTTTCACCTAGTACTTTTGCTAATGCTAAAACTTCAATTGGATCCCCCAAACTTGTACCCGTACCGTGGGTTTCTACATATTGAATTTGATGGGGTTTTACCCTGGCGTTGGCAATAGCTTGGCGAATTACGGATTCCTGTGCTGCACCATTGGGAGCGGTTAAACCATTACTTTGTCCGTCATGATTAACTGCTGAACCTCGAATTATGGCGAGAATATTATCTCTATCATTAATCGCATCCGAAAGCCGTTTGAGTACAATAATGCCACATCCTTCCCCCCGTACATAACCGTTAGCTCTAGCATCAAAGGTTTTACAACATCCATCAGGTGCTAATGCTTTCAACTTACAAAAACCAATGGTTGGCTCTGGAGACAGCATTAAACTAACTCCACCAGCCAATGCTAAATTAGATTCTTTATTCCGGAGACTCTGACAAGCTAAATGAGTTGCTAACAATGAACTTGAACAGGTTGTATCTAATTGCATTGTAGGGCCTTGCAAACCCAATGTATAGGATAATCGTCCTACGGCAATGCTGCGGGTATTACCCAAACTACTGTATGCATCAATACGATTTACATCACCAGAATTAAGGCTGAATTTGGCATAATCATCGAAGCTGATGCCAATAAAAACCCCTGTCTGACTGCCATTTAACTCTTGCACGCATTGTCCAGCGGCTTCTAAGGCTGTATAACTTACTTCCAACAACAAACGCTGTTGGGGGTCCATTTTTGTGGCTTCCCGGGGAGATATACTGAAAAATTGCGGGTCAAATTGATCAACATTATCAATAAACCCGCCGTAACGAGTATACATTTTCCCTGGAACATCCGGGTCAGAATTGTAATAATCATCAATTAACCAACGTTGAGGAGGAACTTCGGTAATCGCATCAACTCCCTCTCGTAACAATTTCCAATAAGCTTGGGGAGAATTAGCACCGGGAAACCGACAATCCATTCCAATAATGGCAATTGGTTCAGTTTTTGCTTGCTCTGCTGCTTCCAATTTACCTCGCAGCGATCGCATTTCCACAAGGGCATCTTGCAGCAAGGAACGATAATCAATTTTTTCATTATTTTGACTCATTGGCTTCCCCTCCCTTAATTTGATAAATTGCAGCTCCTGGTAATTGTGCTAATTCCAGATTAAAAGAACTCTTAACTGAAAATTCTTCCGTCTTTTCAACAACATGAAGCCATTGAAAATCCTGTAATAATTCCAATTCTGTGACAACGGCAGAAAATTCTGATATTGGAGACAAAATGCAGGAGGGGAAATCTCTAGACATAAGTGCAAGGTTTGGAAATCGATCGGTTCCAATTCGTAATTTGAATTCAGTAGATTATTTTGAGGAAATCGCTGTAATATATTTCCCTTTCTCAAAATAGTACATTTGGCTGTCTAAAAAAACACGCCAGCAAGGATACAAAATATTTTGTTTTTGAACAAATTGACGAGTATCAAAAAAAACTCAGCGTACCTCCGCGTTTACCTCCTTATTCCTCTGCGTTAAAAAAATATAAAAGCTGAAAACAACTTTAATTATGCGCTCAACTTATCAAAGACAATTACAATATCATTAAAATCTTGGTCACCACCATTAGGTAAATCCTCAAAACCGAAGGTGTTACTATTCAACATCTTGATATGATCGAAGCGATCGCTACCGTTAGAACCACTATAAGGTAAATAAACGGTTACTTCACCACTTTTACCTTGTTCTAAGGTTCCATCAACAATAATCATGGGAGCAATGATAGAACCTGCTTCCATTTGAATAGTTCCGCTTTCAGTATTATCATCGCTAGTTTCAAAAGCTTCTTGGTGAACGATATTTTCCAAAGCTGCTTGTAGATAACCATCAGCCCCTGGTGCGAGATTATCAATATTACCGTTAATATCATCAACAGCATAAAAGTAAACTTGGTTATCGAAATCTGCTTCTCTACTAATTGTGTATTCAGCAGTTATTTCCCTATTACCAAAACTACTTAAGTCTATTATTTCTGTAGTATTGTCATCCGCAACAGGGGTTAGGATTAATTGTTCTAAGCTATCTAAGATGCTAAAAGTCGTTGTTTGAGCATCGGGATTGATTTCATATCTATTCCCTTCTTCAATGGTGAAAGTGGCTATTTCTTCTCCTTCTGTTTCCCCATCATTAGCAACTGGTAGACTAATCTGAGCATTTTGCTCTGTGATGGTAAAGTTTAATTCATCGTCACCTACAAGGTTTATTTCACCACCCTGAATTTCAATTGAATTGAGATTAAATTCCGATAAATCAGAACTCTTAATAGTTACAGTTGTTCCCAACTCTGGAGGTGTTTCACTAAGGCTAAAGTTAAGTAAAGAAACAGTTTCTTGAGACTCAATTAATAACTCTGGTTCACTGGTAAAACTAACTATTGGTTTGATGATATTAACTTCATCGGATGTATCGAAAATACTAAATGTACCCGTTTGAGCATTTGCATCTACCTCGTATTCTTCCCCTGTTTCCAGAGTAAAAGTTACTATTTCTTCTCCTTCAGTTTCCCCATCGTTAACAACTGGTAAACTAATTTGAGCACTTTGTTCTGTAATCGTAAAATTAAAATTTTCGTCAGCAATTCCTTCTCTAAATGGCGGTAGAATATCCCGAACTAAATTATCGCGAGAAAATCCATTGATTAATTCGATATAAGTCAAATCATCTTCTGGAGAATACCACATATTCGAGCGATACCCCAGAGTTTGTCCCCGATGAATATACCAAAAACGATTAGGAGATTCAATGGTTCCGACTCCCAAACCATAGGAAGAATAGTTCACAGGATCAGTCGTAGGAATGGTATCAAGCATTTGCTCTAAAGTTTGAGGTTCAAGCAAATCACCTTTAAACAAACTTCGAGCAAAAGTATCCAAATCTTGAGTGTTGGAAACCATAGCACCAGCAGCCCAAGTCCAAGAAATATTGGCTACGCTAATATTATCTAAAGAACCGTTTCCATCAAAATCCCAGTAACCGCTAATATACCCCCCAGGAATTTCTTCCTCTTTAGCGAAAAAAGTATTTTCTAAATTTAGAGGTTCAAGAATACGAGTTCTAATTTCCGCTGCAATATTATTACCCGTTACAGCTTCTATTATTAATCCCGCCAAAATAAAATTGGTACTGGAATATCTCCAAGATTCCCCGGGTTCAAAGAAAGGCTCTACACCATCAGTCAAATCGACTAATTCTTCTGGTTCCCATTCTTGTAAAAATACAGTAGCGTCTATTGCTGCTTGGGTAAATAGTACATCAACATAATCAGCAATGCCGCTAGTATGTTGTAATAGCTGTTTTAAAGTAATTTTTTCAGAGTTAGGAATATCAGCAGTGATACTCTCAGGAAGTAATGTAGTCAGAGTATCTTGCAAACTCAACTTACCTTCTTCAACCAACTGTAATACAGTCGTCGCCACAAAAGTTTTAGTAATACTACCAATTTCAAAACGGTCATTTGGCTCTAAAGGTGTATTATCTTCTAATCTAGAAACACCACTCGCTGCAAACCAACTACCAAAGGGAGAGACAATTGCTACCGCTGCACCAGGTATTTCTGCTGCACGAGTTCCATCCAAAGCATTTTGTAGCTGTTCTTCTAATTCTTCATCTAAAGTAATTTTGCCTCCTTCAATCTGAGCTTTACTCAAATCAAACTCAGATAAATTAGGCGCATTAATATTTACCGTAATACCAGTATCTGGAGGTGGTTCGTTGAGGGAAAAATTATATAAAGAAATTGTTTCTTCCGATTCAATTAAAAATTCTGGTTCAGTAGTAAAACTAACAATTGGTTTCATTGTATTTAGGTAATAATTTCATCAATTAATTACGAATTAAGAATTAAGAATTAAGAATTAAGAATTACGAATTACGTAGCTTGCGTCACCCGAAGGGTGATATTACGAATTACAAATTATCCCTCTCCTTAGCAGCATTAATTTCTGCTTCTAGTAGCTGCGCTAATTCCGAATCAGACATAGACTCTAAATCGGATGAATTCTCTGTTGATATTTCTTCAGACAGAGAAATTGATTCATCCAATTGATTATCTGTTGGATTTACGTTAACCAAAGTTTGAGCAAGATAATTACTCAATGATTCAATTGTGGGAAAATTCCAGGCAATTGTTGCTTCAAGAGCACGGGGATAATTCAGCCATTCTTGTAAATCCTGTGCTAATTCCACCGCAATCACCGAATCAATTCCATAGTCAGCAAAAGATTTATTTATATCTATAGCGTTTTCAGATAACTTTAATTTCTCACTTAACCACTTGACTAACCAGGTTTGGATTGAGGAAGCATTTTTAGGAGAGACGGGGAGATGGGGGGATGGGGGGACAAGGGGAGGAGGAGAAACTATTTCTTCTTGCTCATTCTTTCTGGTTTCTTTACGTAAAAATTCGTCTAATTCCCAATCTTCGACCGGTAAGGTTTGTTCGATATCACCTATAGTGTCAATGTAGCTTGATATTAGTTCGGTATTTTCTTGAGGAGATAAAACTCTAGGTTGAGGAGTTAATAAAGCTTGTCTAAGTTTTTCTTCAAAGTTAAATTTCACCCATTCAATAGCGCGAGAAACTGACTGGGAAGGTGAATGTATTTGGGTTTCATGTAAAGCAGCCCAAAGAATTGCAAAAGTTGTGACTTCACCCGTTAATATCGCAGCCCAACGACTTTCTGTAATTACCGATACCTCTTTACTTTCTTCCTCTTGCCTCTTGCCTCTTGCCTCTTGCCTTCTTTGATAAATCTCAATAGCTGCCGTTTGCAATTTTTCAGCTACTTCCGGAGCTTGCAAATTTTTACTAATAAAACTTGCCAAAATTTCACTTTCATGAATTGCCCTGGAACCTAAAAACATATTTAATGTTTCTGTAGGTCCTTCAAAAATACGTAAAATTCTGGCATCTCGTAAAATCTGTGGCGCTATATTAGTTTCGATATAACCTCGTCCACCCAATACTTGTACTAAACTATCAGCAGCATACCAATAAAATTCGGGAGCAGCAGTTTTACAAGCCGTATATATTTCTATCGGAACTACTTCCCCTGCATCCAATCTTCGAGCGACTTGAGAAACTAAATTTTCCGTGGCAGTTAGAGCAGCAGTAATTTCACTTAAACGCTTGAGTACTGCATGATTCTCTAATAATTTACCTGTAGAAACAGAACGGCGAGAACTGTAGCGCAACATTAATTGAGTACAGCGCTTCATTCCTCCCACACTAGCAGCAGCGATCGCCAATCTTCCATACATCATCGCGTCTTGTGCTACCTGCATTCCAGCACCAGGTTCACCCAACATCTGCTCCGCACTCACGGGTACATCATTGAGGTAAATAGTATTTTGTACCATCCCCCGCATTCCCATTGTCAAAGCTTCTTTGCCCTGACGCATACCTGTACCTTTTCGCACTGCAAAACCGCTAATTCCCTGCCAACTACCATCATTATTCTGATGCTGTACAAATACATTTGTTACACCAGCCCAATTAGCTGAACCGCTCCAAATTTTGGTACCTTGCAACCTCCACCCATCACCATCCGGAATTGCTTGAGAGGTTATCCCTTGAGGATTTGAACCAGCACCCGGTTCAGTAATAGCGAAAGCTGCTAACTCTCTTCCCGTGGCCAAAATAGGCAATAATTCATCCTGCAAAGCCTTGCTACCGTAGCGCAAAATCGGACGAATCCCCAAAATATTATTTAATCCCACAAATAGCGATAAAGTAGGGTCAATTGCTCCCAACTGTTGCAACACCCGCATAGTATCGTAATTACTCAACCCCAACCCACCATATTCACTACTGACCTGCATTCCTAATAATCCCCGATTGCCAAAATCCAAAACAATATGAGGAGGAATACTACGACGCTCATCAATCAAACGCGAATTAATATAATTACTTGTATACTCCCTCAACCAAACAATCAACTCATCCGCACAAATTCTACTGTTTTGATTCTCCTCTGCTCCCCCTGCTCCCCCTGCTCCCCCTGCTCCCCCTGCTTCCTCTGCTCCTCTGCTCTCTTCAACCTGCCATTCACCAATGGCATTCAAACTATTATTTTCAAAACCGGCACGACAAGCATATCTCTGAATTTTACCGCTGGTTGTTTTAGGAATACTCCCCGGCTTGAGTAAAACTACGGCATAAACTTGTAACTGATGCTGCTTTGAAACTGCAGAGCGAATTGATGCGATCGCACTATCAATAGGGACATTCCGCCAACCTTCACGCTTTACCTCTTGAACTATTACTAACCCTTCTCCTCCAGTTTCAAAGCCAATTTCCACACTAAAAGCAGCTCCACATCCCGGCTGTAAACTAGGATGACTTTGTTCTACTGTTAACTCAATATCCTGTGGGTAATAATTCCGACCGCGAATAATAATCGTATCTTTAATTCTTCCAGTTATATATAATTCCCCTTCCCTAATAAATCCCAAATCCCCCGTTCGTAAATAATATCTCTCCTCCGCTCCCCCTGCTCCCCCTGCTCCCCCTGCTCCCCCTGCTTCCTCCGCTCCCTCCGCTATTCTTCCCTTAAAAACTTCTGATGTTTCCTCAACCTTTCCCCAATAACCTTGAGCAATACTTTCTCCAGTTACCCAAATCTCTCCTACTTGATTTTGATCACAGGGATTAAAATTATCTGGATTTACTATCACAACTTCTTGCGCTCCAACCCTACCACAACTAACTATTGCAGTAGTTTCCGATAATTCTTCCCCAACATCAATCCGATTTTCTGCTAAAGCTTTTATTCCAACATGAATAACTTTGGGTACTGCTGTTTTTTCACCACCACTGACAAATAATGTTGATTCCGCTAAACCATAACAGGGGTAAAAAGCTTCCTTACGAAATCCACAGGGAGCAAATACTTGAGCAAATTTCTCTAAAGTATCAACACGAATCGGTTCCGCACCACAAAAAGCTACTTCCCAAGAACTTAAATCTAAACTTGCTCGTTGTTCTGCTGTAATCTTTTGTAAACAAGCTTCATAAGCAAAATTTGGTCCACCACTAGTTGTAGCTTTGTAGCGAGAAATAGCCGATAACCAACGCAATGGTTTCTGTACAAACATTACCGGAGACATTAACACTACCCCAAACCCAGCGTACAAAGGTTGGATAACACCACCAATTAACCCCATATCATGATACGGTGGCAGCCAAATCATCCCTTGACTTTGAGGTGAATGTCCAAAATGCTGATAAATTAAAGCTGAATTATGCAGCAAATTACCATGACTTACCATTACACCTTTAGGATTTCCTGTAGAGCCAGAGGTATATTGTAAAAAAGCTAAAGTATCGCCATTAATTTCCGGTTTTTTCCAACTTGCTGCTAAATCTTGAGGTAGAGTATCAGTCTCAACTATATATTTTAATGAGAGAAAATTATCTTGTTGATAAGACTGTATATCATTAAATAAAGCTTGATTTGTAAGAATAATCTGAGCTTGAGCATCTGCTGCGATAGATTGTACCCTTAATAAACTTTGTCCTTTTCGGGGTGGATAAGCCGGAACAGCAATAACACCTGCATACAAACATCCCAAAAAAGCTGCAATAAATTCTAACCCTGGTGGATACAGCAATAATGCTCGCTCTCCCATCATATTTAAACTCTGGAGATGAGCAGCAATTAATCGCGCTTTTGTATCTAGTTCTCTATAGTTAAGCGAATTTTCATGACTTTCACCATCACTCAGAAAAATATAACCTTGTAGAAGAGGTTGATTATTTGAGCGATACTGCATCAAATCAACCACTGTAGAAAACTTGGACGGGAAATTTGTAAACATAAGTGCAACCCTTTAAAATCGATCCGTTTCGATTTGTAATCTTACTTAATTAAAATAATTCTCAAGTATTTGATAGTTTTTCGTACTAAATCGCTATAGTACATTACCTTTTCCGCAAAAGCAGGTAAATTATCATACAAAGATTATCTTTTTACCTAAATCTTAGTTACCCCTACCTTGAAAGAGCAGGGGGAGAAAACTTTCATACATGGTGGTGAAACAATTTTTTTCATTGGGATTGCCTCTTGCCTCTTGCCTCTTGCCTCTTGCCTTTAACAAAACGGCGGAATTCCCCATCCCTCTACAGGGTGGGGATGGATAGCCGGTCAAAGTAAGGGATTCGATATCCCTTGCTTTGACAATCTCTGTGCGAGTTCACGAACAAATTCCCTAAACACATCTGTTTGATTACGATTAGTTAGGTCACAATACTGCTGCACTACTGACCTTTCCGTTTCGGTAATTCTAAAAGTCATCATTACTTTTTTATCAGTACTCATTATTTTTTTTGTTGTTGCTTACATCATTATGATGTATAGTATATTTATAGTCAAATTAATTGGAGGTGATTCAACTGGCGACTAGACGGGTAAATTTCAAGATGTATCCTAACTTCTCTCAGAAAAGAGAGTTATTAAAAGCACGCGGTAAGCATTGTTTTATTTACAATTCATGTGTTGGTGGTCGCCAGTGGGCATGGCAAGCTGAAGGTAGAAGTATCTCTTATTGTTACCAACAGAATTTATTGCCCGAATTCAAAAAAGAAAACCCTGAGTTTGCTCTATTAGGCTCACAAGCTTTGCAGGCTACAGTCAAAAGAGTGGATTTAGCTTATCAAGCCTTTTTCAAAGGTTTACGTAAACGCCCTAAATTCAAACCATTAAGAAAATATTCTGGCTGGTCTTACCCAGGTAAAGCTGGTTGGAAAGCTAAAACTAACGGTAAGAATGGTTGGATTGAACTTAGAGATTTAGGCATCACTGTTAAGATGCGTGGTAAAGCTAAACAATGGGGAATCCCTACAACTCTTACCATTGTTTACAAACCAAGTACCAGTGAGTGGTTTGCATCTTTTACTGTCGAAGTCCTTAGTGCTGAGCTTAAATTTGGTTCTAAATCAAATTTAGAGTATGAATCCATCATTGCTTATGATTTAGGGACGACAACCGCATTAACTACCTATGACGGTAATGAATATAACGAGATAGTTAATCCAAGATTTATTCGTCAGTCGGAACAAAATATAAAAACCTTGGGTAAAAGGATGCGTCGTAAAGACGCTCCAAAGAAAAACCATAGACCTTCTAGACGTTGGAAGAAAGTTAATAAACAAGTATCCAAACTTCAAAGAAAAGTAGGTAATCAACGTAAAAATTGGCAGCACCAAGTTACTTCGGATATTACTAGTCGTTATGACATCGGAGTTACTGAAGAATTGCAAGTCAAGAATATGACTCGCAAAGCCAAGAAAGGTAGTAAGATGGGGCGACCCCGCGTCGGCGCAAGACGCAAGGGAACGCGCCCCATCAG
>DESS01000144.1:0-10833 GCA_002361335.1 Richelia sp. UBA3308
TCATCATTATTAGCTTATATTTATTGCCGAATAATTTCTTACTTGGGAAATTACAAGTTTAATCACCAAGCTGCTGAGATAATTTTTGATATGGGACGAACAAGCAGAACATAAATACTACAAAAATCGAATTTTATGAAAGCTCTTAGCAGACTTCAGTCTGCATTGATGGTAGAATACTAGCAACAAGAACGGTAATCAACCTGTATAAAAACCCAACTGTCTAGCGGCAATCTGTACCTTGACAATTGAAGATATGGGGTTCTATTCCATAGTCCTAGCTCATGCACCAGGAATAGGTAAAATCTTCATGGGGACTAGGCGATGCAGAATTTAAGTAAAACAAATTTTGGAATAATCCAACTACCGAGGGGCACTTGGGGCGCGATTCGTTCACTAGAAATTATTCCTACGAATATGGGATTAGTGACAAGGAAATTAACCTTGATAACTTAGTAATTCGTGAGAGTGAGGTTAAAAACCAATTCTCTCCCTTCGTGAGCTTCGGAGGACAGCATAACCCACAAGGTATAGCATGACAACCTGTACTTTGCGGCGCATGGGTTAAAAGCTGGTAACTGGTAGCCTAAACCGGAATCCCAGCAAGCATAGTTAGATATGGTTACGCAAGAAACTTACGTCTTAAGTGCCGTCAATCCCTAAGTAGCTAAATAAGGCTGATAAGCTACGTCTAAAAAGATATGGTGAAATGGTTTCCACTGTTCTGAGAGTGAGAAACAAGCTTCTAAAAGTAACTCAGGCACATAGTAAGAACCTAAGTCTAACGTAATAACGGATACTAGGAACGAAGTAAACCTTACATTTACTCTTGGTGTGGTCGATACCCAAGCAGGAAGTCATCCGCAAGTAATGTAAGGGTGGGATTGTCTCAAAAGCCAAAGTCCTTGGGAAAACCAAGGGATATGCTGACAGGGACACGATAGTTAGGAAGGTAAAGTCACCTACGTAGAGTGAAAAAGTGATGAACACGGTACAACCGATGTATGAACAGTTTAAGCTCCAAAAGCGAATTTACCAAGCCTCTAGACGTGGCGATAATCGGCAAGTACGGCGATTACAGAGACTACTGATTAAATCTTGGTCAGCTAAAGTCTTAGCTGTTCGACGAGTTACCCAGGATAATACAGGCAAGAAAACTGCTGGGGTTGATGGAATAAAATCATTAACTCCCAAGCAAAGATTAAATCTTGTCAAAAATCTAAGCTTAAAACGAAGGGTCAAACCTATCAGAAGAGTTTGGATACCTAAACCTGGGAAAACCGAAAAACGACCTTTGGGAATACCTGTCATGCATGATAGAGCTACTCAAGCTCTAGTCAAAATGGCAATAGAACCCCAGTGGGAAGCCAAATTCGAGTCAAATAGTTACGGCTTTAGACCGGGGAGGTCGTGTCACGATGCTATTCAAGCACTACACGATATGCTCAGACATCATAGCAAATATGTCCTTGATGCTGACATATCAGGTTGTTTTGATAACATCAATCACAAAGCCCTTCTCAAGAAAATTAATGTAAGCCCTTATATAACCAGAATAGTCAAACAATGGCTAAAAGCTGGAATACTTGATAATGGGACTTTCCAAAAAAATGAGAAAGGCACTCCTCAAGGCGGGGTTTGCTCGCCATTACTCGCTAATATTGCATTACATGGTATGGAAGAATTAATCAAAAGCATAAATAAAAACGCCTATATGGTGAGATATGCTGACGATTTTGTGGTACTCCATAACGAACTCAAAGTTATTGAAAAATGCAAATTGGCAATTGAGAAATGGCTCAAAGAAATAGGACTTGAGTTGAAACCATCAAAAACTAAGGTAGTCAATACACTAGAAAATCATGATGGTCAAAAACCCGGTTTCGATTTTCTTAGCTTTAATGTACGCCAGTATAAAGTCAGTAAATACAACTCTGGGAAACGAATGAAAGGTTTCAAAACCTTAATCAAACCCAGTAAGAACAGCATTCAAAGACATAAAGACCAAATCAAGAAAGTAGTTTCAAAAGGCAAAGCCAAACCACAACTGGCACTAATAAAAGAGCTAAACCCAATTGTTAGGGGATGGACTAACTATCACTCAACAAAAGTTAGCTCAGATGCCTTTAAATACCTTACCCATTTTACCGTTCAAACTTTAATGAAATGGGCACGTAGGAGACACCCAAAGAAATCCCTACACTGGATATACCAAAAGTATTTTGGTTATCACGAAGGATATCAATGGACGTTCATGTCAGGTAATATTAGATTGCTTAAACACTCCGAAACCCAGATTAAAAGATGGGTCAAGGTTATTCATGATAAGAGTCCCTACAATGGTAACTGGGTTTATTGGTCAACTAGGATGGGAAAACATCCTGAAGTCAACAAAAAAGTCGCCTACTTACTGAAACAACAAAAAGGTAAATGCTCCCACTGTGGACTTAGATTTAATATGGAAGACCTTATGGAAATCCACCATATCGACAAAAATCACCACAATAACAAATGGGAAAACCTTGCTTTATTACATCGTCACTGTCATGACGAGGCACATATGACAAATGCCTAATTATTGAGGAGCCGTATGAACGAAAGTCTCATGTACGGTTCTGTAGACCAGGTAAGGAAGTGATTCCTTGTCCTGAGTTCATCAAGTTAACGCTTGAGGAGAGAACCACCTCTGGGCTAGATATCGCAAGGGATCTAGTCTAAGTGGACTCGTTGAACCAAGAATCTCCGTGGCTTTAGCCCGGAGAGTGTGTGCGATTCGTTCATCCTAAATGAGTAAAACTCAGGGACGGATGGCAAGGGAAGGATAAAAACCGAACCTTGACAACTTGATAATCGTGAAGGTGTAAGTCCTTCTCCCCAGGTGCTGGGGTAACAGCATTACCCCTACGGTAGCGACTAGTCATCAATCCGTAAAGCGGGGTAAAAAGGTGGTAAGGCTGGAAGCTTAATCTGGTTCCCATCGAGCATGAATCTATGGATAGCAAAAGCGAAGATGTGTCCGAATTGTCGTCACCCGTGAAATAGCCAAATAAAGCTGACAGGCTATAACCAAAAGGTAAAGGATAATGGGATTGGCGGCTACTCTACCGACCAATAAGCACTCCCAACAAACCCGGCAAAGAGCATCATCCTAACGATTCGACTAACGATTATCAGGAACGAAGTAACCCCTTGTTTGCCCTCATGTGTAGGTCGAAACCATGAGTAGGTACTAACCGGATACAACAAGGCGGAAAGATTGTCTAAGAAGCCAATGCCCAAAGTAATTATTGGGATAAGCAGACGTAGACACGATGTCTTGGATTGAATAGGTATCAGTAGCAGTATATATGTCTAAAGCACGGATTGAAAACCCGATGATGGAATGGAAAAACATCCCCTGGCATAAGCTAGAAAGGAGAGTTTTTAAGCTGCAAAAACGCATATTCAAAGCCTCAGAACGTGGCGATGTCAAAACAGTTAGACGACTCCAAAGAACTTTGATAAGGTCTTGGTCATCAAAATGTTTAGCGGTACGTCGGGTAACACAAGATAATACTGGTAAAAAGACGGCTCTGTGTGGATGGGATTAAACTACTATCCCCAGAAGCACGTTTAAAGCTAGTTAGGCGATTAAACCTAACCGGAAAATCCAAACCTACACGTAGAATTTGGATTCCTAAACCGGGAACAGATGAAAAGCGCCCTTTAGGAATACCCACAATAAAAGACCGCTCATTACAAGCGTTAGTGAAAATGGCTCTGGAACCCGAATGGGAAGCCAAATTTGAGCCAAATTCATACGGTTTTAGACCGGGACGTTCACCCCATGACGCAATCGGTGCAATTTTTTCTGCAATTAAATCCAAAGCCAAGTATGTGCTTGACGCGGACATTGCGAAATGTTTTGACCGAATTGACCATTCAAAATTATTGACAAAACTGAATACCTCCCCTACTATACGCCGTCAAATCAAAGCATGGCTGAAGTCAGGGGTGATAGACAGTAAAAAGCTGTTTCCAACAGAAGAAGGTACACCACAAGGCGGCATTTGCTCGCCATTGCTGGCGAATATTGCCCTTCATGGAATGGAAGAACGGATTAAACAAGCCTTCCCAGAAAAAGAATTTTGGGAAAAAAGTAAAGTGGTAGCCCGTCGTAATGCCGCTCATTTAATTCGCTTTGCCGATGACTTCGTGATATTACACGAAGATTTAGAGGTAATACAGCAATGTCAAATAATAATTTCGGAATGGTTAAAAGAATTGGGGTTAGAAATTAAACCCAGTAAAACAAGAATTTCTCATACTTTAGAGTACGAAGGAAATGCGGGTTTCAATTTCTTGGGACATACCATCAGGCAATATCCGGTTGGAAAATATCAATCAGGAAAAAATACCAATGGAAAGCCACTGGGGTTTAAAACACTTATCAAACCTAGCAACGAAAGTCTTAAGAAACACCGACAAAAAATAAAGAAAATCATCAAGGTTCATAAAGCATCAACACAGTTGAAACTTATCAAAGAGCTTAACCCGGTAATAACGGGATGGTCTAATTATTTTTCATCAGTGGTAAGTAGTGAGGCATATTCGTCATTAAATAATTGGATGTACCAGCAATTAAAAAACTGGGCAGTTCACCGCCACCCAACAAAAAGCCAATACTGGATTTCTAACAAGTACTGGTTAATTGACAAAGGAGGCGGATGGAGATTCGCAAAAGCTGAAAAAGACTCATTAAAAAAGATTTCCCGACATACGGAAACTTCTATACAAAGGCACATAAAAGTGCAAGCAAAAAGAAGTCCCTTTGACGGAGATTGGGTCTATTGGAGTTCCAGAATGGGGAAACACCCGGAAGCTAATAAGAGAATTTCATTACTTCTCAAAAAGCAGAAAGGTAAATGCTCGCATTGCGGTCTCTACTTTAAAGAAGATGACTTAATGGAAATCGACCATATCATTCCCCGCTCACAAGGTGGTAAGGATGAATACAAAAATTTCCAATTATTGCATCGACATTGCCACGATAAAAAAACCGCCAGAGATTTAGCGGTATGAGGTGTGTGTGACAAGCACCGAGATATTGAGGAGCCGGATGAAGTGAAAGCTTCAAGTCCGGTTTTGAAGACCAACGGGGTTGGTGACAACCTCGTTGAGTTTAATCAAAATTATGCACAACAATTCGACGGTGATATTGACCTCAATTCCGTTACACACTCATCTGTACCACGAACTCAGTTCCTTGACCTGGCTCAGACCATACATTTAGGTTACCACCATGTTTTTCCACCACAATTTGCCGGGCGATCGCCAATCCCAATCCAGTACCCTTACCTACTTCTTTGGTGGTAAATAAATGGTCAAATATTTTGGCTTGTACATCTTTACTCATACCTTTGCCATTATCACGAATACGGATATACACCTGGTTTGATTCGATTTGGGTACGGATAGTAATTTGTTGAGGATTCGCTTCTATTTCATGGTATGACTGGGTTTGCGCCATTTCATCAAATATATCAATCGCATTCGCCAGGATATTCATAAATACCTGGTTTAATTGTCCGGGGAAGCATTTAATTGTGGGTAAATTCCCGTAGTCTTTGGTGACTTGAATCGCCGGACGACAATTATTAGCTTTGAGGCGATATTTCAAAATCAATAGGGTACTATCTAGTCCTTCATGGATGTTGCTACTAACTTTGTAGTCAGTATCAGCGCGGGAAAAGGTGCGAAGGCTAGTGCTGATATTTGTGATGCGATCGGTTGCTCCTTTCATGGCATCAAGCAACTTAGGCAAGTCTTCGAGGAGGTACTCTAAGTCAATATTTTCGGCTAATTTTTCCACTTCTGGGTTGGGTGGTTGCTGCTGATGATAGGTTTGTAGATACTCGAAAAGGTCTTGCACATAATCTTTGGCGTTGCTGATACTGCCATTGAGGAAGCCGATGGGGTTGTTGATTTCGTGGGCAACTCCAGCAACAAGATTCCCCAAAGAAGCCATTTTTTCGCTTTGTACTACTTGCAATTGAGATTGCTCAAGCTGCTGGGCATATTCTTGAGCTTTTTTATACAGTCTAGCATTTTCCAGAGAAATTGCCGCTTGAGTACACAGAAAATTGAGGACAAGAATTCGCTCTTTTGTAAATGCGCCACTGGTAGAGAGATTTTTCAAGTACAAAATACCAATAAAATGTCCCTGGTTGATAATGGGTAAACAAAGTAGACTCTTAGGTTGCCTTGACAGTAAATATCGATCGATTACAGGTAAATCTGTCTTTAAGTCGTGAATGACCACAACTTCTTGGGTCTTTTTGACATATTGGATTAATTTAGTGGGTAAATTGGGATTATTTTCTAGGGGTTGAGAACAAATTTGTGTTTCCTCAAAGGTGGCAATGGCTTGGACATGCCATTCTTCTTTGCTATCGCGGAGAACTAAGGCACAGCGATCGCCCCCAGAGTGTTGTAGGATAATTTGGGTAAGTTGGCGCAGTAATTCATCCAGTTCAATAATTCCCGAAAGTGCCTGGGAGGCTTTAAGCACCGTAGCAAAGTCTAGGGCACTGTTAATAGTAGTATAAGAAGATTGAGTGGTGGTTTGAGAGGCATGAATCGAGAGGTTAGGTTGAGCGATAGTGGTTAAGGTATCGAGAGGATTGAAGCATTGGGCAGCTTGCTGGAGAATAGGGTGGAGTAGGTTGGGATAGCGTTTCTCTAAGTCATCAGTTTTGGCTTTGGCTCCCCAGCGGGCGTAACAATAGTAGGCTTCTTGCATGTAGGTGGCAGCAATTTTTTCTTTACCCCAATCAAGGTAGAATTTGGCTGCGAGTTCATTTGCTAGGGCTTCTTCTTGAATGTATTGGTTTTCTTTGGCTCCGGCAATTGCTTTGTCGTATAGTTCAATTGCTTCTGTTGTTTGTCTCAAGACTCGACATTTCTCTGCTTCTACCAAGTCATATTTATGTTGGAAATTTATCGGGGCGTGAGTTGCCCAGTTTTCTAAGTTTTGCTGATTGGAATCAACAATTTCTAAGACATTTATTTCATCAAAAATATTAAGATAATTTGCCAAGAGTGACAATGAATAATACAGTTTGTGCAAAGATAGATGTGTAACTCCTTGCTCTGCATGAATATAATTTAAAGCTAAATTACATTGCTCTAAGGAATCTGAATAGTTCCCAGACAAGTAAAACAACATAGCTTTGTTAAGATGGATTGAAAACAGTAATGTAAAGCTATTTGTTTTTTGAAACTTTGGCAGTTTATCTTCCTCATCAAAACTCTCTCCAATTAAAAGAGTAACGTCTAAAGATTCTCCTAACAAATTCAAACCTATTTGTCGCCAAATACCCAAAAAATTGGTAGAAAATTCTAAATTTAGTTTTTTAACTAAGTCATAGTGAGGTTGTTGCAGTTCCTTTGTTTCCATGAGATTATGCCCCATGGAAAAGAGAAATGTACCATAAGCCATTTCACAATAGGCTGCATATTCCACATCTCCCGCATCAAATCCAGAGCGTGCTCCCTGTAACAAACCTGCTAGGCTTTCTTTCAGATGGTTTTTGAGACTACCAATGAAGTTGTAAAAAATGAACAACACCTTGCACTCGTTTTCTCTGCTGGGAAAACGCTCTAAAAGTCTGAGGGAAATTTGCCCAGCATGGTAGGCTTTGTCAATATATCCAGCAATAAGTACCAAGAGCGCATACCAACCATAGCCCACAGCAGATATTGATGAATAACCATAGTCTATGGAAGACTGTACCATGGCAAAAATTACTTTGGAAAAAAGTTCGGGTTTAGCAACGTAAACTGGAGCAATGAGAGTAGCAAGGAATTTAATTTTAGCTAGTTCTGTAAAGTCATCTAGTTCTCGGAGTTTTCCTACTGCTTCCAATTCAGGCAACTCCAAATTAACAACATCAATATCTGGCACATCTAGCAAACAAAAGCCCAATAATTCCAAACCTTTCATACCCGTCTCAATCGCTGCCAACATCTGACTCTGTACGATATAGGATTGAACCTTGAGTTGATAGATCGCTACATTGTCCAACACATCTTGGGTATATTTCAGGGTATATTCTGCTCGTTCTCTGGAGCGTTCAAAATTGGAGTTAAGATACTCTAATTCTATCCCCAGCAAGTGTAAATCTCGTGTCAAATGGTACTGGTTTTGCCAACTTTCTGTTTCGAGATAATCTAGGGCAATATTACAATATTCCAGAGCAGCATTATAAGCTGCCGAAGCCTTAGCTCTACGACAAGCTATTAGGTTTAGCTGTACAAGTTGGTTACGCTCTTCTAGTTTGACAATTAAGTTCTTCCCATAGTTGAATTGAGCCACCAACTCAAAAATTATTTCTTCTCTTGCTTCCGGAGGTATTTTCTCCAGGAGCAATTTTCCGATATGGTAGTGAGTAGTTTGTTTCTGATTTTCAGGAATCAAAGAATAAGCAGCCTGTTGCACCCGATCGTGCAAAAAACGATATTGGACATTTTCATTTGTTTGAGTATTTTCACTAGCATCATCACGGCTCAGATAAAACTTATAAACCTCAGTTTGGGGCAGTATAAAACCCTCTTGCAAAGCCTTCCACAAACTACTTGCCGTATCCCCTTCTGATTGCTGACAAACAATGGCTAATGTTTTTAAATCAAACTGATTACCAATACAAGCAGCTAACTTTAAAATGTCTTGAGTTTCTTGGGGCAACTTCTGCAACCTTTGTGCCATAAACGCCACCACATCATCGGTGAGTGCCCGTTGCTTAACTTCAGAAATATCACACTCCCAATGTCCTAGTTGCCAATTAAACTTAATTAATTCATCTCCATACAAACCCAATAGAAACTGAGTCGTAAAAAAAGGATTACCCTTCGTCTTCTGATACACTAATTCTGTCAAACTTTCCGCTACTTCAGAAGTACAACTTAAAGTATCTGCCACTAAATTGTTAATATTTCCCTGGGACAAAGGCGATAAAGTAATGGTATTGATTTTGCCTTCTGCCTTGCCTATTTCATCTAAAGTTAGCATCAAAGGATGGGCTGGAAATACTTCATTGTCTCGATAGGCTCCAATTAATAGTAAATAACCCCTTTCTCCTTCACTCATCAACAATTTAATCAAACTCAGAGAAGCAGAATCTGCCCATTGTAAATCATCCAAGAAGATTACTAAAGGATGCTCCTTGGTGGTAAAAACTTGAATAAATTTATTAAACAATAAATTAAAACGATTCTGGGCTGCGGTTCCTGATAACTCTGGTACCATCGGTTGCTTACCAATGATTTTTTCTAACTCAGGAATTACTTCAATAATTACTTGCCCATTTTCTCCCACTGCATTTCCTATTTTTTCTTGCCATTGTTGCAGTTGAGCATCACTTTCACTGAGTAATTGCCCCATTAAATCCCGCAGGGCTTGTACTAAAGCAGAGAAGGGAATGTTACGGTTAAATTGGTCAAATTTTCCTTTAATAAAATAGCCCCTTTGCCTCACAATAGGCTTGTGAACTTCATTAACAACAGCTGTTTTACCAATCCCAGAAAATCCTGCCACTAAAATTAGTTCGCTATTGTTTTCTTGAGTTGCAACTCGCTCAAATCCTTCGAGTAACTGGGCTACTTCTGCTTCTCTACCATATAATTTCTCTGGAATTAAGAAGCGATCGCACAAATCCCTCTGTGCCAATTCAAACTCAGCAATTTTTCCCGTTTCTTTCCATTGACTTAAACACTGTTGTAAATCATGCTTGAGTCCCAAGGCACTTTGGTAGCGCTCTTCGGCATTTTTCGCCATCAGTTTAGCGACTATTGCCCCCATAATTTTGGGCACATCGGTATTTACTTTATGAACAGGTGTGGCAATTTTAGCAATATGGCAATGCACCAGTTCTAGGGGATCATCCGTGATAAAAGGTAAGCGACCTGTAAGTAATTGATACAGGGTGACACCGAAATTATAAAAATCACTGCGATAATCAATCCCGCGATTCATTCGTCCCGTTTGTTCCGGTGCTAAATAAGCCAGCGTCCCCTCCAACACATTCGGGTTTTGGATTTCCTGGGTTTCTTTCGGTAAGAGCGAAGCAATGCTAAAGTCAATCAGCTTAACTTGCTTAGACTGTGGATGAATGAGAATGTTAGCGGGTTTGATGTCTTTGTGGATAACCCGAGAAGAATGTAAATCGTGGAGAATTTCAGCCAATTGAATTGCGATCGCCAACTTCTGTGTTAAGTCTAATTGCTGCTGCTGGATATATTTGTCCAAGGATATCCCACCCCAATCTGGCATCACTAGGGCATAGCCGTTACCAAATGTCTCCAGGCTCAGGGGTTGGATAATGCCAGCAATAGGTAGATTTTTGGCTATCGCATACTGATTGCGAAACTGTACCAATTCCCCAAATCTGGGATACTCTCGTTGCAACACCTTAATTACTACGGCAAATTGCTGATTATTATGTACTGCTCTATACACTGCTGTTCGAGAACCGAGGTAGAGTTGTTCAGTGATGGTGTAGCCAGAAATTTCCGGGAATTGAGGTGCTGTTGCTCTCATAGCTTTGAGGACTGATTATTGCCCTTGGACTCTTTACTGTGATTAAGATACCCATAAATTTCGGCAATCTAACAATCGGAAACAAGGCAATGCAGGTAAAAAAAATCACTTTTGTTAAAATAAATGTCAAAACCGAAACTACGTGCTTTGTTGCATTAATCCTTCAATATCAGGTATAACAAGAGACACAAATATTTTCAGGAAAAATGATTAAATCTTCTATTTGCTCTCACCAATCATATCAAGTCCGGCTAATT
>DESS01000144.1:10882-15918 GCA_002361335.1 Richelia sp. UBA3308
CGGCCCTTACCAACATAACCATGAAGACTAATTACTCATTACTCGTTACTCGTTACTCGTTACTTGTTACTCATTGAGCATTAAGGAAAGAGTCACTGGGAAGGAAGAGCCGAAGTTGGAAGAAGGTTCTTGGCAGCGGGAGCAACCCTATTAGCCATAAATGGCAAGGTTTGTATGCTTTGGGAAAGTTAGAGGTAGTCCGAACTTCCATATAACCGGATTCCAACTTCTTATGAAGCTCGAAGACATAAAGGTCAAGGTGAATTTAGAATGGCCGAATGAAGAATGCCCGAATTATTACCCCATCGATGAATCGAGGGGCCCCTCGTTTTTCTCCACGGATAAATCCGTTCCGTTGTATCCAGTTTATTTTCCGGTCAAAACAGTTATAGATGAACAAAAAATAACTAGAGTTTTGTACATTGTATGACTTAGTATCAAGAAGGAATAAAATTATCTTTCTATGGAAGAAATATTACAAGGGCTTGCAAAAAGTCCTATAGTGGCTTTTACCATTCTTTTATTAGTAATTCTGATTGTACCACCAATATTCGAGCGTTTACGACTTCCTGGATTAGTTGGATTATTAGCCGCAGGAGTAGTATTAGGGCCTGATGGTTTAGGAATCTTAAACGCAGAAACTGAAACCATGAAGTTACTGTCGGATATCGGTAAAATATATTTGATGTTCGTCGCAGGTTTGGAAATAGATTTAGAAGATTTTCGTAAAACAAAAGATCGTTCTTTAGGTTTTGGAATCGCGACTTTTTTAGTTCCGTTAATTTTTGGGGCGATGGTGGGAAGATTTTTCAATTTTGATTGGAATGCTGCAATTTTAATTGGTTCTCTTCTCGCTTCTCATACTCTCTTAGGTTTTCCTATTGTTAATCGTTTGGGAGTCACTAGTAATCAAGCCGTTACTGTAACTATTGGTGCAACAATTTTTACCGATATTGGGGCATTATTAGTGTTGGCAATTTGTGTATCAATTAGTGCTGGGGAATTTTCTGCTTTAAGTTTAACCATTCAATTAGCGACTCTAGGAATTTATGCAGCAATAGTTTTATTCGGTTTTGATTGGGCTGGTAAAGAATATTTTCGCCGTAGTGGAGACGAAGAAAGTAACCAATTTTTATTCGTTTTATTAGCAGTATTTTTAGCTTCAGTAGGGGCAGAGATTATCAATGTAGATAAAATTGTGGGAGCATTCTTAGCAGGGTTAGCAGTAAATGATGTAGTTGGACATTCCCCGGTAGAAGAAAAAGTAGAATTTGTGGGCAGTACCTTATTTATTCCTTTTTTCTTCGTAGGTATGGGGTTAATCATAAATTTATCTGGCTTTATGTCTAGTGTAACTTCTGAATTACCGTTAACAGTAGGAATTGTCGGTGCTTTAATTATTAGTAAATTTATCGCTGCCTTAATAGCAAAACTACTTTATCGCTACAACTGGAATGAAGCCTTAACAATGTGGTCATTATCCTTACCTCAAGTAGCTGCTACTTTAGCGGCTGCATTAGTCGGTAAAACTGCGGGGATAATTACAGATTCAGTATTTAATACCGTAATTGTGTTAATGTTAGTTACCGCTATTTTAGGTCCTGTATTAACAGCAAAATTCGGCAGTAAGCTAACAGTACCAAAAGCAGAAATAGAAAAAGATTCTCAAAATAAAAAATCAAAAGTAGAAAAAGATGATATCGAATTCAACTTAGATACAGATAATTTCATTTACAGCAGTCTTTTTAAAGTATTAGTACCTGTTTATAATCCTCATACCGAAAGGTATTTGATTGAAATGGGAGCATTATTAGCCCATCATGAAAAAGGGATAGTTGTGCCTTTATCGATTCCCAAAGCCCACGTTCATATGGATGAACCCCAATTAAAAGTTGCCATCAAACGAAGCAAACAATTATTACAAAAAGCTTTAAAAATTAGTCAAGAATTCCAAGCCCAAGCGAAACCAATAATTCGGATTGATGATGATGTTGCACGGGGAATTAGTCGGGCAGCCAGAGAACAAAATGCGGACTTAATTGTCATGGGTTGGAGTCCAACTAGCAGTTTACAAGCTCGTTTATTTGGTAATATTATCGATAATGTTTTTTGGTCTGCTCATTGTCCTATAGCCGTGATGCGCTTGCTAGATGAACCAATCAACATTCATCGCATCCTTGTTCCCGTGAGAAACATTACACCTCAAATATTACGTGTAATTCAATTTGCTCAATTATTCGCCGATACTAATCAAGCATCTGTGACATTGTTACATATCCGTGGACGCAATAGTACTGATAAAGAAATCGCTTTGTTTGAATCAGAACTTGCTTCATATCTAACTCAAAGCAAATCTCGCAAAGAAGTAGTAATTCAAACCATTCGTCACGATAATGTCGCCAAAGTTATTATCAACGAAGGGAATTCCTACGATATGGTAATTTTACGCTCAGTTCATCGTCGTACTGCGGGGGGATTAGCTGTTAGCGATGTGACTAATGAAGTGCTTTCAGAAGTTGGTTGTTCCATGGTATTGTTTGCAGAACCCCATTCGGGTTAAAGTCAAAAGTCTGGCATACCGTTAAAAAAAACATTGCCCAATCTTAGACAACCACCTTACACAAACGGCGATGCAAGGATTCTAGTTAGGAATTTCACCTACCACCGGAAGTGCCACTTGGGCAAGCTCATCAGGGTATTGTCATAGACTCCAACCTGTAAAGCTTGACCACCGGGGTGCTGTTAGCACTGGTATTAAATTTTACTTGTCTCATGAGACCAGTGGTGTTTCCTATCTAGTAGGTAAGCCGTGCTGGAAAAGACAAGTAGTATGTAATTTTTATTCTACATTAAGATAAAAACAGCCACCTTTGTTTGTTTACAAAAGTAAATGACGATATTTGGGTAATGTTGGGTAAGCTTTCTTTAAATAGCTCCAAACCCTTCAGGAACACCTTCGGTGAACAAAAGTCAAAAATATTAATAGGGTTTTAGCTGGTGTTTCTTAACAGTGATATGAAGCCCGGCTAATTTCTTACTATGTAACCCTATTGAAAAGATGCCGCGTATTCTACTATTTATGAATACTCATTACTCATTACTCATTACTCATTCACCCCCACAAATATGATAACTGTTTAACCGGACATGATATGAGGAGCCGCAATGCAGTATTAAAGATGTTATATCAAGACAATATCTATTTTAAAAGATAAATAAGTATTTTGTTTTACAATTAATATTTCTTATTTTGCTTTACTGAGATTTTCAAAGCCTTAGAGAACAAGGATAGGTTAAAATTTTTATACTCATTTATCCTTGTTATCTTGACTATGGAACAGTCAGTTAAAGGTAAAAAAAGATTGAAAATCGGGGTAAATTGGTTAATTTGCTCAACAATCCTGACTGTGGCGGGTGTGGGTGGATGGTTGTTTTTTGTGCGCTCGCGCAATCAATCTAGTAAGGCAGTGGCTTTACCGGTAGTTGTGGTGAACCAGGGAGATGTGGAAATTACCGTCAGTGAGGGTGGTAAGCTGGAATTGGGAGGACAACAGGAAATTAAATCCCCTACAAATGTGATAGTAGAAAGAGTATTAGTCAAAATTGGCGATCGCGTTGAAAAGGGTGATAAATTAGTAATTTTACGTAACAAAGAAGGACAAAGAAATCTCGCAGATCAAGATTTACAGATTAAAAGTAAGGAATTAGCCCTGGCACGCAGTCAAGAAAAGGTGTTAGAAGCACAAGAGAAATTAGCCACTGCACAACGAGAATTACGCCAACCGATCAAAAAATATGACATCGAAAATCAACAACTTAAAATTGTACGCGCTCGGGAAAAGGTAAAGGAAATTCAGCAAAAAATCCTAACATTGAAGCAACAATTAGAACGAGAACGCAAAAAGCAACAAATCGATAATGAGAAACAACAATTAGCTCTGACTAGAACCCAAGAAAAGGTTGCAGAAGCCAAATACAGGTTAAGGGCAGAACGGAATAAATTAAAAAATCAACAATTGCTTGCATCCAAGGGTTTTATTGCAGGGGATGAATTACAAGCGCAACAAGAACAACTTCGTGGTGCTGAGTCTAATTTGAAAGACACAGAATTAGAAGTTAAAAATCAAAAACTGGAAACAAGAATAAAGCAAATGGAACAAGAACGTCAAAGGGAGGAACAGCGTCAAAATTTATTAGCAATACAGTCAGAATTACGAGAAGCAATTTTAACAATTAAAACCGAAACTGGTGCATTAAAGCGAATGCAACTCGAACAAAAACGCGCTACTCCAGAACAAGAAAAACTCTTGAGTGCGCGTTCTGAATTACGGGAAGCAATTTCTACAGTCAAGAACGAAACAACAGAACTCCAACGTTCAAAAGTGGAACGAAATGCCATTATTGCTAAGTTACAAAACAATATCGTTACTGCTCCAATTAGCGGTAAAATCCTCGACGTTAAAGTTAAAAATGGTGAGGGAATGGAAACGGGAAAAGTGTTACTTGTTTTAGGTAATCCCAGGAAAGAAATAGTTAAACTCCAACTTGCAACATTAGAAGCGGGGAAAGTAAAAGTCAATCAATTAGCACGGATTAAAACTATTGGTCCTAGTGCAAAACAATTCACGGGACGTGTTAAAAGTATACATCCCATCGCAGTATCTGATGATGGTAGTGGTGGGGGATTTGGAGGTGCTTCCGGACAAGCTAAAGTTCCTGCAACCATAGAATTAGACAAACCCAGTAGTTTAATACCCGGTAGTCAAGTTAGTGTGGAGATAGTTGTACAACAGCGCAAACAGGTAGTTACTGTTAATTTTGAAGCAATTCAACGTAGTAAAGGTAAACCTTTTGTATGGATAAAAAATGCCGAGAATAAAGCCGAAAAACGCAAAATTACTTTGGGTTTAGAAGGAGCGACTAAGGTAGAAGTTAAATCCGGTTTAAAACCAGGAGAAAAAATGATTCTTCCTTTACCTGATGTCACCATTAAACCAGGAAAATTGATAACTAGTGATTAGTTGTTAGTTGTTAGT
>DESS01000144.1:15976-66570 GCA_002361335.1 Richelia sp. UBA3308
TTCTAAATTCTAAATTCTAATTATTTGTATGCTTTCTCCCCAAGATTTAATAATCCTAAGTTGTAAATCATTAATAGCGAATAAAGTGCGTTCTACATTAACAACCTTGGGCGTATTTATGGGAGTTGGTGCTGTAAATGCCACTTTACAAGTTGGTGATATAAGTCGGGCAATTATTGCTAAACAATTAGCCGCAAGAGAAGCACCTCAAGTACAAATTAGCGCTTGGTCTCGCGAGGGAAGAAACGCAAATTTAGAAGATATGAATTACTTGCAGCGCAATCTTAAAAATATGACTGCTATTAGCGGCATCAACTTTTTTGGATATGGAGAAAATAAAGTCTTTTATCGAGCGCAAGAAGCGGAACCATATATCTTAGCCGTCACTGAAGATTATCTCAAAACTACCGGCAAAAAATTATTAAAAGGTCGGTTTTTAAATTCAAGTGATTTTATTAAATATAGACCAGTAATTGTCATCGATAAATTTTTAGCAGATACATTATTTCAATATGAAAATCCTATAGAACAACAATTATTTACTGGTGGTAGACTTTATTTAATTGTAGGAGTGATTGAAACCAAAATTAACTTTGGTGACGAACCAAAAGGAAATATATTATTACCAATTTCAATATACAGAGCCATGACAGGCATGGAAAACATTCAATCTATTTCAATTCGTCCGCGTCACCCAGACAAAATGGAGGAATTAAAAACAAAAGCAGAAGAATTATTACAAAAACGTATACCCAGCGCACAAATATACGCTTACAGTAATATTCAAGATATTATAGCCCAAAAACAAACATTAGAAATAGCTTCCCAAGGACTAACTGTTGTGGGTGCGATCGCATTATTAATTGGCGGTGTGGGAATTACAAATATTACCATTGCTGCTGTTATTGAACGTACTGCCGAAATCGGTTTAAGAAGAGCAATTGGTGCCACAAAATATGAAATTTTATGGCAATTCATTCTTGAAGCTGCCATTTTAAGTTTAATTGGAGGAATCACCGCTATTACCACAGTACACGGTATTACCACCGTCGTAGCTCAGACATTTAATTTACCCCATAAATTTGAATTAAAAACTGTTACTTTATCCCTAGGTTCGGCTTTATTAGTTGGAGTCGGCGCGAGTTTTTTTCCTGCTTTACGTGCCAGTAAATTAGATCCTGTAAATGCATTACGACAATCTTAATTTACTCTGATAATTTTGGATTTTGAATTTTGAATTTTCGATTTAAAATTAGAATAAACCCCTAAATTCAAACTATGAAGGAAAATTCCGGCATTACTGAACCCCTTTTTCAAAGCTGAACAGCATTATTAGAAAAGCGCGGCAATCTCAAATATAAAATCCAATAGCTGTTAATTTATATCTATTAATTTATATCTATTTAAATAAGTCTATTTTTATTACATAAATATCACTAATCTTACAGAAAAATTATGTAACATAAATATGAAAAGCTTTCAATTTTTTTTATTGATTCACAAAATTAATTTGATGCCTAGGGAATATCCCAATTTTGCAAACAGCCCTGTTTACAAAGTTTACGCAACTGGGCTTAGTTTGTGTGGTGTAAAATGTTTGTTAAAAATTGGGATGCTGCCGATTCCCATGGCTATTTTATTAGTGTTTTATCAAATTCTACCCGTCTTTTGTCAAACTAACTTATCCACCGAAGCTACACCTAATAATTATCCTGCAATTTTTCAATTAACGCCGAGCTTAAGTAATAATACAAAAAAACTAAAATTAAAAGATATCGTATTCTTAGTATTAGCAAATAATATAGAAATTAAAAATGCTTATTTAGATAGAATTGTCCAAAGAGGAGAATTAGCAGTTGCAGAAGATAAATTCAATCCCGATTTTACTCCGACATTATCTTTATCTACAAATAAATTAGGAGAATCAACGAATACAAATAGTAATATTGATGCAAAAGTAGTGATGAAAATTCCTACAGGAGCAGAAATCAGTTTTGGTTGGAGTGGCAATACTCAAATTAATAATATCAACAATAATAGCTTTGACCAAAACTTACAATTAAGCTTTCGTCAACCACTATTAAGAGGTGGTGGAATTAGAGTTAATAAAGCCTCCATAGAATTGGCACGTATAACCGAGCAAAGTAATATTATTAGCTTAAAATCAATCTTAGCCGACACAATTACTAAAAGTATTTTAGCTTATCGAGACTTACTACAAGCCCAAGAAAGAGTAAAAATAGAAGAACTTTCTCTCAAAAACGCCCAAGAATCATTAGAAGTCACCAAAGCATTGATTGCGGCTGGTAGAAGAGCACCAGTTGAAATAGTTCAAGAAGAAGCAAATATAGCCAACCGTCGTGTTAGCTTACTTGCAGCCCAAAATAGTTTAGAATCAAGTAAATTAGCATTATTAGCAATTCTTGATATTGACAAAAACACTAATATTGAAGCAGCAGATATTCCCACAGTGGAAAGAGTTCAATTAGATTTAGAAAATCTCAAACAAACTGCTGTTAAAAATCAACCATCATATTTACAATCACTATTGAACTTAGAGTCAAATCGAATTGGACTTATTTTGGCAAAAGATGAAAGGCGCTGGGATTTAAATTTTAACGTCGATATTAGCGATGGTAATAATCAAGATAATGATGCCAGAGCCGGATTAACCATGACTCGGACAATTGGGGATTTATCTTTACAGCAAAGAGTAGAACAAGCACGCATTAATTTAAAAAAATCTCAAAACAACTTTAAAGATATTAATGAAAATTTAGATATTGAACTACAAGATCAGATTAGAAATGTTAATTTAAGCTTCTCTCAACTAGAATTAGCTAGACAAGCAACCCAATTATCAAAAAAACAACTTGATATAGAACAACAAAAACAAAGACTAGGAGGTAGAACAAGAGTTATAGATATTGTCAATTTTCAAAATTCTTTAGTACAAGCACAAAATGCCGAATTATCCGCGACTATTCAATATCTTAATGCTTTAACAGCACTCGACCAATTTTTAGGAACTACCTTACAAACTTGGCAAATTAAAATAGAGGGAGGGAGTGAGGGAGGGAGTGAGAGAGGGAGGGAGTAGTGGGATTGTTATATCAAATCCACATTCCGCACCCCAACTGTCATTTCTGTTATATGAGGGCTAGGGACTGGTTTTTCTCTCCCCCAGTTCCGGCTGCTCCCCCTGCTTGTCTCAATAGACGTATTGCCTGCTCTGTAAAGTCTGGACAAGCCGGACATTACTTCCTACTTCACCCCGGAGCTGCGGAGCTGTTATCCCTCGAGCCGGCTTGCACGGCTGAGCCGTCCGCGCTTGAATATATTCGGTCAGACGGAGAATCTCAAGATCGGTGCTTGGTTTTTGCATATTAATCAAGAGATTATTCGCTGATAATGCTTAATTATACCAATTTTCATCCATGAAATACATGAAAATTTATTGACAATTGTCGATAATTGTTAATACTTGTCCACAAAAATATCATCTAGGTCAAAGCTCATCTCTTCAGCCTAAGCGATCGATCAAATGCTCCCCTACTCGCAAAGCATTAGCAATGACTGTTAAAGCCGGGCTAGTTGCAGAGATAGAAGGAAAGAAACTACTATCGACAACATAGAGATTATCTATATCATGAGTACGACAATTGAGATCGAGAACAGAAGTTCTAGCATCTTCTCCAAAACGACAAGTTCCACCTTGATGGGCTACTACTTGAATAGGTGTTTCGCCACGGGGGTAAATATTCTGTTTGTTTCCATCAACAGCGTTAAGTACATCAATCCAACGATAAACTAAGCGATCGTGGGCTTCCATATTATTAGGGGTATAATCTACATACAATTTGGAATTTTCCACACGAACCCGATTTTTAGCTTCTGGTAAATCTTCAGTTTGCATCCACCAACCGATAGAACGTTTCGCTAACTGTTTTAAGCCAAATCCCGGCAGTAATTTGGCTGCCACGGATAAAAGCGGTGGCGACTCGGAGAAAATCACATCTTGGAGAATACCACCAGAATTCTCGATATGCCCCATTGGGTAAGGGAAATTGTCATCACCCCAATAAAAATTATTAACATAACGAGTTCTTTGAAAATATCCAGAGTTAGAGATATTAGTGATTTGTACTAAAGCCGTCATCAACTGTTTCATCAAATTACGTCCCACCAAATCAGAACTATTAGCAAGTCCTTTGGGATGTTTTTCATTGGCTGAACGTAATAATAATGCTGCTGAATTTATGGCACCACAGGAAAGTACAATAATATCTCCCATGAACAAATAAGAGTTTAGACCAATTTGTACTTCGACAGCTTTAACTTCTTTTCCTGAAGAATTTGTATGTAAACATACAACTTTAGCAGAAGTTTTCAGGGTCACATTATTGTAAGCTTTGATAGTAGGAGAAATTCCAGTATCTTCGGAATCAGTTCTTCCTTGATCTCCAATTCCGATGGGTAGGTATCCTGGATTTAATCCTTGCTTGGAGATAGTTTGACAGATTTTTTCAACTTGAGGTTCGCTATCAAGTTCAGAGTAGGGAAAAGGCTTACTGCGTAGTGGTTCTGTTAAATCATCTCCTGCTTTGCCGTGGACTTTATAGAGTTCTTCGGCTTCTGTATAATAAGGCTCAAAATCATCATATTTAATCGGCCATTCAGGGGAAATACCATCTTGATGATGAACTGTTTCAAAATCCCTTTCCCGCATTCTTTGCAGTACACCGCTATAAATTTTTGTGTTACCACCTACCGAATAACTCGTCTGGGGATGAAAAGGTTCACCATCACTGTCATACCATTGTTCGGGTGCATGAAAATCTTCTTTTGTAAAGACTTCCACATCCACCAACTCCGAACTTTCTTTTTCTAAAAAATCTCCTTGTTCTAAAACAAGAATTTTCTTTCCAGTAGATGCTAATTTATGGACTAAAGTGCCTCCACCTGCACCAGTACCAATAATAATTACATCGTAATGTTGATCGTCAATAATCATAATTAGATATTAGTTGTTAGTTGTTAGTTGTTAGTTGATAGTTGATAGTTGTTAGTTGATAGTTGATAGTTGTTAGTTGTTGGTTGTTACTCGTTAGTTTTTGGTTGTTAATTCTAAATTCTAAATTCTAAATTCTAAATTCTTACCATTTCTCCATATCTCTAAGAAATATTCCTAATAACTTCCACCAACTCATGGGGATGATGAAGTAAATAATCTGGATTCTGCTTTAATAATGCTTCTTCCGAATTAAAACCCCATGTGACACCAATCACTTTAATGTGAGCTTTTTTAGAAGCTTCTATATCCCTGGTTTCATCCCCTACATATATAACTTCCTCAGTTTTTATCTGTTTTTGTCTCAAGACATTATTAATTATCGTAGTTTTACCAAAAATTGTGACTCCAGTATGGATAAACTCGAACAGGCTATCTAAATTATTTATTTCCAGAAACTCTTTGACATTACCTTTAGAGTTAGAAGTTATAATTCCTAGCCGATTTCCATTGTCTTTAAGTTCGACTAAAGCCTCTCGAATTCCTACAATTGGTTTTAGTTCGGGAATTTTATTTTTTAACTCTCTCTTCACCTTCTTGAGTAGAAAAGGTATTTTAAATAAAGGAATCCCAGAATACTTAAATATTTCTCTAGAAGTTAAATTTCTAAGTATTACCAGTTCTTCTGGAGTAATTTGTGCGTAACCAAACTCTGTAGCTAAACTATTGGCAAGACTTACTAGGGCATCTACCGTATCCGCGATTGTGCCATCAAAATCAAAAATAATTACTTTCTGAGTCATTCAATTTTGGATTTTGGATTTTGGATTTTGGATTTAAAAAACCAATACATTATTTTGGCTTGAGGATATGTCTAAAGCCAAGGGCTGGAAATAATCATAAAAAATAGACTTAAAGATTAGCACTGGCATTCCTTCGTAACATTTTTGGCTTTATTCGCCGTAATGCCGATGCCGGAAATTGCTTGTCCCACTTTTCATCTGTGATTTTGGCTAATTCTATCAGTTTGGGAGCAATATTCCCAGGTAATGGTTGAAATTCTTCTACGTCAGTGGTTTTAGCAAAACGTTGATTCCAGGGACAAACATCTTGACAAATATCACAACCTGCAACCCAGCCTTGCATATTCTGGGCAATATGTTCTGGTAATTTTTCATCACGATTTTCAATTGTATGGTAAGCAATACAGCGATTGGCATCTACTACAAATGGCTGTGTAATTGCTTCGGTTGGACAATTTTCAATACATCGAGTACAGCTACCGCAATGTTCGGTATGGGGATTATCTGGAGTTAATTCCAGGTTTGTGAGAATTTCTCCCAAAAATACCCATGAACCATATTCTCTGGTAATTACATTACCGTTTTTGGCAATCCAACCAATTCCTGCCTGTTGTGCCCATACTTTATCTTGAATTGGTCCTGTATCTACATAATATCTGGTTTGGATTTCTTCACCCCATGATTCCAACCACATTGAAAACGCTTTCAATTTTTTTTGCATTACTTTGTGGTAATCCCTTCCCCAGGCATAACGAGAAATTTTGCCGTATTCCTTCCCTTGGGGACGTTGTTGTGGCGTGTAGTAATTTAGGGCGACACAAATTAGCGATCGCACTTCTGACATGACTAATTTAATATTTTGACGTTTGGGGTTTCCCATCCATTCCATATCGGCGTGATACCCCAGGGCTAACCATGCTTCTAACCTCTGTATTTGATTATCTATACCATTTACAGCAGCTATTCCAACTTTATGAAACCCTATATCTAGCGCTTTTTCCTTAATTTGTATGTTGCTGGGGGGGGATAATTGATTCATTTATCTTATTTTAAGATTTGCCCGAAAATGGCACCCACATCATATACCACTTAAATGATCCCCTGTTTTATATTTCTAAATTCATATATATGTAAATTTTATTTGCATTTTGTTAATTTTTTATGCAAAATAGCAAGTGGAAGGTAAAGGAACATACATCAAGGTAAAAACAAAGCCTTCTGACTGTAAGTAGTTCGCTACGAAGTTTACAAAAGTTGGTGCTATTATGACTTTCTCTACAGATTCAATACAAAATCGTTTTTCTAGTGCTTTCGGTTACCAAAAGGGATTGATTGATGAAGTAAATTCCACTGTAAATGTGTTCAAAAACCTGTCCGTGGACGATCGCTTAGCAGTGCTTTGGTTTGCGTACACTGAAATGGGACGTTCGATCACTCCTGCAGCTCCAGGTGCAGCACGCTTACAGTTAGCAGAAGGTTTGCTTAATCAAATCAAGCAAATGCCTCACCAAGATCAGCTACAAGCAATGCGCGATTTAGCTGCAAAGAATGAAAACCAAATTTCCCGTGCTTACGGCATTCTCAGCGCTAATACAAAATTAGCTTTCTGGTATGAATTATCAGAATTAATGGTTAAAGGCGTTGTAATACCAATGCCATTCAATTATCAATTGTCTCGTGATGGTGTACAAGTATTAGAAGCTATCAAGGGACTTGATTTTGGTCAACAAATAACCGTTCTTCGCAAAGTTGTAACTGATATGGGTGTCGATCCCTTAGCTTAATAGGGTATTTTGACTATATTTCAAATAGTTTGACCGAAGAGTTTCACCAAAGAGTTTGACAATAGGCAGATATTTCTAATGATACTGCCTTGATACAAAATTCATCTCTTTTAGTAGAATACAACCGTAGATTGTAGGGTGGGAGCTATTACCCACCTTTCACAAATTTTGCCTAGATTTCTAATGCTACGAAAAAACTTCCATCGAAAGAAGTACTTTTAGTAATGTGACAATTATTTCTCAAGCTGCTTTCAAAGATGACAGCTTTTGTATTCAAATAGTAGTCAAATAAAGAAAATTCTCAAGGCAGTCTCCATGAAAAAAGAATTGTCACCACCAATTATCTAAGTCGTAAATTTATTTTTCCATGCCCGATGCCCCATGCCCAATGCCCGACTTAGAAGTCAGAAACTTATGAATACAGTCCAATCGAAAGAATTTATAGAAATTCAAGGAATCAAGAAATCAACTATAGAGCAGTATTTTGAAAGTTTAAATGCGGGTGAATACGAAAAAACCGCTTCCTTATTTGCAGAAAACGGTGTAATGCATCCTCCATTTGAATCTGGAATTATAGGAAGAGATGCAATTTTGAATTATTTAAACAAAGAAGCAATTGATATAAAAGCTTACCCTAATGAAGGTGTGAGCGAAACTTTAGAAGAAAATATTACCCAAATTCAAGTCGCCGGTAAGGTAAAAACTCCTTGGTTTGGTGTAAACGTATCTTGGCTGTTTGCTCTGAATGAAAATCAACAAATTTTGGATGTGAAAATTAAACTTTTAGCTTCACCGCAAGAATTACTCTCTTTACGGCAATAGTATTTGATAATTAGCGGGTATTAAACTGTGATTTAGATTATTAACAGCCGAAAGTTATCAATAGTTAACTGTTATTAACTGTTATTAACTTTTATTAACTTTTATTAGCTGTAGCTTGTTGTAAAGAACGTAATAATAATTTCCGACCTAAATCGATATCGGAAGGAGCGCATTGCCAATCTGGATGGGCACTGGTGAGTAAACTTTCTAAAGTCTCTTGGTCAAATAAGTGCCACACTGGAGCATTGCCTATTTCTGTTTCTATTGCGTAACAGTTAGGGCTAATACAATAAATTTTACAAGTACTGGCAACCCTTTCTAAAGTCATTTGTTCTCCAGGCTGAAGCGAACGAAATTGTTTCATCGCCTGCTTAATTTCATCCAGAGAGGAAACTAATAATCCAGGAATTGCAACTGTTAGATTACCGTCCCCATTTACCTTAATCCAATAATGACGACTGGGATCTATTCCTTCTAGCCAAGGTAATTCATCATCTAGGCGGTAGCGTGGTGACAAACAAAATGAGATTTTCATGGGCATCGGACTAAAAACAATAATATTTAGGAATCCAAAGGGATTCAATGGATTTTAAAGCCACTTTCCCATTATTTGATGATTCCTGGATATTAATCAAACAAACTTAGTAAAAGTTATTATCTTAATTAAGTATTGTTAACATCAAGCCCTGATTCAAAAAAATAAATGCCTAGATGAGAGTTATATTAATTTATTGTTAAAATATTTTTTCTAAAATGGTTTATAAATTCGATGTGGGGAATTAATCGTAACTAGGGAAAAATAGTTTAGCTAGTTTTATATTTTTCTACTGTTTCTGGTAAACTGGCTTCCAACTTGAGACAATTACCGCCATTGACTTGTAATTGATACTCTACCTTGTCCATTAAACGGTTCATAATCAACCAACCGTAACCTCCTTCTTGTTTTTCAACGGGACTAGGAGCAAAGTAATTTGACATATCATAACCTTCACCTTTATCCCAAACTTCTAAGGCTAAATCCCTTTTTTTCAGTTCCAAGCGAATCAAAATTGGGACTTGAGGTTTTTCCTTATGGGCATGACGTACTACATTTGAGTAAGCTTCGACTAAAACCAAGCGTAAACGATTTGATTGTCGCTGCCAATCAAGAGATTCCCCCAATTCTGTTTGTAAACATCCTAGTAACCAGTTTTCTACAACACTTAAATACTTCAAGTCACTTGGTACGTGAAGCTCGCTTTTCATCGTTTATAAAACCTCCAGTGAAAGTATAGTTTGATCGTCTTCTTGAATTTCGGTGTCTAGGTGGATGCGATTTAACAACTTATTGAGGCAAAGTGGTTTTTCTTGTTCGATCAATAATTGCCAAAGCCCTTCTTGATTGAGCATAGAACGTGTGAACTGTACAATACCATTTGATGATTCTTCAGTTTTTTGTGTATTCATTAATACTTGAGCTTCAGTAATTCCATCAGTTGCAAGCAATAAAATATCTGACTGAGCAAGAATCATCTCCCCAGAGTTTGCTTGCCAATTTGGTAAAATCCCTAAAGGAACTCCACGTACTTTGAGAAAATTAGGTTTGTCTTGTAGGGAATACTTGTGAGAACAAACTATGGGATAAATATGACCGGCGTTAGCATATACTAATTGTTTGGTACTGGGAGAATATCGAGCCAATACCAAAGTAATAAAGTAATTGTTGCTCACAAGATCGTCGCCTAAAGCCTGATTTAAATTTTTCATGACGATGTTTGGCATCGCAGGGGTTTCTTGAGATAATTCCCGGCGCAATACCGATATCGCACTAGCCATAAACAGTGCAGCAGGAACACCTTTACCGGAAACATCGCCCACAGCCAACCATAAATCACCCTTGGGATGAAGGAAAACTTCAAAAAAATCTCCCCCGACTTCCCGGGCTGGGTAGCAGCAAGCTTGTACTTTTACTCCTTCAATAGACGGTAAACTTTGACGTAGCAAATTGTGCTGAATTTGTCGCGCAACTTCTAATTCGGCATGAATCTGTTCTTGCTTTTGCTGGAGACGCTGATAAAGTTTTGCCTGAGACAGAGCTAATGCGGCTTGTTCGGCGACACCTGAAATTAGTTCTATATCTTCATTATGCCAATTGCGGCATGCTGCCAACGTCCCCTCTTCGGTATCCCCTTTTTGTTGATGGAGAGCAAGTACCGCTTGTATTTGCTGTTGATAAATCAACGGTACCGCTAATTGTTTATAGCTTTTGCCATCATCTGAAGTAAATTCTGCTAGTTCATAAGTACGGCTTTGGAGAACTTTTTCCATCAAAGCAGTGGGGTTAAAGCAGCAATTTTCAGATTGAATATTATTGTCGTTGTAGAAAAATTCGTCTGGTGATAGTTTTTCTCCTTCAATCGGTCTAAGCATGCAACAGGTTGCTTCAAAAGTATGCCCAATTGTCGCGACAATTTTTTGCAGCATACTACGGTAATCTAAAGATTCCCGAATTGCTCTTGTGACTGCATTAACTAAGGATTCTCGCCGCAGAGAACGACTTAAACTGAAGGTTCTTTTTTTTACTAACCTATAGGTTTGGGTGGCTTGCTCCACAAGTACTCGAAGTTGATCTGGTTTCCAAGGTTTGGTTATGTACCTAAATACCTGACCTGAATTGATAGCATCAACTAAATCTTCGACATCAGTAAAACCTGTAAGTAAAATCCGAATTGTATCCGGAAAACGCTCCACTGTATGACCAAAAAATTCAGTACCGTTCATCTCTGGCATTCTTTGGTCAGAGATAATCACAGCCATTTCGCCTTCTTTGTCTAGAATCGACAAAGCAGTACGAGCATTATTTGCCTTAAATACTTTAAAATCCCGCCTAAAAGTACGGTAAAGTAAATCTAAGTTATCGAGCTCGTCATCTACCACCATTAATTTGAGTTTGCCAGAAACAATCTCGGTCATATTTGACTAGTATTTTCATGTACTTTTAATAGGCAAGAAAGTATAAATTAGTTCTTGCCATTTAATTCAGTTTTAAACAAAAAGGTAATTATTAACACTCACCACACAGTCCTAACACAGAATTCACAGAATGTCTTAATTTTATCTCTAATATCTTTACAAAATACCGACAGCATTCCGTATTTGACGCTATCCTACCAACCCAGAGCGTAAAGCACGGACAGCTGCTTGAGTGCGATCGTCAGCGCATAACTTGTTCAAAATATTGCGGACGTGAGTTTTTACAGTTCCCACGGTAATGTAGAGTCTTTCGGCGATAATAGCGTTACTACAACCTTCTACAATTAACTGCAGTACTTCTAATTCTCTTTCGGTAAGAGTATAAGGGTCAATCATTTCGTCATTATCTGTATTCTTGTTAGATTCAGATTTTTCGACAAATTTATTAGTCTCTGATGTTGTTTGTGAGCCAGGTGGATTATATGATGCTTGTTGCAATACAATGCGGGCGATCGCCGGGTCAATCCAAGCGTTACCATTATGAGTATGGCGGACTGCTTCGAGCAAATTATCGTATCTATCCTTCATGCAGTAGGAATCTGCACCGGCGGCGAAAGCTGCAAGTACAGCTTCTTTACTATCGCGTAAAGTTAAAATCAGGACTTTAGTTTGGCTGGGAACGGATTTGATTTCCCGGGTTAATTCAATGCCATCTTTATCGGGTAAACCAATATCTACCACAGCCACATCTGGTTCGGTGGTTTTTAATATTTTTAGTCCATCGGTAGCATTAGCAGCTTCTCCTACTATTTCAAAATCAACATTCCTCTGTAATGCTGTGCGAATACTCAGACGGGTAAGATCGTGATCTTCAATTAAAGCAACGCGAATTTTAGTCATGGTAAATTTTTGCCCGCTAAACTATTAACTGTAAAATTGAGTTTACGTTCAAAGTCTATTAAGATACAGTTTCCTTCACATCTGTACTCTTAATGGCATAAAACTCACTTTCGGTGATTGACAATATATTAATTGGGTTTTCATTCGACCTATAGAAAAGGTTATCAATATATAATCGCAGGTCAGTAAGATTTATTTAACAGTATCCAATACTTAATAGTTTAAATATACGGTTCTTCTGTTAGAGTTAGTTCACTCATGGGTGGTGAGTTGTTAATCTTACACCATTTAATCCTATTTGTGTTTGAAAAAGTGTACGCCCTGGGTTGAACTCAACTGTATTTCTATTATTTTTAACCTCCTCTCTTAAAAGTATACCGGGGTTTTGGAATATGCCGTCAGTTTGTCAAGCAATTACATGGTCAAAAAGTTACTGAAAAAATGCTACTTAGAATACATTAGTTTTAAAATATATCATTTATTGAAAATAATTAAGTATTTGTATTGATTCTTTTGGGGATAAATATTTAGTAAACTAAGCTACAAGTTAGGCTGCAAACAATTAATTATCTATGAGCAAAATCTTAATTTTTTCTGATTGCAGCAATTGATGAAACTGTAGCTAAAATTGCAAGACAAACAATAAAGGAACAAATCTGATAAACTAGCTTCGATACCACTTGGTGTGAGGCGAATCAAAATTAGAGCATGATTAAACCGCCTAAAGAATATTTGGTGTTAGGGCTACCGATTCACGTAACGACCAATTATCGGGGTTACTTATTAGAACGCTTGCAACAGAAAATGGGAACTCATGTAGTTACCCTAAATGCAGAAATGACCATGCAAGCGGAACAGAATGAAACTCTGGGGAGTATCATTAAAGCCGCCGATTTGGTAATTCCGGATGGAGCTGGGATAGTTTTATATTTACGATTACTTTTACGACAAGATGTACGTCGTCTTCCCGGAATTGAATTAGCTGAAGGACTGTTGCACGAAATTGGAAAAAATTCTCCTGATTCAAAAGTATTTTTTTATGGAGGAAAGCCGGGAGTTGCAGCAGCCGCAGCACAATTATGTCAAGGAAAAATTCCGGGTTTGAATATAGTAGGAACTAATTCGGGCTATCATTCCCCTGAAGAAGAAGCACAATTACGCTCTACTCTTTCTCAATTACAACCGCAAGTAATTTACGTGGGTTTAGGAGTACCGCGTCAAGAATTATGGATCGAACAAAACCGTCATTTATGTCCCCAAGCTATTTGGATTGGTGTAGGTGGTAGTTTTGATATTTGGTCTGGAGGCAAAACTCGCGCTCCTGCTTGGTTGGGTGATAATAATCTAGAGTGGCTATATCGTCTTTATCAAGAACCTTGGCGATGGCGGCGGATGTTGGCTTTACCTAAATTTGCTTTCAAAGCTTTGATTTACGGTGTTACAACAAAAGGTGCCTGAGTTCTTGCCTCTAGGTTAAACAAATATAGCGGTTTTCACTTCAATCAAATACTCCTGTTGTGGTACGAGCATCCCTGCCCGTGCTAACTTAGCAACTTTTTTGTATTGCATTCAAAACCTCACCCCGCCCTTATGTCCTTCGGACACGCTGCGCGAACGGGCACCCCTCTCCAAAGCATGGTCGAGGGGAAGGGGTGAGGTAAAATTTGGTTACATCCAATTGAAAAGCGCTATAAACATTTGATATTCCCAGGCTTGCCCTGGGAATACTTATTTTGGATTCAATTTTTGGATTCAATATTTTATTCAATCTCAACTTTTCAGCAATGCCAGTTATCACAACTAACAACACAATTGATAAATCCCTAGATGTTCAAAATGAAAATAACCATAAAGATGATAGCAGTAATTTGATGGTGCAACTGCGTTCTGTGACGAAAACCTATGCTAACGGCGTGAATGCTCTGGTTGATGTCAATTTAAGCCTTAAAAAAGGGGAATTTTTGTTTATTACCGGATCTAGTGGTTCTGGTAAATCCACCTTATTGAAAATTTTGTATGGGGAAGAATTAGCAACCCAGGGAGAGGCGATTGTTGACAATTGTAATGTAGCACAATTGCGCGGTGACAGTTTGTCTTTATTAAGGCGACGTATTGGTATTGTTTTTCAAGACTATAAATTAATACCGCAACGAACAGTAACGGAAAATATTTCTGTAGTACTAAAAGCCCAAGGTTACACCCGTAAGGAAATTCAAAGGCGTTTAGAACCTACTTTAAAATTAGTCGGTTTATTGAGTAAAGCTAATTATTTTCCAGATCAACTTTCTGGGGGAGAGCAACAACGGGTAAGTATAGCACGAGCAATTGTTGCAACCCCACCTTTACTTTTAGCAGATGAACCAACCGGAAATCTCGATCCGGATAATTCTTGGCAAATAATGCAAATATTCCGTAAATTAAATTCCTTTGGTGCTACAGTAATTGTTACCACTCATGACGAAAATTTGGTAAGACGTTGCGATCGCCGAGTAGTAAAAGTACGCGATGGCAAGGTTTATCAAATTTAGAATTTAGAATTTAGAATTTAGAATTTAGAATTTAGAATGCCCGAAGTCGTGATTAGAGTAAAATTGTCTCCCTATGCCCTTCGGCCCCATTCCTAATTCCCAATTTTTAATTCTTAATTCTTAATTCCCTCAAACCATGCCCCAATTCTTAATTCTTAATTCTTAATTCTCAATTGCCCAATATCAACATGAAACGCGGTTTTTCGCTTTAACCGAAAATGGTACTAAAGTTTTATCCGTGCTTTTTATGACCAGTTTTTGGGCTGGTTCCAATGCTTGTAAATTATCAAATGCTGCATCTCGAATCGCTGCTTCTGATTCCTTTGTCAGCAAAAGTTGTAAGCATTCAATAATATAGTGCTTTGCGTCTGACTCAATTAGGTTATGAGTTGCGAATTTTTTCAACTTCCCCAAGCTAATTAAACGCTTGAGGGGGTCTGAATCTGTTAAATTTTCTAATAACTGCTCTAATTTATCTTGTTCTTGATTTCCATATAACCTTAAGTCGCGACGGGCTAATAAAATTAAAATTATTACTGTTGCTAAACCTTGTACGATAGCACCCGCACCAATCCAAACATTGGAGGCATTAACCCAAATTGTCACTGCTGTATAAGTGCCTAGGCAAGCCATCACACCACTTGTAACAGATAATACTAAACGCCCGTTGGTAGTTTGCAGAAAATTGCGTATTTTACACCAGAATTGCGACCAATTCCATTTTGGCATGGAATAGACTAATAACATCACAAAGATGCCTACACCGCAAGAAAATAATAACTTGGGATTCCATAAAAGCATGGCAACGACGATTGTCAACAGCCAAAGAAACAGAGCTGGATTACTGCGTTGCAATAAATATTTCCTAGCTCCAGTCTTTAACTGCGGATTTTCCCTTAAGGGGATATTTTTGATCAGTCGCTGCCAATAAGACGAAGCCGATTGTGCCACGTTACTTACCTACCACTATAAATAAGATTTACTGTTGGATATAGTTTTCTATCAAAACTAGAATCTATAATATTATTTACCAGAAAATCTATAAGTCAAAGGCGCTTATACAAAACCGCAAGCAATTTTAAAAGGAAAAATTGCTCAAGGCACACGTTAATAACAAAAACTGAAATCGTCAACTGTAAATTGACCATCAAAAGCACAGAAGCTAACATAATGAATATTATTAGCCGATATAGATAATAACGTATTGGGAGCTACTCCCTCTTCTGAATTGGCAAGATTACCAGACGGTAGTACCGCTTGATTTAGCAGTTGACGAGATTGATCGTAGGCAGAGAGCACTAGTCGCTGGGAACTCGTAACAAAGGCACTAATGAAGTTGACGGGACGTACAAAACTTGCTTCTAATAATCCGCTTTTAGGCGAACCCATTAATACTACTGCACCAGAATGGGGCGGAAACGCCGGATTTGAAGGTTCTATCGCGATACAATTATCAAAAATCACCCCTTTACTTTCATATTGATGTTCCACCACTTCAAAACATTTCAAATTTTCCAAGTGTAATAAAATACATTCTCTGCCGGGGCAATTGATTATATCATTTTGTGGAAGTGAAAAACTCGAATAAGCTGATTCATAACTTTGAGAATAACTATTAGGGTTGTCAAGCTTAAAGAAAGGCTCCTCAAGCGTTGACACACCCGATCGAATACAAGCCTGCTTTACCATTGCTCAGATAAAATCAAAATTACTAATTAAATAGACAATAATTGTTTCTTCCCGACTGCATTGGATTTAAGAGCATATAAGCAATTGAATCAACAAGCAGCATTCAGAACAATTACAGTAAAAGAGCAAATCTTGATGAATGTTCTGAACTTTGTTGACGCTCATTCCCATCGGTGATGTTTCTGATAGAGTATCATAAAATTTTCTGAGTAAACTATTAACTACAGTTATTGTAGATACCAGTACAATAGTTGAAAATATAGTGTTCTCAAGCTAAAAATTTTCATGCAGTGAAAAAAAAAACACTAAATCTTTACAATTAAGCCAGTAATTTTACATCTGCTTAATCTCTCTAAAGTAAGAAGTGAATATGTGAAGATTTAGCTAATAATTAAAGTAAAAGTAGTGGCAAGCTTTATCTGGTGTAAATACATTGAATAGCAGGTAAAAGAAGGCCCATCCCGAAAAAATCGTGACGATTAAGACAAATATATATGTTTCAGCCATTGGGATTTGAGCGTTTATCAGTAAATACATCATTAGGTAGAATAATTTATTATACCAATACAGGTTCTCTTTGGCAGGATAAAATAACTAGCAGTACAGACAAAGAAACCTTGGTATTCCTACACGGATTTGGTGGTGGCTCTTCTGCCTATGAATGGTCAAAAGTTTATCCAGCTTTTGCAGGAGAATATCGAATTATTGCGCCGGATTTGCTCGGTTGGGGGGAATCGGAGCATCCAGCGCGAAACTACCGTGATGAAGATTATTTAACTACGATTAAGGAGTTTTTGCAGCAAACCTGTGATGGTGCGGTAACGACGATCGCTTCTTCTTTAACAGCAGCATTGACAATTCGAGTTGCCATAAATCATCCAGAATTATTTAAGTCTTTGATTCTTACGACTCCAGCAGGGCTATCGGATTTTGGTGAAAATTATTCCCGTAGCTTTTTTGCACAGTTGATTAGTACACCAATTCTCGACAAGTTTATTTATACTACTGGGGTGGCAACTAGCGGTGGTATTCGTAGCTTCTTAGAGCAACGGCAATTTGCTAATTCTAATCGAGTATATGAAGAAATTGTAGAAGCTTATTTAGAGTCTGCGAAAAAACTAAATGCGGAATATGCGGCGCTGTCATTTGTACGGGGTGATTTGTGCTTTGATTTATCCGAATATATTCAACAATTAACAACACCTACAGCGATTATTTGGGGACAGAAATCACAGTTTACTGGACCAGAAATAGGGCAGCGTTTAGCGCAAATGAATACCCAAGCGATTAAATATTTTCAACAATTAGAAGATGTTGGATTAACACCCCAGTTAGAATTGCCAGGTGTAACAATTGGTTTAATCCGGAAGTTTATAAATTCCCTTAGTAAATAGTAATAAGTCATCAGCCTGGCGAACCCTCACGACTGATGACTTATAAAATTATAAACATGGGAAAGCTCCCTATAACAAGCCAAAAACATTATAACTAAGCAGAAGCACAAATAAAAATACCATTCAAAATAACTAGTATTAAGTAATCTTGAATTTTGGAAAGTGTTACCAATAAAACGGTCTCAAAATAACTAAAAGTAGAAAATAATTATGACTTTTTCTACTTTCAACAAGGCTAGCTTTTTTTCTATTAGCTAGCTTTTTTACGGGAGTTTGTAACTACGAGTTCAAATTCCCAGCCAGGAAGCTGCTGTACTGATTTACTAATGCGACGTAAATCTTCAGAACCGTTACAATTGAGATTTTGTCGCGTTCTAACTTTAGCAGCAACAACCTTCTTATCATTTACGGCTATCAAATCAAGCGAACAATCTGCAAGTATCGAAGGTAGTTTGTCTGGAGTCGGATTAATAGTAACTGAATAACCTTGCTGGCGGTATTCTCTGGCAAGCTTTAACAGTCGTCTATGTTCCAATGGATTTTGATTGTCCTGATAGCTCATATCTGTTACTGAGAGTTATCCTTGCTGAAGTATCAATCACTTCACTTATTATAGAACAAACCTATAGGAATGGTACTGTTAAATGCGTTGCAATATTTATATAAGTTTTCTATTAATTTATCAAAAAAATAGTCGTTTTCAGCTATAAAATAATAGCATAATACGCGCTTATTCTTACATTTAATAAGCGCATTATCGCAGTAATTTCCTCATGGTTATATACACTTCAAGAGCCAGGTAGATGCTTTTTATTATCTTGATTAAGATAAATCACCAGGATCTGGTGCAGCTTCAATTTTAATGTGCAAAAATTCTTCTCCGTTGGAAAATCCTTCTGCTAAAGCCGGAGACATACCTTTGACTCTAAAAGAACCATTTAGATTACGACGACGGCTGATGAAATCTGTAATTTGATAATCATCAACATAAATCAAACCATTTAAAGCATCCCTGATTGGTTTTACTATATTGTCACTATCTGGAACGGCTGATTCGTCGCCTGGATCTGCATCATAATAATGCGTAATAATAACTTGGACATAATCTCCTAAGGGAGTATCTTGCTCCCAATAAGATTCGGCAGTTTCACGAACTTTTTTCTTCCAATCATTTACGCGTTTGCGTACTTTATTTTGGTGAGAAACTGGTTTACCAATTACTACAAATTCAAATGGCAGCATTGAGAAAATCTCGTAGATAAGTGTAAGCGTCAATTTGCTCGCAATTGATTATCTCGCAGCGATCGTTGATTTCACTTTTTTGTGGGCTTCATCACCTTGACGGGCACCCTTGACTTTGACAAATAAAATAATTAATTTCCACAAAAGAAGTAACAATAATTTAGTTGACTTTTCAGTAAATGAACCCTATGATAATTCTGTGCAATTTTAGAGTGCAATAATGAATAACTAGTAAGATATACCGGTGTAGCATTCTCGATTAATTTCCTTGTAATCGTTTCTCTATTAACACTCTTTTTATTTTGTTTGAAATGCTACACTTTAGTTATTTGTTGACACTTACACGCTAACATATCAAAATATTAAACATCAACATTTTTTCGTTACCAGCCAGTTAATTTTCGCTATAATAATGGCATTTTGTACTTAACAAAACAATTAATTTAGTAAAAACATAAATTAGCAAACATTGTGTGATAAAAAACAATGTATTTTGCATGAATAAAATTTAAAATAATTATACTTATCCCTATAAGTAGGTTGGTGTTGAAAATAGTAGTTAGGGCAAGTGAGTAGTGAATAGTGATATTGTTCAAGGCTTTGGAGCCAGTTTACCCAAGCTGTAAGTAAGTTCGGGTAAATTTTCGGCCGACTTACTTAAGCTTGTTTCATTAGTTTTGACTGGTTAGTTTTTATCGAAATTACAGCATATTTCATAGAGCCGCTGGTACATTTTAACGGGCAGAGATGCCCCTACCACAAGAGCTTTAAAATATAGTACTGTACTTCATTTATCTGAAAACTGTTGTATGTAGAGATTGATATATAATCTCTCTACAAGCTATATTTTCAATTATCTAAAAAAATAATCTCCTCGCTACAAACGGGAGACTATTACAAACTCAACTTGAACATTACTAGACTTTCTAGATAATTAGAACTAACGCAATTGTCACATAACCTTAAATCGACTATTTATCTTCAATTCTGATATCAATAACACTGCCTTTGAAATTGTAATTAAAACCTTCTAATTCAAAAGGTATACCAATTTTTACTTTACTATTACCTAAAACAGGTCCGTTATCAGTAACTGTTGCTTTACCTGCTAAAGTTAAAAGCATATCAGTACTAAAGACATTTTCTCTGGGATCTGGAATTAATTTAACGCTGCCATCCGGTTGTGTCACACTGATTTTTCTCTCTAGCACTTCAATAGATTTAATCGGAATTTGTCCATAGGGTTGATTGCGGATGATAAGGTTTGTTTTGCCTCCTTTCTTAAACCCTTGATCGGATAATCTATCAATGTCGCGTACTTTTAATCCCCGAACAACCAAATCAACTTCAATGGGCTTTGTTGTCGTACCTACTTGAGCAACAGAACCAGTAGTACCTGGGAATAAAAATATACCACATATTACTAGCAAAATTACTAAGGCAGCACCAATATCTAGGATATTGAATTTACCAAATAAGCGACCTTTGGAATCTAATATAGCCATAATCAATTTTTCCTATTTAGAGAAGAATAAAGGATTGATATTAGTTAACATGAAAGAAGCTGAGGTAGAAGTGAATAGTATGTGAGATGAAGTATCAAAGATAAAGGATGAAGGATAAAATACCAAGATTGTTTCCTTCATCTAATTATGTGACAGTTTATTAATAACACTACTTTTCATAGCTTTCATGAAAAAAACCGCGATTCGTTGCCATGTTTAACAGAATCGTTAGTGTTAAGTCAAGGCAATTCGATTACTGATTACGAGATTACTTTTCCTCTAAGTAAAACCTGCAACTTATAAGCCTATTTACCGTCCTATTATTTACATTCTTCTAAAAACCTCCTTGAACTTGATGATGATTGAAAATAACAGCTTTTCTTTGAATTTACGTTCTCTACGAAAAAGATTATTTTATCCGTTAATTTCTTTAGTTACAGTTATAAGCTTGTGCTTAAGTACACCTTATATAGCACGTGGTTTTTCTATATGGGACATACTGCGTCAAGGTGTCCAAATAATTCAACTTTCTAATATATCAGAGCGGCAAGAAGTTCAGCTTGGTAAGCAAATAAATCAGCAATTACTTAAAAGCGATGTTAAACTTTACCGTAATTCTCAAATAAATAACTACATCCAAAGAATTGGTAAGCGTCTAGAAGCGCATAATACTCGAAAGAAAATTCCCTACACATTTCAGGTAGTCAAAGATGACAGTATAAATGCTTTTGCTACTACTGGTGGATATGTTTATATTAATACTGGTTTAATTAAAGCTGCTGATAATGAAGCAGAATTAGCAAGTGTAGTCGCTCATGAAATTGGTCATATTGAGGGCGAACACGTAATCAAACAGATGAAGAGAACTGCGATCGCCAGAGGTTTGGCTACAGCAGCAGGTGTTGAGGAAAGCAAATTTGTCCAGCTTGGTTTAGAATTAGGTTATCGCCGTCCTAAGAGTCGTGAAGCCGAACGTGATGCCGATCGCCGGGGATTAAGAATTCTCACAAATGCTGGTTATGCCCCTCAAGAAATGGTTTCCTTTATGAAGAAGTTGAAAAGCAAAAGCAGAGGTTCGGTTCCTACGTTTTTAAGTACCCACCCTTCAACCAATAATCGCGTGCAATATCTTCAGAGTTGGGTTAACGCCCAGGGTAAAAAAGGAAACTATGGCTTAAGTAAAGCTGCATATCGTAACAATATTCGACCATTGTTGTAATAGTTAGTAGTTAGTAGTTAGTAGTTAGTAGTTAGTAGTGAAGAGTGAGTAGTGAGGAGTTAGGAGTTATAACCTTCAAGATACAGAAGTTTAACCTCTAACCCCATATACTTTTACGTTTACGCTTAACCTTAGACGGAGTTATATTCACTTTTGCGGATACTTCTTCTAAAGGTAAGGTACTGACTTTATTTTTAAACACGTTGACTTGGTACACCTGAGAATTTGTGACATCTAATGCGCTCAACCAACCGCTACGGGGATGATAAGCGCCTGTATCTAAATCTAGCCAACCAGGGCCACTAGCGATTTTACCGACTGGAATTTGAGGAAGAGTAAAGGTAATAGTGTGACCAACGATAATTATTTTATCTGAAAAATAAGGCTTTTGAATTCTGTGAAATTTTTCTCGAATCCAGCAAAATTCTTCGGCGGTTTGTTCTTCTATCGTTTTTGAAGGATCAATTCCTGCGTGAACTAAAAAGATGTCTCCTAAATCTAGATATAAAGGTAAATTTTGGAACCATTCCAGATGCTCCTGTGGTACTTTTCCACCTTTATAGCTTGCTAGGGTTGCTTGTCCACCACTGTAAAGCCATCCTTGGACGCTTTGACTAGAAGCATTTTTATCTGTAAGAATTTTAATTAACATATGCTCGTGGTTTCCCAGCAAGCAAGGGTAGGAATTATCTTTGACAAAATCCACTACTTGGGAACTCTGGGGACCTCTATCTATTAAATCACCTAGAAAATAAATTTGGTCTTCTGTTGTTGGGGCGATCGCATCTAACAATTGCATCAAGCCTTGATAGTGCCCATGCACATCCCCAATAACTATACGCCGGTGGCTAGTTGCATTCATGGGTTAATATAAATTTTGTTTTATACTTTTGATTCAGTGAAAATTACTATCAATCAGAAAATAAATATAAAAAATTGTCCAAAAATCAGTTTAATAAAATTAATTGTAAAAATAAACACTGAAATGTTACAAACCATATTAATTAAAAGTCAATAGTCAATTTTTTCGTTTGGTTTATCTCAACATAAGTACTAATTCTGAGATAAAGTGTCATAAAAGTAACTGTTATATTGTGGCACGGGCATCCCTGCCCGTCAGAATCTACTTCACCTTCCACAAAATCTGCTGTAAAACTCCATAAAGCTTTAAAATTCAAATTGGTAAAGTTAATTTTCGGGAGTATATCATGTCCGATGAATTTTCTAGTCAAGTTAGCGATCGCATTTGTAAGCACATGAATGAAGATCATGCGGATGCGGTGGCGCTTTACGCTCAGGCTTATGGTAATTTAGAGGATGTAACAGCAGCACAAATGCTTTCTATTGATGCTGAAGGAATGAATTTACAAGCACAGGTAAATGGAGAAGAGGTACCTGTAAGAATAAAATTCGACCATACTTTAGAAAATGCCGAAGATGCTCATCATACCTTGATTGACATGTTGAAACAAGCAAGGAAATAACCTTTTTGTTTATGCTTATGATTTTTTCCCTTCGTATTTAAATTCGGATTTAAGCGTAAAAGCATTGCAGGGTGGGTGACAGGAAAAATAAAACTTTTGATGTCACGCACCAATATAAGCGGAAGTAACAATCACATAAGTCCTGTTACAATCAATTAAGAGGATATTTAATCAGTATTTTTTTACTATTATCTGGAATGATCCCCCCTTCCCCACCTATAAAGGCGGGTAAAGTCCCCTTTTTTAAGGGGGATTTAGGGGGATCTCAAATATCGGGTAGTTTGATATGACTTTTGGGTTCATTCTCTAAACTTCTTGTAATAACCAAAAGCCGGTATAAGTCATTCCAGAATCATCTGGTTGTACCAACAAAAAATGCAGCCCTTGACTTTTCTGTTTGCGCTGTTGATAGACTTTTGCAGCTTTTGAAACTTCCTCATCTTCAAAAGTTGCCACAATCCATCTATCTACCAAACCGGCTTCCAACACCAACCCATCGGGCGCACCAGCAATATAGTTTAATTCTACAGGGCGATTTTCCTGTAACCACCTTGCCAAATACATAGATTTACGCCCACCATAAATTACCACACCCGGAACCGGCACCGTTGAAGCCAAACCCAAATTTATCGGCATTAAAAAATCGGGTGTATCTAAAATAGGAATTGGACGCTCAGAAAAAAACTCAGCAATATTACCAGCCCCTAAGGTAGCAAAACTCCATTTATCTCCCCAGATATTTTCCGATAAAGGTACGGGGGGTGGCTTATCCAAAGCCGTAAATTGCTGTTTTTTTTCCAACCACTTTTTTAAAGCAGTAGTACGACGAGTTGCTTCGACTTTAATACCCAGACTTTTTCCAGCTTGTTCGATTAAACTTAGAGATTGGGGACGAAACACTTGAATAATATCTGGTAAATGATCGGATGCTGCTTGCTGAATTTGCGAAGTTAACCAGCTAGAATTCGCTTCTGACTGAAGGCAAGTGGCTTCATATTTAAAATCCAAAGTAGAATTACAAATCGATAAATCCCACAAAACTTGTCCAGATACATCCGGATGTGAACGACGATAAAAATCAGCTTGCCAAATCATAATATATTAGTTATTAGTTATTAGTTGTTAGTTGTTAGTTGTGAGTTTTTAGTTGTTAGTTTTTACTCGTTACTCGTTACTTGTTAGTTATTCATTGATTTAAAGCTTTTGCATGATGACTAATATGCTCTTCTATAAAAGTAGAAACGAAATAATAACCATGATCGTAACCTTCTTGATAACGTAAATTTAGGGGTTGATTAACTTCTTTGCTGGCTTTTTCAAATATATCTGGAAGTAGTTGTTGCTGTTGAAGATATTTATCGTCGCTACCTTGATCGATTAAAATTGGACTGTGAAAACCAAATTGCTTTACTAATTGAGTTGCATCATATTCCCGCCAACTTTCTTTGTTTTCACCCAAATAACCGCCAAGACATTTTTGTCCCCAAGCACATTGCATCGGTGCTGCGATGGGAGCAAAAGCTGAAACCGATTTATATTGTTGGGGGTTTCGTAAAGCACAAATTAAAGCACCATGCCCCCCCATAGAATGGCCAAATATACTTTGTTTATCTTGTTGTACTGGAAAATTGGTGGCGATTAATTCTGGTAATTCTTTAACAACATAGCTATACATTTTATAGTGAGATGACCAAGGTTTTTCGGTTGCGTCAACGTAAAAACCTGCACCTGTACCAAAATCGTAGTCGTCATCTTCACCTTTAATCCCAGTATTACGGGGGCTAGTATCTGGTGCAACTAAAATTAAACCATATTTTGCTGCATATCGTTGCGCTCCCGCTTTGAGCATAAAGTTTTCTTCGGTACAGGTTAAACCGGAGAGAAAGTAAAGAATTGGTAGCTTTTCAGATTCAACTTGGGGTGGTTGGTAAATGGCAAAGCGCATTTCACCATTACAACTAATTGAGTGATGGGAGTAAAAGCTGAGTTTTCCATCAAAGGTTTTATATTCGGAGTTGAGGATAAGAGACATGAAAAATGTTAGAGATTATATTCTGTTGGCATCCTGATGTTATCCTACCGGTAAATTTGTAGAAAAATCTATATTAAACGTAGATGAGTTACAACAATTTTTATTGTTGATAAACTGGGTTTTTTCCAAAAAAACGGCAGCAACCCAATTTTTTTTTAATTTAACTGACTCTTGTTTTTGCTTTTACTGTTTTGGGTTTTCGATCGGGTAATTCTTTCATGCCAACTTCTCTCATATCTAAATAAATTTGTTCTGTTTGTGGTGTTTCATGTTCTACAACAAACACATTTGAATATAAATTAGCAATTATTTGTTTTCCCTGTTGAGTTAAAGATAAATAACGCAGTCCATCCCTAATATAGGGATAAACTCCATTCCAATAAAATTTTGGATAATTATTACGCAGATCGGCAGGATTGTTGTAATCTAAAAGTTTATTCATACCAGTTTCTTCAAACTCGTAGAATAAGGAAGTAATTTTCTTTAAATAACGCGGATCGCTTAATTGTCCAATTAAATCAGCAGCCCGTACTAAACCCGGATAATTATTAGTTTCCTGATGATCTTCTGCTGCTGGCACTGGGAAGCGAGTTAATTCAATATTGGATTTTATTGCTTCAGAATCGATTAATTTATGACCACCGAAACGCTCATCAATAAAAAGTTTTGCTCTATCCACATGATATGCTGTAAGACTCGCATCTGAAGCCCCTGAGGGTAAAGAAATCATCCCTCCATCAAAACCTGTAGCATATAGACTTTCTTCTTGTATATCTTGGCGACAAACTCCTTTGACATAACCAATATCATGACACATCAAAGAGATAATATAATGCAACCAATCTTCGCTAGATACTCCACCTTCTCGTATGTGTTTACCACGTAAAAGTTCTTGTCCTACCAGTGTTACTAAGATTGAATGTTCTACATTATGATATAGAGCATCACTATTAGCAATATTTTCTAAAGCCATGCTTCCTACCCAAGCTATGATGTCTTGGTAGTCAGTTTTTAAGCTTCCATAGGTACGACGGTATCCTTCTCTAACCTGCTTTACAAAAGCATCTATCAATACTTCAGTTGCGTTAAACATATTTTTACCCTGTTAATAATTGAATATTATATTTTGATTTTTCAAGCTAATTGAAAACTGCTAGTTATATCGTCATATTCTATTATAAAAATCTCTGAAAAAATTATATTGGATTATTCTAAATAATAAATCATAATTCCTGATGAACTACCATTTATATTTAGCATTGAGCAACAAAAATCACTATAGTCACTGTTTAATTTTATGCATATTTATTGGGTAATTTACTTGAATAAAAACTTGAATAAATATAGTTGAAATTGCAGAGTTGAAATTGCAGCTTCTACTTATAGAAAAAAAGTAATTAAAGCCTGAAATAGTGACTAATATATTTATAATTTATAATTTATGGTTAATGTATAAAAAATTTGGCATTGCTGTTATCGCCCTTCAGCATTTAGCATATTGAGGGGCGAAAAGTTGTTATTTGCACAATCTAAAATTATTGTAGAAACGTTCTGATTTGAGCCACTTGTACCAATTATTTATGCTGTAATGCAACAGAGCCAAGTTTTTTATCTGAGCAAATTGATCGGAAACACCCATTGTTAAAAATAATTTTACTCTCAATATGAATATATATTTCTATATACTGAACTTTTTTGCGAAGCCAGAATTTAGACCTTAGACAACATAAATAAAGTTTACCCAAATTACGCTAAATATATACACAAACTACATGGGAACTTATGTGGTTGTATAACATAGGTTATAACCTTACTTATTACTTTTTCACACCAAATAGAACTGTTTGCCGTGATCTGAATACTCTAAAACATGTGATATACGGCGAACGGTTATGTATTCTTACCTATTAGTAACCCCTGGGGGTAAGGATAAATCCCCAAAAAACCTTGAAGTTAGCAAAAACATGACTTTTGTCATGGGTAAATTCAGTCTGAGATTACAACCATTAGACTGCAAAATAAGGCATAGTTAATATACAGTAATAAATTTAAACTTTTCTTAAGCAAATCCGTATCATCGCGGTTGTCTAGGAGGTGGAGGAATGACAGCAGGAGACCAGGATTTTTCAGATATTTCAGCAAAAGGAGAACCACCAGTTGAAGAATCAAGTTTCCAAGATTATCCGGAAACTAACAAACAGCGCCCTTGGTGGAAAATTATGTTGTTGGGTATTGCATTGGGTGTAGGAATAACTTTTGCAGGAATGCGTTTCTTAAGCAACCGTGCCAAAAGCGAACCTACGGTAGTAAATCAATCAACTCAACCACTCGCTCCAGCCATGACTGTTACTCTTGCTGCGGTAGAATTCACTAGAGTTGCTCGCAATCTCAGTGTTACTGGTACTGTTGCAGCTCGTGAATTGACTCCGGTGTTACCTCAATCTAACGGTTTACAAGTTAAGCGAATTTTGGTTAAGCAGGGAGATTCTGTTAACCAAGGTCAAGTAATGGCCATATTAGATGATTCCCTTATACAAGATCAAATCCGTCAAGGAAAAGCAGAAGTTGAATCTCAACAAGCTGAAGTTGCTTCCCGAGAAGCGGATTTAGCTTCCCAGCAAGCAGCTTTAGAATCAAGTCGAGCTAATGTAATCTCAAATCAGGCATCAGTCGAGCAAAGACAAGCGGATTTAGCCCAAGAAAAAGCAAGATTAAAAGAAGCTCAAAGAAATTACCAGCGCAATCAGCAACTTGCCAATCAAGGAGCAATTAGCAAACAATTATTTGAAACTGCTGAAACTAATTTAGAAACTGCACAAGAAGCAGTACGTATTGCACAAGCAAATATTCGTAGTGCGATCGCAAATGTAAGTAGTGCCCAAGCAAGCATTAATAGTGCCAAAGCTGGGGTTGGCAGCGCCAAAGCCAAAGTTAACAGTGCCAAAGCAGGTGTTCGCAGCGCCACAGCGAGAGTGCAACAGTTAAAAACTCAATTGGGACAAACTATAGTACGTGCGCCGGTTTCAGGAATTGTTGCGGAAAAACTGGCAAGAGTGGGAGATATAACTGGTGTACCACCGCAAACCCAAGTAGGAACGGTAGTAGGTGGAACCCAAAAGCTATTTTCAATTATTCGTAATGGAAGTTTAGAATTACAAGCAAAAGTTCCCACTGTTCAATTATCACAAATAGAAATCAGCTCCCCAGCTCAAATTACTTCCGATGTAGATAATCGCGTCAAATTACAAGGAAGAGTTAGGGAAATAGAACCTATAGTTAACCAACAACGGCGGGAAGCAACTGTAAAAATTAATTTACCATCAACAAATTTACTTAAACCGGGCATGTTTGCTCGCGCCGCAATTGTTACCGATAGCAACATGGGTGTAGCTGTACCCCAAAAAGCAGTACTTCCTCAACCCGACGGCAGCGCAATTGTATTTACTATCAATGAAGATAATATTGTTAGCAGTCAAAAAGTCGAAACAGGAGAAATTCTTAAAGGTGGAAAAGTAGAAATTAAAAGTGGTTTACAACCGGGAAAAAATGTTGTAACTGACGGTGCTGGATATCTCAAAGATGGGGATAAGGTACGAGTCGCGATTTCGGATGGGAAGGAAGGGGAGAAGGGAGTAATGAGTAACGAGTAACGAGTAACGAGTAAAAACTAACAACTAACAACTAAGAATTTAGAATTTAGAATTTAGAATTTAGAATTGGGCATTGGGCATTGCTGATAACTAATAACTAATAACTAACAACTATCACGGATTAGATGGATTTCACTGATTACACTGAAAGTACTAACAACTAACAAATAACAACTAACAAATAACAACTAACAACTAACAAATAACAACTAACAACTAACAACTAACAACTAACAACTAACAACTAACAACTTAATATGAATTTTAACGTTTCTGCTTGGTCGATAAACAAACCGATTCCGACAATTGTTTTATTTTTAATTTTGACTATAGTTGGTTGGTTCTGTTTCACTAACTTGGGAATTGATACCAGCCCTAATATTGATATTCCTGCGGTTCAAGTTACTGTAACTCAACCTGGTGCGGGGCCTAGTGAACTTGAATCTCAGGTAACTAAGAAAGTTGAAGATGCCGTTGCTGGTTTAGGCAATATTGATGAATTGCGTTCGGTTGTTACTGATGGGGTTTCTACTACTACTATTAATTTTGATTTAGGAACCGATAGCGATCGCGCTACTAATGATGTTCGCAATGCGATCGCTCAAATTCGTCAAAGTCTTCCCCAAGATATTAACGATCCAATTGTGCAGCGGCTGGAGTTTGCCGGTAGCTCAATTATGACTTATGTAGTCAGTTCGGATAAACGCTCTGTGGAAGAGTTGAGTAATTTGGTGGATCAAACTATCAGCCGTGCTCTTTTATCTGTAAAGGGTGTTGCTGAAATCCGCCGGGTGGGTGGAGTTGACAGAGAAATTCGCGTCAACCTCGATCCCGATCGTTTACAGTCTTTGGGTATTACCGCTACTCAAGTAAACGACCAATTACGTGCTTTTAATATTAATTTACCAGGTGGTCGTGCGGAAATTGGTGGCAACGAACAAAGTATCCGTACTTTAGGTAGTGCCGAAAGTGTTGATATTTTAAGAAATTATGAAATTATCCTTCCTAATGGTGGTTCCGTTCCTTTATCTACCTTAGGAAACGTCGCAGATAGTTTTGGTGAAGTACGTCAATCGGCACGGTTGAATAATAAACCAGTAGTTGCTTTTGAGGTATTGCGTAGTACTGGTAGTGTTACGGTGACGGTGGAAGAAGGAATCAAAGCTGAGGTTGAAAAGCTGCAAAAAACTCTTCCGCAAGACGTAAACATGGAATTAATTTTTACCAGAGCTACTTTTGTTCGCAATTCTTACCAAAGTACGATGAACGAACTTTTAATCGCATCTGTATTAGCTGTGGTAGTAATTCTACTGTTTTTACGGGATTGGCGAGCGACTTTAATTACAGCGGTAACTTTACCTTTATCAATTATTCCCACTTTCGGTGTAATTTTTGCTTTGGGCTACACTCTCAACAATATGACACTGTTGGGTTTGGGATTAGCAGTGGGTAACTTAGTAGATGATGCCGTGGTAGAAATTGAAAATATGGAACGGCATTTGGGTATGGGTAAAGAACCCAAACAAGCAGCTTTTGACTCATCAGCGGAAATGGGTTTAGCGGTAATTGCAACTTCTGCGACAATTATTGCCGTATTTTTACCCGTAGCATTCATGGGTGGAATTCCCGGTCAATTTTTCCAACCCTTTGCTATGACAGTAACCGCCGCGACTGTATTTTCTACAGCAGTAGCGCGAATGGTAACGCCTATGATGGGAGCGCATTTGTTACAGAAAAAGGAGATTGGGCATGGAGATAAGGAGACAAGGAGAAATAATCGAAAATCTTCTCGTCGTTTTCAACCTTATGCTTCTACACTCAGATGGGCTTTACGCCATCGAATCACAACTTTGCTGCTGGCTTTGGCTTTCTTTATTGGTAGTTTAATGTTGGTGCCGATGATTCCCAAGGGTTTGGTTGATGGTGCTGATATCGGTATTTCTACGGTATCTGTGGAATTAGCTCCGGGTTCGACTTTGGCTGACACTAAGAAAGTAGTAACTCAAGCGACAAATTTAATTAACCAAAACCCTGGGGTTGAAAGTGTTTTATCTACAGAAAATGTTGGTTCGGCAAGTCTTACAGTTAGATTAAAACCCAAGGAAGAACGAGAACTTTCTCAAAGCGAGTTTGAAGAAAAAGTACGTCCGCAATTTGCCCAAATTCCAGGAGCGAGAATTAGTTTTCAAAGTACTGGTGCTGTGGGTGGTAGAAAGGATTTAACTATAGTTTTGCAAAGTGAAAATCCCCAAGCTTTGAAAAAAGCTGCTGATGATTTAGAAAAGGATATGCGTACTGTACCAGGATTGGTGGAGGTTTCTTCTAGTGCTAGTTTGGTAAAACCGGAAATTTTAGTAGTACCACTACCCCAACGGGCGGCAGATTTGGGCGTAACTGTACAATCAATTGCCCGTACCGCTTCTTTGGCGACTATTGGCGATAACGATGCCAACTTAGCAAAATACAATCTTCCCGATCGCCAAATTCCCATTAGAGTACAAATCGATCCCAAAGCGCGAGAAGACATTACAAATATTAAAAATCTCCAAGTTCCCACTCAAAATGGCAGTTTAGTCCCTTTATTAGCAGTAGCAGATATCCGTTTTGGTAGCGGTGCAGCCACTATCAACCGCTTTGATAGAATGCGTCAAGTTTCGGTGGAAGCTAATTTACAGGGGATTTCTTTAGGAAACGGATTGCAAGCTGTCAACCAATTAGCGGCAATGAAAAATTTACCAGCCGAAGTAAATAGACGCTCAGCTGGTGATGCGGAAATTATGGAGGAAATTTTCGGACGCTTTGGTACTGCATTGGGTTTAGCAATAATGATGATTTACGCTATCTTGGTGCTGCTATACAATAACTTCCTTCACCCAATCACCATTATGGTAGCGCTACCTTTATGTTTGGGCGGTACTCTTTTAGCGTTAATGATTGCTCAAAAAGCTTTAGGGCTTTATGCCTTAATTGGTATCGTCTTGTTATTGGGAATTGTCACCAAAAACTCAATTTTATTGGTGGATTATACAATTATCGGTTTAGAACAAGGTAAAAAACAACGTCAAGCACTTTTAGACGCTGGCGTATCCCGTTTACGTCCAATTTTGATGACTTCTCTTTCTACAATCGCCGGTACTTTTCCCCTAGCATTAGGGCTAGGTGCTGGTGCAGAAGTTCGTCAATCAATGGGTGTTGCGGTTATCGGTGGTTTTACAACTTCTACTTTATTAACTTTAGTAGTAGTACCTGTTTTATTCACCTATGTTGATAACTTTCAACATTGGATTTTAGATACAATCAAATACGGTTTTAGAAAAAAACCACGCCGTCAATTTATGGAAGAAAATAATCAAGTTAAATTACCACCTGCTAGTTAAGAGTGAGTAGTGAGTGGTGAGTGGTGAGTAGTTATACCATTTCTTTATAAAGATGCGCCCCTCTTTAGCCACCTAACGGTTGGCTTTGTAGTGGTAGCTCCACTCTTTTAGAGTGAGAGCGATTAAGCGCAGCCTCATACAGAATTGGTATTAGGAGTGAAGAGTTAGGAATTAAAAATTACAGCATTTTGCAAGTAAATCAAGCACAGAAAAATTTTCTAAAACTCTTGTGGTACGGGCATCCCAGCCCGTGAGAATTGTCAAGTAGTAAGTTTATGTAAAAAAGTAATATTTTTGCAATAGCGACGCGGGCTGTTTTATCCCAAAAAGCTCCCTTCTCAGTTTATCAACCGCCCGCGCCGACTTCCCGTAAGAGCCGAATCCCTCTGAAACAACTTTCCGTACTTATAGAAAAAATGTTTGCAGTTTTACGCAAGCCCAGAGTAGGAAGAAGTGGGTTGAGGCACTTGAGGAGTGCGATAAGGATGATTAATCTCAAATTCACCAGGATCGGAACAACCAGTTTCTGACATAAAAGTTTGTACACTTTCACGGTATACAAACCACTGTTTGTGAAGATGGCGAATTAATTCCGGTTCCATTCTAAAGACATCGGAATTTTGAAAACCCGCTCTAGATAACCATTCGTAAATCGAAAGAGTTTCGCCATTATTATTGTGAAGCATTTTTCCTCCTAATTTTTTTTTCAGTGAGGGCAAAATACGCTTCAAAGATGCAACCCGAAGCGCTTATAGCTTATTTAAAGCAATGATTATGGATGGGAACTAATTTTTTTCAAGGGTTGATTTGATTACTTTTCTTAAATATTGAAAAGTAAAGTCAAAAAACTAAAACCCACGTTAATAGAAGGGTTCAAGAAATAAAAAATATTTAACCAATCGCGAAGATTAGTTCAACCCAAGTACTAATAATCTATCCGAGTCTAACTTGGAAATAGTGAAAAGAAAATCCGAAATATCACTCTATTAAGCAGTTGATACTTTTGACATAAATATTCTTTCTGATGAAACTTTTTGCTGCCGTTAACGAGATTTACTTGCAATCCAAGGGTTGACTAGAAGCAAGCATAAACATATTTTCCTAATAACGGAAAATCAATCTATCCTTCTAAGGTTATATATTTACTGTCTTATCCATACTATGAATTGAAACTTAACAATTTGATGATTTACTTTTCCAGATTATTAATCATACAGCATTAGGGGATGTATTCTTTCAACAACTAGCGGGGATTCCCCGAAGTCATCAAGATTCCCCTTAGACCAGTAACCCTGTATCTTCAGGGTTTGGGAATACTTTAAATTTTTAGCGCTTGAGGCAATTAACCCCGATTATAATCTATTTAACAGATTAACAAATCAATATGTGACTACTTTCTATTTTTTTAATTATTTTACTAATAATGTAAAAAAGTAACCATATAAAAACTTACTTATACTGACAATAAGTTGGGTTTAGATTGTTTAAGAAAACGGCCATAAGATTGGGTAAATACAAGAGTACTTATAAATGTCGGAAGTGCTACTAGTATTTAGATTGAATTTAGCACGGCTGTTTTTTTAGCAGGGAGCGGGAATTTCCCGAACGGTGTCTGAGGGCATAAGTCCTCTCAAGAGCATTAAAAGATACCGGCGCTGCTAGGGATGATAATGAATGGGGTTGACTAATATAATTCGACATAAACCAATGTTTAAGTGTGAATCTGAAATTGATCTTAAAGTAAGGGAAAAATTAACAGCAAGATGTTTATAATACAATATTTTTTTCAAATAAGCTATAAAAGAATGCCAGATATTTAACTTATCTGACAAACTAATTTTTACCTTCATATACTGATAGTAATTACCATAATAATCCTTAACCTTTGAGCGCTTTTCTAAAATTTTTACGATATGATTTATTTGCAATAAAACAAGCTGGCCATAACAAAGATAAAACCAAACGATTTATTAAACTGTTACTGAAATTAGTTCTTCTAAATCCAGTCCAAAATTTCCACAAACCAGCTACGTAAGCGAAAATTAATAACCCAGTAATGAACCCATCCATTTTTATATACTCCAAAAACACAAAAGTTGTTTAGTCCTATAATTTGCGATAAGAGTCAACTGATAAACTCTCATACTCTAGTTTAATTTAGCCTTCCCTGTTGTATCCAGTTCTATGAGCATGGAAGATGCAGAGAATTCCTCATTACTACGTCTGTTTAATTGTGAAAACTACAAGTCTACGTTGACTCTTCCGTCATCAATTCTGGGGCAATGTTTACGCGCGCCAATTAGTCTTAGGATGTGCAAATAAGTAGCTTCATCGTCTTTGTTTGCCCAGATTTTATAGTTTTTATCTAAGAGGATCTAGTTTAGGTGTCATTTCAGTTATCAGTTTTCAGTTATCAAGTACCATATTGATAAATCGAGGGGCTTGCCCGAAATGAAAAAAATTTTTTTCTTTCCACCGCCGCCTCCCGGAGGCTTGTATCCTGTTTATTTTTTGATCAGCTCCTTATATGCTGAAAAATTTGGGGTGAGCTTATCACTTTACACCAATACTCCCCCCCCATGCCTTGTTCCTCTAAGATTTAAAATAAAGTTTGTTATTATTTTTTATGAAAAATTAAGTTTTAAAAGCATTTGTAAATCTTGATAATTAAATACGCAGCTATTTAAGTACATTAAGAAAAAAGTATGTTTGCACCTAGGTTTGTACGATTCGGGTTTTTAATATTACTTGTACTGTTAGGGATAGGATGCAATTCCTCATATACAGTCCCAGAAAAAGTTACTTTAGGCCTAGTCAGCTATGGAGAAGAAAATGTTTCACTAGATAAATATGAGGGCTTTAAAAACTACATAGCAGCAAAAACAAAGTCGATTGTAGAATTAGAACCGGCTTACAACGAATTACGAGCTATGGAGCAAATTCGCCGCAAGCGATGGGATATCGTTTTTGCAACCCCTGGTTTAGCAGCGATCGCCATGGATAAACAACTCTATGAACCTTTGTTTTCAATGGGTGAAGTCAGCAGCAGACAGCGTTCGTTACTGATAGTCAGAGACGATAGCCCAATTCAAAAAATACCAGATTTGATGAATAAAACCATTGCTTTAGGTCAAATCGGTTCGGCTGCTGGCTATTATGTTCCTTTGTACGATCTCTACGGTTTAACCCTTGCTGATATCCGTTTTGCTCCCACTCCCAAAACAGTACTTCAATGGGTAAAAGAAGGTAGGGTTGATGCTGGTGCTTTGTCTGAAAAAAACTTTGAAATTTATCGACGGCAATTTCGTCAAACTAAATTTAAAACTATACACACCAGCCGGTGGATTCCCTCAGGAGTGGTACTGCTATCACCAACTGTTGAACGAAATCGGGAACGACAAATCCGAAAATTTATGAGTGAGGTTCCAGGAAATATCGCAGCTGATGCAGGCTATATCCCCAGTGCCAAAATTCCTAAGTACAATCAATTTATCGAGCTAATAAAAAAAGTTAAACCTTTAGAGGCAAGGATTAAAGAAACACCCGTAATTTTGCTACCCAAAGCATCTGATAATACAAACAAGACTGATTAATCATCTGTAAGCAAAAAATCGACTTTTACAATTTTTTATAAACTTTTATGAACTTTGTGCGAAATATCTTAAATGGATGGTGATGGATAATTGAGATGCTCGTAGAAATCAGTAAGTCGGCATGAAAAATTAATCCCAAGGATTTCGTTAATTTTACATTCTGTTACATAGTTCGATTTATTTGTGCCAATTTATTTTATAGCACTTTCCCAGAAATAATGGAAAATGTAATTTTTTTCCAGTTAATTTTATTAAACCACCGATAAATTAACAAACAAAGACATAAGTCCTAAAATAAAAAGCTGAAAAATTCTCTTTTTTAAAAAATTTCCATTTCTATGGAAAAGTAACAGCATCAGGAAAATATTTGCATGGCAAACGGCAGTTTAAAACTAAAGTTTAAAACGAATAAAAACTAATAATTAAATATATATCTTTTAGGAGTGAAAAATAAATGTTTTTGCCCCCTTTGACAAAATCAGAAATAGCTTCTGGGACTTTAATTGATAGTCGTTACATTATTCAAAAGATGCTGGGACAAGGGGGACTTGGGCGGACTTACTTGGCTTACGATACACGTCGCTTCAACGAACCTTGTGTTCTCAAAGAATTCGCTCCCTTTGGTACTGGTAGCGATGGAATCGAAAAATGTCGCGATTTGTTCAAAAGAGAAGCAAAAATTCTTCATAAATTAGAACATCCCCAAATACCCCGCTTTTTAGCTTGTTTTGAAGGAGAAGGTAGGCTGTTTTTAGTACAAGAATATGTTAATGGTAAAACCTATTCAAGGTTATTACAAGAACGTCAAAGAAATCAGCAAACTTTTTCAGAAGATGAAGTAATATTTTGGCTAAAAAAGCTATTACCAGTTTTGGAATACGTCCACGAACATCAAGTTATTCATAGAGATATTTCTCCCGATAATATCATGTTGCCTGAAGGCGGAGATTTACCAGTCCTGATTGATTTTGGTGTGGGAAAGCAAATAACCGAAATCAGCGGACCTAGCAAAATAAATCAAACAGCATTTGCTGGTAATATGTCCCTTGTAGGAAAAGTAGGATATGCTCCCCGCGAACAAATTAGTTTGGGTTTGTGTTCTCCAAGCAGTGATATTTATGCCTTAGGAGTAACAGCAATAGTGCTGCTGACTGGTAAAAATCCATCCCACTTGATGGATAGATATTCACTAGACTGGAACTGGCGGTTTTATGCTAATATCAGCGATGCTTTTGCGTTGATACTCAATAGAATGTTGGCAGATACACCGAAAGCGAGATACCAAACAACTAAAGAAGTTCTCACGGAACTAGAAGAACTTGAAACTAAGCAAGCATTTTCATCTTTTTCGGAAAATTTTTTTGAGGCTCCAACAGTAGTTATACCCGAAACCAATTTAAACCCCACAATATCTCTTCCTAATTACCAAGTCCAAGAAACATTCGTTTATTCAATTGATAATCGTGAACACAGTTATAATCAAACACAATTAAACGTACTAAACCCTTCCTTCATCAAAAATTGTCATCAACATTTAGCCTATTATATTGGACCAATGGCAAATCTGATTATTGAAGATGTATTAGCTCAAAATCCTCAATCAACACCGGAGCAATTTGTAGAATTATTAGCAAGAGAAATTCCTGATTTCCAAATGGCAATTGAATTTACACGGAAGATATTTCCTTAAGTGATTAAATTTATTTACTATGATTTGTAATAATTTGATTTGTAATAATGTTATATGCTGACAAAGCCGGTTTTGTAGAAAAAAAACCGGCTTTCTTAATCTTCATTATCTTGAGATTATATATCAATTAAGTCCGGCTAATTACTGACTATATAACCCTATTGGGCGATTACTATCTACTACTCATGAATACTTGTTACTCATTACTTATGACTCATTACTTATGACTTATTACTTATGACTTATTACTTATGACTCATTACTTATGACTCATTACTCTGATTAAAAAGATTCTTCAGGATTTCTATTAGAATTAGCAGGATATCTAAGTCTATTCATAGCCATTTCTAAACTTAGCTTCATTCTTTTAAAAGCTCTAGCAAGATGACCAATTTCGTCATTAGATACCTGATCAAAATCCACTTCCATGTGTCCGGTACTAACTTCTTCTGCCACACGGGTAATACGTTTAAGTGGACGTATAATTTGTCGATTCAACAATATATTTACTAATACAATAACTGCGAGAAAAACAATCGATACAATACCTATAACCGTAAAAGATGATTTATTCGCTTTTTGAATCACTCTATCCGCAGGTACTGAAATAATTTGAGCACCGATTATTTCATTTAACTTCCATCCAAATCCATTAGCTGCGCCATAACGGTCTATCATACTTGGAGGCGCAACATCAACCGTACTGTGACACTGTAAGCAACTTTTTTCAGTTACAGCTAAAGGACGAGCAATATAGAAAATATCTCCACCAGGAAGGGAACGAAAACCAGTCAATTCTGATTTTTGTTGCTTCTTGAAATCCTCAATAATTCTCGTTTCAAAGGCATCAGCTTTATTCCGAAGATTAGTCGGATTAAGTGTTGCTTCTTTATAAAAAAAGTCTTTATATTCTCTTTTATTTCGTAGATTTTCAAATACTTCCCTAGCTGAATAAGCAGGTATGGTTTGGGGTAAAAACGTCTTTGTTAATTTATCTTTTAATTCTGGATTTACTTGAGTATTAGTGTAATTCCGAACCGAACTCATCGTTTCCATCAAAATCAAAGCCGTATTGGCAACTTCCCGTCTGGCATTTTGCCTAAGTACGAAAGATAAAGTTAATCCACTGAGGCTAACCCCTATAAGTAAGATAACCACCAGTAACACTGTAAATTTTTGTTTTAATCGTAAATTTCTTAACATAATGTTAAATATTTTCTCTAAGTAAAATAAGTGTAAAAATATCCAGTTTTCGATAATATTTCAACTCACAAGCAATATTAATTACTACAAAGGCTAATTCAACTATTTCAGATTAAGCCTGAATTCATCAGCTATAATCAACTGTTTGATTTACCAATCTTAAACTTTCCTTAACAGTACTTACGCGAGTACCACTTCGGACTATCTTGGTGCGGTACACGACCCAGTCTTATTTTTCGTTTTAAATTACCGAGAAGACAGCCTACAAGAAAAAATGTGCCAGTCAACAAATAAATTGATAAAAAATTTTAATCCCCAATCGGATTCTAGTATATTACGAAGTGATTGAGTTATTTTTTTTAATTTAAGTAACATTTCTTCGTACTAATATAGTATGGTATAAATTAAGTTATCCATTTTAAATCAGTAAAAAGTAAATATCATAAGTCTTGCTCATAGAAAAGGGCAGAAAATTTTTATATTAAATAAATTAAAAATTAATATTTTTTTATAAATTAAATCACTCCCAACAGCCAGAGTAAATCGAAATCAAAGGTTGTGAAAAAAATAATAAAAGCTTTAAGTTGAGAATATTTTCAAAAATTTTTTGAGTAGTAAGAAGGTATTTGGAGCCGCTACAGGCGAAAAAATCACTATGTAATGCCATTTCTTTATCAAGATGCGCCGAATTTAGCCTTGTAGTTCTTTGAGGGGGATTAAGGGCAGCCGTACAATAAAGGCGATTGGTGACAGCCACTGCCTGAAGCCGTGCCATGCCCGTTCTCCGTCAGGTGTTCCCCTAGGGTAGGGCTTATCGCCGCTAAAAAAAATTGTGATTTTTCTTGTAGACCAACTTAATTGATAATTGTTAAGTGTCTCCCCGGGTAGACTTGCGATTTACCAAAAGTTGTGAGAATTAATGTCGTAAAGTGTTAAATCTCAATAATTGGTCTTATGAGCTTTGGTATTTTCGATATATTTTGGATTTTTCTGCTGTTTTCTTCCTTGCAACCGATTTGGCAGCGCCGTCAAATGGAGTATAATCGCTTCCGCAGTATCGATGAATTTCAGCAAAAACGTAAAAGCCGGGTAATTTTACTGATTCACCGTCAAGAATCTATCAGTTTTTTAGGTATACCAATTTCCCGCTACATCACCATTGAAGATTCAGAAAAAATTCTCCGGGCAATTCGCCTGACTCCGCCAGATGTTCCGATTGATTTGGTTTTACATACTCCTGGCGGTTTGGTTTTAGCAACCGAACAAATTGCAAGAGCTTTGATTCGTCATCAAGCCAAAGTAACTGTTTTTGTACCTCACTATGCCATGAGTGGCGGTACAATGCTTGCCCTGGCAGCGGATGAAATCATTATGGATGAAAATGCAGTATTGGGACCTGTAGATCCCCAACTCGGTAATTTTCCAGCAGCGAGTATTCTCAAAGTTGTTGAAGATAAACCAATTAGTGAAATTGAAGACCAAACCTTAATTATGGCTGACATATCCCGTAAAGCCATGAAACAAGTACAGCGTTTTGTACGCACTTTACTAGAAGATTGCATCCCCAAACAAAAAGTTAAACCGGAAAATATTGAAAGCATTATCGAAGCTTTGACTACCGGACAAGTTACTCACGATTATCCAGTAACCGTAGAAGAAGCAACAGAAATGGGGCTGCCCGTCACAGTTGGACTGCCCCGAATCGTCTACGACCTGATGGAACTTTACCCGCAACCCCAAGGAGGAAGACCTTCGGTGCAGTACATTCCAATGCCTTACGATGACCGTCGTCCAGCTCTTCCTGTTCCCAAGGGTAGACCTATGGAGGAATCAAACCGTTAATTCCATGGGGGGATGGGGAGAGCCGGGGAAGGAGACAAGGTAGAATTTTAACCTATTCTTAATCCCCAATCCCCAATCCCGAATTCACCTTTAATCTTTAATCCCTAAGGTGATGTCCTAGGAGTAGGAGTAGGAATAGGTGTGGCTTCCTCATTTTCATCCTCAGGAGTTTCTGTAGGAGTAGGTGTTGGTGTCGCCTCTTCATTTTCCTCCTCAGGAGTTTCTATAGGAGTTGGCGTTGGTTTTGGTATTACCGGAGTTGGCGTTACCTCAGGGGTAGCAGTTGGTGATGGTGTCGCGATGGGTGTTACTTCCGGTATGGGTGTTGTAGTGGGTGTTACCTCTGGCGTTGGCGTTGCTTCTGGTATTACCGGAGTTGGGGTTACTTCAGGGGTAGCGGTTGGTGATGGTGTTGCCTCCGGTGTTGGTGTTGCCTCCGGTGTTGGCGTTGTTTCTGGTGTTACCTCCGGTGTTGGTGTTGCAACTGAATCAGGTTGTGGAGTTTCTTGCTTCGCTAGCTGATTAAGTCTTTGTCGCAAAGCTAAGTCGGCTATTCCAGTTTGTTCAACCTGTAACTGTGTTTGGTATTCCTTAACGACTTGTTGCGTTCTTGGTCCGTAAAACTGATTGAGCGTTAACTTGGGATTGGGATTAGTGACTAAATTCAAGTTGTACTTGAGACTTTGAACAATTTCGGCGGCGAGGTTTTGAGTTTGTGGACCTGCTACGCCGTCAACTCCGATCTTGTAACCCTGCTGAAATTCGCGGATTGCTTTTCTTGTTTGAGCATCCGTCAGAGGTGCATCTGATACTTTCACGTCATATCCCAATCCGTACAATACAGAACGAAATTCCCGTGGAGTATAATTTCTCTCTCGAGCTGCTAAAACTGCACTTGAAACTGCTATACCACCGGCAATCAGGCAAGCAGTTGCTAAACCAATGCTTCTATTACTAAACTCACACCACATCATTAAAACTCCGAGTTATTTTATTCGGCAGTATATTTGAACTTTACAGCTGCATTTTAAGTTGATTTAAGCGATTTTTTTCAATATCTTTTTCTTATTATTAATGATTTTTTTATTACCAGGTTTTTTTGTAACTTTTTTAAATAGCTAAGGAAGAACAATTTCGTCATCTTCCTATAGATGTATCTTACTTTTCTTATATAAACTAAAGATTTTAGTGATACAAAATACACTTCTAATGCTTTATTTATCTTGCAAAAAAGATTCTATAATCTCTTGTAATCAGTAAAAAAAATACGCTATATCTACTTAATACATATGTAATACCACTGAGAAACAATGATAAATAGAAAACCACCTAAAAAAATAAAACTTTGGTTTGAGAGATTTATGGTACTTACTGCCACAATCAACTTAGGATTGGTATTATTTAACTTGACTTACGTTGAATGGCGTGATTTTTACCTACGAAACTTGCCTCAAATCCAAAGAATATACGACCCGATTAAAGGGATCGAACCCCATCGAGAAACTGAAAAATATTTAAGAACAGTAAAACAATTTGAGCAGCAAATCCGCGAAACAGGATTAAGTTCACCCCTATCTGTAAATAAATTACAGGAATTGCGCGAATTGAGCGTAGAAATGATAGAAGACGATCCATTTGCAGCAGCGAATAAAAGCGGTACTTTGGAAAAAATCAAAAATCGCATGCGCGATCGCCTTGAGAATGAATCGGCAAAAGGCGCTTTTAGGACTTTCTGGAGTCAAGAGTATTTTATAAGACAAGGTTTAGATAAAGAATTAGATTTCTTTAACGAAAAAATTAAACCGTTAATAAGTACTAATTACTATCGAAGTATCGGCGAAAATGGAGAACCTACAGATAAATTTTGGCTTATTGATTTACCATTTGTAATTTTATTTGCAATTGAAATCTTAGCTCGTAGTTACTATACAAAACGCCGTCATCCTGGATTTAGCTGGATTAATGCTGTTTTATGGCATTGGTATAACATATTTTTAATACTACCTTTTTGGCGTTGGTTGCGAATAATACCTGTGTTATTTCGTTTAGAAAAAACAGAGTTATTAAAATTACACAGTGTACGTCACCAAATTCAACAAAGCCTTGTAGCTAATTTTGCTGAAGAAATAACGCAAATTGTAGTAGTAAGAGTAATAAATAAAACTCAAACCTCAATCAAACGAGGAGACTTAACTAGCTGGCTGCAACATAGTCAAACATTACGTCCTTATGTAGACATCAATAATATTAATGAAATAGAAGCCCTAGCAGGAATTTTTGTCCAAACAGTTATTCACCAAGTGCTGCCAAAAATTCAACCGGAAATGATTGCTCTTCTACAGCACAATATAAATAGCGCATTTGACCAATCTCCGATTTATCGCAACTTGCGAAACATACCCGGACTCGGGCAAATGCCTTTACAATTAAGCCAACAGTTGGCAACTCAAATTACAACCAATCTTTACCATGCTTTAGTATTGGCAACAGAAGATCCAGTTTCGGCAAAACTAGCAAACCAATTAGTGAAAGGCTTTTCCAATGCTTTAACAGAGGAAATCCAAGAAAAACAAGTACTCTCAGAAATACAAAGTTTATTAATAGACTTCTTAGAAGAAATTAAAATTAATTATGTTCAGCGTCTTTCCGAAGAAGATATAGAGCAAATTCTCGAACAAACTAGAAATCTAGATTCTAAACTATCTGTTCCTTTACTACCAGATACTAGTTCGGCACAAAAGCCTTATCTTTCTTAGAATCGAGATTAGCAGCGATTGTAGATTTTTTGCTGTAAGCATTTTGGAAAAATGCGCTAAACTCAGATTAAGGACGGACTGTCATCAAGTTCGTTGCAAGACTTCTTGGAAGATATCCTTATCGCAGGGAGTGGGTAATTGCCCACTTTTTTTGTTGGAATAGCCACATGACTCATCCTTTAGTTCCGCAAATTATTGACTTAGCAACACCAGTAGCAGAAGACCTTGGACTAGAGGTCGTGAAAGTGGTTTTTCATACCAATCAAAGCCCACCAGTATTGCGAGTAGACATCCGTAATCCGAAGCAAGATACTGGTTTGGATGATTGCGAGCGTATGAGCCGTAATTTAGAAGCAAGCTTGGATTCGGTATCAATTATTCCGGATACCTATGTATTGGAAGTTTCTAGTCCTGGTATTTCCCAGCAATTGCAGACCGACCGGGAATTTATCTCTTTTAAAGGTTTCCCTGTTAAGATTTGCACTTCTTCTCCACACCAAGGACAATCATCGGTACATGGTAAACTGGTTCGCCGAGATGAAAAAAGCGTTTACTTAAACAAAAAGGGTCGTGTAATCGAAATTCCCCGGTCGAATATTACCAGCGTGCAGTTAGATGAAGAACGGGATTAAGTCGGGAGACACACAGGGAGCGAAAAGTGCTTTGTGCCGAAGGTAAGAAGAGCGGTTTTTTGCTACGAAAATAAGTATGTAATGCTTGTATTGGTTTTCAAACCAATTATTCACCAAACTTTTCGGGCAAGACGGTGGTTTTGTTAAAACACCGATTATTTATCGTCTCTAATTCCGGTGTTGCCGGTAGTAATTTCTTAAAGGAGAACCATATATGTCAATGCTTAAATTACTTGGATTAAAAGAATTAATTGAAAGTATAAGTAAGGAGCGAAATTTGCCACGTGTTGCAGTGCAATCGGCAATTAGAGAAGCTCTGCTTAAGGGTTATGAACGTTATCGTCGCGCCCAAAATTTAGATCGCAAACAGTTTGATGAAGATTACTTTCAAAATTTTGAAGTGGAACTAGATATTGAAGATGAAGGATTTCGGGTTGTTTCTACGAAAACTATAGTTGAAGAAGTTACAAACTCCGACCATCAAATTGCTCTTAATGACGTTATCAAAGAAGTCGAGGAATTGAGGGGAGATGATGCAGCTCAATTAGTGGGACAAGAAGTAGTTGTAGATGTAACCCCCGACAAAAAAGAATTTGGTCGTATGGCGGCGATGCAAACCAAGCAAGTGTTATCGCAAAAACTGCGCGACCAGCAGCGACAATTAATTCAAGAAGAATTCCAAGATTTGGAAGCAACAGTACTGCAAGCAAGAGTGCTGCGGTTTGAAAGACAATCGGTGATTATGGCTGTAACTAGCGGTTTTGGTCAGCCAGAAGTAGAAGCGGAATTACCCAAACGGGAACAACTGCCCAACGATAATTACCGTATTGGCGCAACTTTTAGAGTTTATCTGAAAAAAGTATCAAGAGGTCAACAACGAGGACCGCAATTGCTGGTTTCCAGGGCTGATGCCGGTTTAGTAGTGTATTTGTTTGCCAACGAAGTACCGGAAATTGAAGATGAAGTTGTGCGAATTGTTGCCGTTGCCCGGGAAGCTAATCCTCCATCTTCTTACGTTGGACCAAGAACAAAAATAGCTGTAGATACTTTAGATCGAGATGTAGATCCAGTTGGTGCTTGTATTGGAGCGCGGGGTTCTCGAATTCAAGTAGTAGTTAATGAATTGCGCGGCGAAAAAATTGACGTGATTCGTTGGTCTCCAGATCCAGCAACTTATATCGCCAATGCCTTAAGTCCTGCGCGAGTCGATGATGTTCGCCTTATGGATCCAGAAACCAGACAAACTCACGTACTTGTAGCTGAAGACCAATTGAGTTTAGCAATTGGCAAAGAAGGACAAAATGTTCGTTTAGCTGCTAGACTTACAGGCTGGAAAATAGATATTAAAGATAAAGCTAAGTACGACTTTGAAGGAGAAGACGCAAAATTTGCAGCGGCTAGGGCACAACACGCAGCAGAACTTGAAGAATTAGAAGAATTAGAACAATTAAAAGAACTTGAAGAACTTGAAGAACTTGATGTAGAGCAAATTAAATCTGACGACTTAGAACAGGAAAATCAACAACAAGTTAATTCCGAGGATAATACAACTTCATTAAATGTAATTGGCTCCGAATTTGAGTCTGAGAATCAAACAATTTATTAGTAGTAACAATTACCCCCATAGTTAAAGCTGAATAGTTAGTTAAAATGAAACCGAATTGGAGGCGTTGTATTAGTTGTCGAAAAGTGAGTTTCAAACAGGATTTTTGGCGGATTGTCCGCGTGTTTCCTTCAGGAAAGGTACAATTAGATGTGGGCATGGGGCGTTCAGCCTATATCTGTCCAAATTCTAATTGCCTAAGTGTTGCTCATAAAAAAAATAGACTGGGACGAGCATTGCGTGCATCAGTGCCAGAAACACTGTATACAACATTGTGGCAGCGCTTATCTCAAAGCGATAACCTGCAATCAACTTTGTCAAAAAGTGATACAGGAGAGGCTAATTTTCAGAACTATTGTACTATTAGGGCGATGTCCGACAGTACTATTGATTAAATTATCTTTTAGTAAAGAAGGTTAGTGCCACAATTATAAATGAGTATTGACACATGGTGATGTTATATGATAAGGAGCAGTCGCAAAACTTAGTCATTATAGGCTTTCATGTGTTAAACCCAACAGAGACATCAAGAAAACAAAAAACTAAATATCGGCAGTTGATAACGCTTGGGCGCAGTCCGGCGTTAATCATTATGGCCGCAAGCGTGGAGATGCCAGCTGAACATCTCTCTTTCCTAAGAAGGAAGACCCTTTTCAAATTGAAAATGGCAACCGTTACACAGTAACCCAAGGATGGAGATGTCGCAAAAGCTGGCAACCATCCGTAAAAACTGTAAATTATAGGGGAAGAGTGGATGAACAACGGCAAAGTCAGAATTTACGAATTATCGAAGGAATTGAATTTGGAAAATAAAGAGCTATTAGCAATTTGCGACCAGCTCAACATTGCGGTCAAAAGTCATAGTAGTACAATTACAGAATCAGATGCAGAACGTATTCGCTCCCAAGCCGAAAAAATAACGACTACTTTAGCGTTGTCGAAGGAGCATGGTACAAATAATCATAAGGGTTCTCATAACCCAAATTCAGCACCAAATAAACCACAAATATTGCAAATTCGTAGCAAACCAAAGCCACCAAATAATTCTAATAATGCTTCAAGTTCCTTGAAGTCACCATTAAATAATTTAGAAACCCCACAGAGCGCATCTTTTTCTCCTGCGCCTCCCCGACCTTTTAATTCTCCTGACTCCTCCATAGAACCAGTGGCACCAACCGCACCCGTCTCCCAAAATCAGCCGAAGTCAGAAAATAACTCTGTGTCCGTTGCCAATACGGATAATTCAGCATCCACTACCTCTTCAGAATTAGATAAAACTGCTTTGACCAAACCAGAAAAATTAGTTTCACCCAAATCTAAACCGGAAAGACCAAATAAACCCCAACTGACTGCCCCACCAACTAGACCGACTGCGGCAGCAAAACCAAACTCCGGTTCGGATAATCGCGTCATCGACAAACCAATTCTCAAGCGCGATCGCGATCAATCAAAACGGCAAAAGAATAAACCAACTTCGGATAAAGCAGAACAGTCAAATGCACCAGCATCAAACGCACCAGTAAAAACGGCGCGTCCGGTGGCTGCACCTTCCAAAACGGAAAAACCGCAAAAGCCGAAGAAAGCATCACCGGCTGGTAGTTCGGATGATGTACAACGTCCAAGAAAGCAAGTACGCCCATCCTCATCAGCACCTCCGAGTGTATCGGCTCCACTTAAACCGCCAGCAAGACCAGCAAAACCGGCAATTAGCGAGTCAACTGATGATGATACAGATAATGATGATGTTGTTGTCGAAGAAGTAGTTGAACTCAAGCGTCCGACTCCGCCTCGTTTACCTAGAGGTCAGAAAAAGCGGTCTAAGCAAGAGGAAGCTATCGACGAAGCAAAAGAAGCAGCCAAAGCTGCTAAAGTTCCTAAAAATAAGCGTCTGAAGCCAATGGTTGAAGACGACTTTGATGTAGATTTACTTGACGAAGATGAAGTAGCCTCTGCTATTGAAACGGCAGTTAGCAATGCTATAGTTCGTCCTCCGAAGCCGAAAAGCGCAACAGCGAAAGCAGCACCAACTCCTGCTGCACCTAGCAAAGTCAGGAAGTCCGGATCTCGCGACCAAAATCGTCGGCGTAGCACTGGTGGAAATACAGAAACTGAACCGAAGCGCCAGCGTCCTGAAATAATAACGGTTAACGGTCCGATGACCGTACAAGAACTGGCAGATGCTTTGGCAATGCCCGACACCGAAATTGTCAAAATCTTATTTATGAAGGGTATTGCGGTTAGTATTACCCAAAGTCTTGACACTTCCACAGTCGTCATGGTGGCTGAAGAATTAGAAGTATTAGTAGAAACTCCAGAGCCGGAAGCTGAAGCCCGTAAAGTTACTGAAATGCTGGACTTGGAGGATATGGAAAATCTCCATCGTCGTCCGCCTGTAGTAACGATTATGGGTCACGTAGACCACGGTAAAACAACTCTACTCGACTCGATTCGCAAAAGTAAGGTTGCTTCTGGAGAAGCAGGAGGAATTACCCAGCATATTGGTGCTTACCATGTAGAAATAGAACATGATGAGAAGCAGCACCAGATTGTATTTTTAGATACTCCCGGTCACGAAGCATTCACTGCGATGCGGGCTAGGGGAGCGCGAGTTACAGATATTGCCATATTGGTAGTAGCTGCGGATGATGGTGTTCGTCCCCAGACAATTGAAGCGATTAGTCACGCTCAAGCTGCCGGAGTTCCGATTATTGTGGCAATTAACAAAATTGACAAAGAAGCGGCACAGCCAGATAGAGTCAAACAAGAGTTGATTCAATATGGTTTGACGGCGGAAGAATGGGGCGGTGAAACGATTATGGTTCCCGTCAGCGCCATTAAAGGAGAAAACCTAGATACGCTTTTAGAAATGATTGTACTGGTTTCGGAAGTTGAAGAACTTCAAGCGAACCCAGAGCGTTCGGCAAAAGGAACCGTTATTGAAGCTCATTTGGATAAAGCAAAAGGCGCGGTTGCAACCTTGTTAATTCAGAACGGAACTTTACACGTAGGAGATATCCTTGTAGCGGGTTCTGTGTTCGGAAAAGTCCGGGCAATGGTTGACGATCTAGGGGAACGGGTAGAAATTGCCAGTCCTTCCTTTGCTGTAGAGGTATTGGGCTTAAATGACGTACCGGCAGCAGGGGACGAATTTGAAGTCTTCGAGAATGAAAAAGAAGCACGCTTACTTGCTAACGAACGAGCCGAGGTAATCCGCCAATCCCGTTTAATGCAGGGTGGACGTGTAACTTTGACAAGTATTTCAGCACAAGCCCAAGAAGGCGAGTTGAAAGAACTCAACTTAATTTTGAAAGCAGACGTGCAGGGTTCTGTGGAAGCTATTTTGGGTTCCCTCAAACAAATTCCCCAAAACGAAATACACATTCGGATGTTGTTATCTGCTCCTGGGGAGGTTACCCAAACAGATATTGACCTTGCCGCAGCCAGTGGTGCCGTAATTATTGGCTTTAATACCACATTTGCCAGCGGCGCAAGGCAAGCAGCAGACGAAGCAGGTGTAGATGTACGAGAATACAACATCATCTACAAACTCTTAGAAGACATTCAAGACGCATTGGAAGGTTTGTTAGAGCCAGAATTAGTAGAAGAACATTTAGGTCAAGCAGAAGTACGTGCCGTCTTCCCTGTGGGACGTGGTGCTGTTGCTGGTTGCTACATTCAGTCTGGCAAATTGCTTCGTAACTGCAAAGTCCGAGTACGTCGCGGTAATAATATGATTTTTGAAGGTGCCCTTGATTCACTCAAGCGGATGAAAGAAGACGTTCGTGAAGTCAACTCCGGTTATGAATGTGGTGTCGGTGTTGATAAATTTAGTAGTTGGGAAGAAGGCGACATTATTGAAGGTTATCAAATGGTGACCAAACGTCGCACTCTTGCAATGGCAAGATAGTGACTAAACAACGGTGCCATAACAGTCAAGCCTGGCAACTTAGGTATACCCCTAGTTGCCTTAGCTTATCAAGATTCAAATCAGTACAAAATTATCCGCTTTTATACATCATGTAGAGATCAAGGAACCTTACCTTTGTCTCTACATGTTTTTATTTAGCGGTTTTGGTCTTGAATGCAATACAAACTAGTAATATTCAAACTAGTAATATTCAAACTAGTAATATCGCGAATTTCAGTTGAATGAAATACAAAACTTAAAATTTGACATTCGGTTAAAAGCCTCTCCCCTCTAGAGGGGAGAGGTACTCTCCCTCGAAGACTTCGTCAATGGAGAGGGGTTGTAAGTGTAGTGCACCCAACCGAAAACCGCTATATTCGGACGGGCAAGGATGCCCTTACCACAAGAGGTTTATTTGACAAACAGCAAATTTCGCTATACGCAATTTGATTATGGTTTAAGTTAAAACCGTGAATATTCTGGAATCAAGTATTGATTTTAGTAACGAATGTAACAGAAAAAAATGTTAATTAACTATTAACTTAAGAAAATATTCAATAAAACTATATTTTATTTTTACCTAATTTCCTTTTACGGCAGGTAAAAAAAGCTTAAAATATTGGATCGCAAGTCCAATATCTTTGTTCTAAAGGACAATTTGACTGTTTAATAAATTAGCGGAGTAATATAAGTAATTAAAGTCAAAAGTTAAGAAAAGTTTAATGGAGGATTAAATAATTATGAGTAGTTTCACAGTCGAAAGCAATGACGATTTAAAAGGCGATACCGACCTTTGGAAACATTTGAAGCAGGCAATTGCAATTAGTTCTGGTTTCCAACGCTGGCAGCTAGAGCGAGTGCAATCTGGTTTGGAAATTGAACAAATGAGCTTGGATGAGCAAGTACAAAGGTATTTAAGGGAAACTTTAGAAACTTTAGCTTATTAAGCAGTTGTTAGTTGATAGTAGTTAGTTGA